>JADINH010000023.1 GCA_017694225.1 Candidatus Avisuccinivibrio stercorigallinarum
CTTTAAGATCATTGAAAAGTTCAGATCAGGGCTCTTTGACAGGGCGCTGTCGCTAAATTATCAGGCGCAGTTAAACTTTCAGCGCGCTGATTTGGAGCGCCGTCTGCACGGGGATATTGAGAAGCTGGAGCTGTTGTATCTGCGCGAGTTTATGCCCATTGTCTGCGCTTTTATTACCGGCTTTATTGCAGGCTGCATTATGGCGGCTTTTGATCTCAGGCTTTTGTTTGCTTTTCTCATTGCCTTCTGCGGCGCGGGCGTGGTGGTGCCGCTGATTTCAGCCTCCTTTTTTGGCAGGTTCTCGGCGCGCGTATCTGATGATCTGCTCTCCCTGAACAATGAAGCCTCGGTCTTTATCAGCGGCCTGTTGGACTTCATGGTGTTAAATGCCCTGCCTGCGAGGCTGGAGCGTTTGGAGCAGCTCAATGCACGGATCTGCAAAAGCCGCTTTATGCTGACCCTGATTGACGGCATCAATCAGGCGGTGCTGATGTTTGCGGCGCTGCTGTGTTTCCTCTCCCTGCTGGTCATTGGCAGCTCTTTGTTCCTTGCAGGGGAGATCAGCGCTGCGCAGTGCATGATGCTGTGCATTGGCGCGATGTCGGCCTTTGAATGTCTGCAGCCCATGGCCCTGGCTTTAATCTCCTTTCCGGAGGCTGAGCTCAGTGCCGGCCGGGTGTTTGAGCTGTTAAACGGCAGTCCGCGCACTGAGGGTGCACACAGGCTGGAGAGGCCCATTTCACGCATTGACTGCCGGGGGATCTGCTTTGCCTATACCAGGCGCCGTCAGCTTTTCACCAACTTCAACGCGGTGTTTGAGGCCGGAAATAATTATGCCCTGACAGGCCCCCTGGGCTCTGGCAAAAGCTCGCTTATCTTTATGCTTCTGGGCCTGCTTAAACCGCAGCAGGGTGAGATCCTCTATGACGGCATTACAGGGGAGAGCTTAAAGGCGCAGAGCCTTAATGAGCAGTTTGCGGTCTGCTTTCAGGAGCCGTCCCTGATGTCAGGCACCATCCTGGAGATCTTCACTGCAGTCAACCCGCAGATCACTCTGGCGCAGATCCATGAACTGCTGCGCCTGGTGGAGCTTGAGGATTTTGTCAGCTCTCTGGAGCACGGCCTTGATACCTTTATCGGCATGCACGGCAGAGCACTCTCAGGCGGCCAGGCCAGACGTTTTGCCTTAGCCCGCGCCCTGTCGCGCAAGGCGCCTTTCCTGCTTTTGGACGAACCGGGGGAGGGACTGGATGCTGAGCAGGAGCGGCGCATTCTCAAGCGCATTCTGACCTCCCGTCACGGCGTCATCATGATAAGCCACCGCGGCACGGGGCTTGAGTGGTGCGACGAGGTGCTGCACCTTGGCAGCGGAACATCTTCAGGAGGAGCACAGTCATGAGCACAAGCACTGCGGCGGAGGACTGGTTTGCGCTCTATCCTGAACTGCTTGAGATCCTGCTGCAGGGCAAGACCACCGGCGGCCATATCATCTTTGCCTGCGATGATTATCTTGGGTGGGGCTGTTCCTTTGAGGATGAAATAACCCCTTCTCTTCTTAACCGCCGGGAACTTGAAATCAAGCCGCGCGCCCTTAAGGATAAGAAACGCCAGGCCGCCAGCACTAAAAAGCTGGCTGAGGTCTTTACTCCGGCCTGGGTGTGCAACATTCAGAACAATGTGATCGACGAAGCCTGGTTTGGCCGGGCTGAGGTGTTCAATCAGCGCCTGGATAAAGAGGGCAGGAGCTGGCGCAGTACGCCCGGCAGAATTAAGTTTCCAGCAGGCCTGACCTGGCAGGATTATGTGCTGTCAAACCGCCTTGAGATCACCTGCGGCGAGGCGCCGTATCTGACAAGCAGATACGATGCGGTCAGCGCAGAGCCCATTGAGCTTCATCAGCGCATCGGCTTTCTGGACCGCAAACTGCGCGTGGTGGACGAGAACGTGAACTCAGAGCAGGAGTGGCTTATCTGGGCTCTGCATGCCCTGGAGAGCACTTACGGCTTTGAATGGCAGTGTGACAATCTGCTCATTGCCCGGGAAAATTTGCTGTTGAGCTTTATTGACTATCTGCAGGACGCTCTTGGGCGCCAGCCAACGCACACAGAACTTACTGCAGCGGCAGAGCGCATTGCCTGGAATGTCTGGCAGATGGACGGTCTTACCAAGGCTGTTCCATGCCGGCTTAATCTCACAGCCGACCAAAAAGTAAAACTTACATTGGCTGATCTTCTAAAGCTTAAAGCCGTACCCTGCCTGGTTTTTGACTGGAAGGCAGGTCATCCGGTGCTCTTTGCAGACATTAAGGCCGGATCTGAAAGTGATGCTGACTGCACTCAGTGAAATAAATGTGCTTTGCATCACAGAGGGCTTGACTGCTTTGGTACAATGTTTGCAGGCTTTGAACGAACTGAATTAACCTCAGCCTGCTGCAGTGCATCCTCAGCAAAGCCGTACTTATCAAAGCATAACAGACGTTTTTAATTCTATGAGCAATAACGATAAAGAGAGTAAAGAAAGCACCATTCTGCCGGATGACGATGCAGAGCTTTTGGACGCTGATTTTGCTGATCTCGATGATGACGAGTTCGGCGAGGACGGCGCAACTGATGCCCAGCCTCTCTTTGTCAAACCCAAGGAGAGCAAAGAGAGCGCAGCTGAGCTCCTGCAGGAAGACAAGCAGTCCTCGGGCACCATGCTCGCCCCGGTGGGGAACCTGGAGAGCTACATCAAGAACATCAATCAGGTTCCGATGCTGGAGATTGAAGATGAGCGCAACTTAGCCCGCCGCCTTAAGGACTACGGTGATCTGGATGCTGCGCGCAAGCTCATTCTCTCGCATCTGCGCTTGGTGGTCTCCATTGCCCGCGGTTATGCCGGTTACGGTCTGCCGCTTTCTGATCTCATTCAGGAGGGCAATATCGGCCTGATGAAGGCCGTGCGTCACTTTGATCCGGATGTGGGCGGCCGTCTGGCGGCCTTTGCTGTGCATTGGATTAAGGCTGAAATTCACGATTACGTGATTAAAAACTGGCGTGTCGTCAAGGTAGCCACCACCAAGGCCCAGCGCAAGCTCTTCTTCAAGCTGCGCCAGAACAAGAAGCATTTGGGCTGGTTCAACGATAAAGAGCGCGATACCGTGGCGGCAGATTTGGGCGTCACACCGGCTGATGTGGCTGAGATGGAGACCCGTCTTGCCGGTCAGGACATTGGATACGATCTTGACGCTGATGACAGCGGGGATAAGAGCACGGTGCTCGCTCCGGCGGCCTATCTTGAGGATGAAAACTCCAACTTTGCCAATAAGTTTGAGCAGCGTGACTATGAGAGCTGGGAACTTGAGCATCTGGCGCAGGCTTTAAAGCAGCTTGATGACCGCAGCCGCTATATCATCAAGCGCCGCTGGCTTGATGAAAACAAGGCTACGCTGCAGGAGCTGTCGCAGGAGTTTAAGGTTTCCATCGAGCGCGTGCGTCAGATTGAGAGCACGGCCTTGAGCAAGATTAAGCAGTTCATCCTGCATCAGGATGATCAGAAGGTGCTCAACTATCATGCAGCGGAAAGCCGCAAGGGTGAAGAGGCTCCGGTGAAGACGCCCAAAAAGCGCGGGCGCCGCAAAAAGAGCGAGATCGAAGCTGAAAAGGCCGCAGCTGCAGCCAAGGCCAAAGCTGAGGCCGATGCAAAGGCAGATGCAGGCGCGGGCGCAGATGCAGTCGCAGATGCTAAAGCCCAGGGCAAGGCTGACACTGACAGCAGCGCCAAAACCAAAGCCAAAGATCAGGCTTAACCCCGGGGAGCAGCACAAGCTCCGGCCGGGGCTTTAAGGGGATGGCGCTCAGGCCTTATTTCTTTAAGTGATAGGTGCCTAAAGCTGTACCGTTCATGCCGCACAGCTCTGCCGGGAAGTTTGTTACCTCCACAGTTTTGCCGTCGCCCGGAATGTGCAGATCTACGGTCTCTCCACCCTCTAAGGAACAGCTGACATTAAGCGTCTCATTGGTGCCGAAGCTTAAATTGCACGGGCCGTAATCGGTGCTGGTAAATTCGCAGGTGGCGAGGTTGTTCACGTTCACGGTGTTGATGGTCACATAGGCATCCAAATCCTCATTAAACTCAAGGGTCAGGCTGCCCTGAATGCCGCCGTCGTTAATCTCGTATACGTCAGCATCAGAGTTCTGGCTGGAACCCTCAGAGCCCGGTTCAGGGCCTGCCTCCCAGGCACCAATGGCATAGGCGCCCATGCCGCAGTACGCTGATGGGAAGGAGCTGACCTCTGCACTGCTGCCGTTTTTAGCCAGCTTAATGATGATGGGGTCCATGCCCGATTCTGTGGGGCAGACCAGGGCGCCGTTCTCCGGATAGCAGTAGTCTTCACCGCTGTCGTATTCGCAGGTGCTGAAATTGCCCTCAGTCTGATAGGTGTTGATGGTGACTGAAGACACGCCGCCTGCGGTATCAATCTGCATATTGCCGCCCATGCCGGGCTCAACGTAATGGAAAACCTGGGTGTCAGCCAGCGCGGGCAGGGTGCAGCACAGGGCAGGCAGGGTTAAAGCCAGTAACAATTTGCGCATGAAATGCCTCCTGAGATTGTTTCTGAGATCTGCCTTCAGCTTAAGCTTTTGATCCTAAAAAAGCTGCAAAGCAGATCAAAAATTCAGATTAAGCCTGGGGCTTTGCCTGATGGAGCTTTTCCAGGGCGCGGTGGCGGATCTTGGTGAGATAGCCGCGGTCTTTAAATCTGCTGCACAGGCTGTCAGCGATATAGACGCTGCGGTGGAAGCCGCCGGTGCAGCCGATGGCTACGGTGAGATAGCTGCGGCTGCCGCTTTCAATGTCTGGCAGATTGCTCATCAGAAGCTTATCAATCTGATCGATATAGATCTCCACCTGCGGGTATTTGGCAAAGAACTCACGCACCTGCGGGGTCAGGCCGCTGTGCTCGCGCAGCTGCGGCTCCCAGAAGGGATTGGGCAGGAAGCGGGCATCGAACACAAAGTCGGCATCCTGGGCAATGCCGTTCTTAAAGCCAAAGGATTCAAACACCATCACCAGCTTGCGCTCGGGGCTGCCCTGGGTCAGGGAAGTGATTTCAGAGGCCAGATCATGTACCGAGAGATTGGAGGTATCAATGCGCAGATCGGCAAAGGCTGCGATGTCAGAGATCAGCTGCTCTTCAAGCACAATGGCTTCATCAAGCGAGAGCAGGCGGCGTGAGAGCGGGTGCAGGCGGCGGGTCTCGGAGTAGCGCTTGATCAGTACGCTGTCGGAGGCATCAAAGAAGATCAGGGTGCTGTGCACCATTTCATCCTGCTTAATCTTGCGGTAGATCTCCTCAAAGGACTCCAGGTTGTCAGGCTTGTTGCGGATATCGATGGAGACGGCCAGCTTGGGATAGCGCTTTTTGGCAATATCCATCAGCTGCGTTAAAAACATCATCGGCAGATTGTCGATGCAGTAAAAGCCGAGGTCTTCAAGTACGCGCAGTGCTACGGTTTTGCCCGAGCCTGATCTGCCCGAAATGATCACCAGCTTAATCGGATCTTGGTTGCTGTTGCTCATATGTCCTTCACGTGTTGGCCGCAAAGAAGGCGGCTTAATGCTTGCAGCCGCTGCGGTGCTGCTGTGATTTTACTACAGCATTCAGCCCTGGAGATGAAGCGCAGGTTAGCTCACTTTAAGTAAGTTGTGAGGCTGATATTAGTTATGGAAGAAAAATTTTTATAAAAACATGATGTACTTTTAAATTTTAAAAATTAATTATGATAAACTGAGTTTATTAATTTTATAAATATTAATAATCATGGAGGTTTATCATGAACAATGATTTTAATAGCGGTGTTTGTAATAGAAATCATTTTAACGTGAATAGAGTATTGCAAACAATTAAAACATTTCAAGGAAAACCATACAGACATTATTGTGCAGCTTGTTTCTTTGAAGCGGGTTTTTTAGATGGGGCTTTTTGTAGAGGAGATTTATTTAATTCATATTATGGTGAAATAAAGGAAAGCCAAGGAAACGAATTTGATCAAAGGCATAAAGATCCAAGAGAAGCGTATTATAAAGGATACGAACTTGGTCTAGCAATTAGTGAACATTTAATGTATGAAATTAGTCAAAGATATCCGTCGGATTTTGATTGATTTATAATTTTTAAACCTTCAAAAAGCAGCTCAGGCCTGAGAGCACCAGCAAGATGTTGGCCAGCAGCAGGAAGGCTTTGCCGTTTATATGCTTGTACAGAATGTTGCCAAGGCAGACCGCCAGCAGCACCACCGGCACGATCTTTAAGCTGAAGGTTACATTGGCGTAATTGAGCTCGCCTGCCAGCCAGCTCTGGAACACAATGCCGAGGTTGAGCACCGTCCAGAGCAGTGACAGGGTCGAGCGGAACTCAGCCTTGTCCTTAAAGACGCGCACGGCATAAAGCACTACAAAGGCACCGCCGGAGACGAACAGGCCCTGCATCAGCCCTGCGCAGGTCATGACAATCAGGGTGACCCACAAGGGCATAGTGTGCGGCGCGGGCGGGGTGAAGAAGCTCTTTGCTGCAATCAGGATGATCACGGTGCCGTAGATGTAGAGCAGGAAGCTCATGTGCAGGGTGTAGAAACAATAAAAGCCCAGCAGCATGCCCGGGGTTACCAGGATCAGGATCTTCCAGAACTCTTTCCACGCTATATTGCGCCAGCCGATCACGGACACGATCAGGCAGGTGAATATGTTAATGAGGGAGCCCGCAATCTTGGCATCGACCATGCCGATGAGCTGTATGGTGCCGGGCATGGCCAGCAGGTTGCCGGCAAATCCGGTAATGGTCTGAATGACGGTGGCGGCAAAGAAGATGGCACCGACGCAGATAAGCTCGAACATGGCAGAGACCTCAGGCTGTAATTCCTCTTTGAGTATAACGCGGCTTGGCTCAAATACGCAAAAACAGCATTTGACAGCAGGATGCGGCCCTAAACGTCTGCAGGCCTTGATTTATCAGGCTTTGCGCGGCTTGCGGATTTTTAGATATCCCTGTTACAGACAGGGGCACGGTGATCAGTGCTCTGCAGCCTCATCTTGCACTGCCGCGGCTGCTGCCGGTTTGGGCGCCGGCTCCTCGTCGTCCTCCAGCTTCAGCTTTTTGACCAGCAGGCGGTCAATCTTATGGAGGATCTGCAGCACCTTGCTTTCATCATGGTGCGAGCGGCGCAGCGAGGCGCGCAGATCACTGCTGTCAAAGATGTCCGCCAGGTGCGCGAGCATGAGCTGCAGATCTTCGATATTGGCCTCGGGCGAGAAGTAAAAGGAAAAGGCGATGTCCACATCGAGCGGATCGCTGTCGATGGTGTTAAAGGGGATCTTTTTGTCCATCAGGCAGAGGATGGCCAGTGCAGGGAGCTTTCCCGCCACCTTGGCGTGGGGTATGGCTACACCGTCTGCGACTACGGTGGAGCCTGCCCATTCCCGGTCATTTAAGGCATGGATGATGTCATAAGTGGAGCGCTCCAACACCGCTCCGGCGCCTTCACCAAGCTCCTCAAACAGCCTTTTTTTGCTGTAGCACACCAAAGGTGCGAGGATGATGGTCGGCGGCAGTATGGTGAAATCCTGATACATCGCTGTCCTTACAAACGAAAAAGCCCTGCATCTGCAGGGCTATTGTAAAGCATTAAGACTTAGTTATTCCTGCTTTACCTTCTCTTTATTCTTGACGATTAAGCGGTCTACCTTATCCAGCAGTGCGTCAATGGCTGCGTACATGTCCTCGCTCTGTGCTTCAGCGTGCAGATTGTTGCCCTTTACATCGATATCGGCTTTGGCGATTTGTGCCAGCTTGTCAACCGTTAAGGTAACGGTGATGGAGTTCACCAGATCTGCCTTGCGATCGAGCTTCTTGAATTTGTCATTGACGAAGTCATTTAAAGCGTCAGTGATTTTGATGCCGATTCCCTGAATAGTCAATTGCATAGTATCATCCTTAATCCAACCTTGGTGTTGGATATCCTTAGGTTCAACGAAAGTCTGCACTTTCAATAATAGTGGATCTGCAGATAAATAATCTGACATGCATCAATTAATTGCAAAATTCTTGTGAGATTTTTTCTCAAATTTTCAGATTGCATCACAGAATGCGCAAAAAGAGTCACTTAAGCCTTGATTTTTGGGCGCGCAAAAAAGAAGACCCCGGATGTTTGTCCGGGGCCCCTTTAAGTGTGTCTTCAGCCTGCTCCTTTATCCGTCAGGCTGTCCTGTCTGCTGCCCGCCTCAGCTGTCAATCTTGAGGGCGCGCTGTGCACACATGCACAGGATGTCCGCGCAGTCAGGAATGGTGAACTTGCTGCTGTCGATCAGGATGTGGCGGTGGGTGAGCTCAGAGTCTGCCGCCTCAGGTTCATAGGTGCGGCGGTAGTCCTCACGGGCCTTGTCGACGCGGCGGATGGTGTCGCGTGCGGTCTTGGGATCCATCATCAGCTGATTAACGCAGTTGTCAAAACGCTTTTCAAAAGGCGCATAGACGTAGATGTTGAGCACATTGTCCATGTCGGCGAGCACGGCATCGGCGCAGCGGCCGACGATGATGCAGGAGTTCTTGGAGGCAAAGTCGCGGATCACGCTCTTTTGCACTTCATAGATCTCACGGTTGATGTCATAGACGTCCATGTGGAACAGATAGGCATGGCGCATGAAGAAATTGCCCTTGCGGACGGTTTCGTCATGATCGCTCACGCTCTGAATGGAAAGGCCCATGCGCTTGGCAGTCTCGGCCACGATGTCGCGGTCCATGAAATTGATGTTCAGGCGCTTTGACATCTCCTTGGCGATGGTGCGGCCCATGCTGGCAAATTGTCTTGAAATGGTAATTACGTAATGGCTCATGATCTTTTTATGCTTTGGCATCCCCAACAGCTTTGGCTGCGGTGCGGTAGGCAGAAGCGGCGGCTTTGCGGCGGGCCTGCATGTGTCTTACCACCAGTGACAGCGCGAAGTTGATAATAAAGTAAATGGCAGCGGCGCAGCCGTAGAGCACGAAAACGTCGGAGACGTTGATGTTGCCGGTGCCGTTGTACAGATTGGCCGTACTTAAAATCTGGCGCACGCGGGACATCAGCTCGATGGTGGCCACGTTGGCCAGATACGAGGAGTCCTTGATGGTGGTGATGACCTGGCTGAGCAGGGTCGGCACCACATTGCGGTAGGCCTGGGGCAGCACGATGTAGACCATGGTCTGCACTACGTTAAAGCCCTGAGAGGCGGCTGCTTCAAACTGGCCTGCCGGCACGGAGTTCAAACCGCCGCGCACGATCTCTGCAATCACCGAGGAGGTAAACAGGATCAGGGCAATGGAGGCCTTAAAGAGCAGGGTGGTTTCCACCGTGGTCAGGCCGAACATGCGGTGTGCGAAGATCTCCGGCACCGGGCAGAACACCACGCAGATGAAGATCCACAACAGCAGCGGGGTGTTTCTGAAGATCTCAATATAGGCAATGGCAGCATAGCGGAAAATGCGGTACTGCGGGCTGTGGCAGTAGTTTCTGACCAGAGCGAGCACAGAGCCGAACACAATGCCGATTAACACTGCGATGGTGGAAATGATGATGGTAAAGAGGGTGCCCTTTAAGATGTAAATTAAGATGGCACCGTTTTTTAACATGTCAAAGCTGGCGGACCATTCTTCCATTTATAAGTCCTCCTGTGCTTCAACAGTCTGAGCCTTGGCTTTGTCGACCGTCAGGCGTTCACGTTTCTTCAAATTGTTCTCCCAGGTGCTGGCGAGCATGGACAGCGGGAAGCAGATGATAAAGAACAAAATGCCGCTGACTAAGTATGCAGGTCCATGAGCGCCGCCGGTGTTGGCACCGGTCACGAAGCTGTAGGTGATGGAAATTAAGTCCGAGCCGCCGATGATGTAGAGGCAGGAGGTGTTCTTAATGAGGTTTACCACCTGATTGACCATGGGCGGGAGAATGATCTTGATGCTCTGGGGCAGGATGATGTAGTACATCGTGCCTACATAGTTAAAGCCCTGTGACTTGGCTGCTTCAAACTGCCCGCGCGGGATGGACTGAATACCGGCTCTGATTACTTCAGACATGTAGGCACCGTGGTAGACGCCGATGGAGATGATGCCTGAGGCCAGAATGCTGATGCTGTGGCCCGAGAAGGACATGGCATAGTACAAAAAGCAGATCTGCAGCAGAAGCGGGGTATTCTGAATAAACTCAACATAAACGCGCGCAATGGCAGCCGGGAGTTTTCTGCCGCTCGTGGACATCAGGCCGAAGAGCAGGCCGAGGCACAGCGAGAGCATCACGGCAAAGAGCGCGGTCTCAAGAGTAGTGAGGAAGCCTAATAAGAAGGTGGACTTAAAGGTCCAGACCTTGGTCCAGGCATCCAGTGAAATTAGGGTTTCCATTGAAGGATTATCCTGTGCGTTTTATAAACGGGAAAAGGCAGGGACAGACCCCTGCCTTCAAAAACTCAAAAGGAAATTAATCTAAGTGGTTTTCCTTGATGAGCTTGTCCAAGGTGCCGTCTTCCTTCCAGCCCTTGATGAGATCGTTGACATAGCCGCTCAAGTCAGAGCCCTTCTTGGTGACGGTGCCGTACTCCTGCGGGGAGAAGCGGGCGTCTGACACGAAGGATCTGTTCTTGGTCTGATAGATGTTCAGAATGGACTTATCCACGCAGAAGGCCTGAATTTCACCGGCGCTTAAGGCAGTGGAAATGGTCGGGTAGTTGTCATACTGCTGATAGCTGATGCCCTGAGTCCAGGTTGACGGATTGAAGGTCTTCTCGTCAAAGCCGGTGCTGTCGATGATGCCGGCCTCAATCATGGCGCGGGTTAAGGCCATGGCGGAGGTGGAGCCTGAAGATACGCCCACCTTCTTGTCCTTTAAGTCAGCCAGGGTCTTGATGTTGCTTGAGTTCTCGACCAGCACGGACACATAGTCAGTGTAATAGGGGATGGAGAAGTCCCAGTGCTTGACGCGCTCGGGGGTGATGGTGAAGGTGGCGATGGCAATGTCAAGATCGCCTGAGTCCACGAGCTCACCGCGGGTGGCGGCGGTCACAGCGGTAAACTCCACGTCAACGCCCAGGCTGTCTGCGATCATCTGGGCCAAGGTGTCTTCATAGCCGGTGTACTCGCCGGAGAGCGGATCCTGGAAGCTGAAGCCCACCACGTCGTTCTTGACGCCCACCTTGAGGTAGCCTCTGTCCTTGATGGCGTCGATTTCACCGGCGGCGAAAGCGGCAGTGCAGGTGCAGGCTGCAAACACCGAAGCACACATCAGAGCAAATACATTCTTGGAAAACTTAGTCATTTTAGTCAGTCTCCTTTTTTAGTGTCTTAAAATCTTGCCCAGGAACTGCTGGACGCGCTCATTGTCAGGGTGGCTGAAGAAGTGCTCAGGTGTGCCCTCTTCAATGATCATGCCGTCTTCCATGAAGACGATGCGGTCTGCCACCTCGCGGGCAAATCCCATTTCGTGGGTCACAATCACCATGGTGATGTTGGACTCAGAGGCGAGCTTTACCATCACGTCGAGCACTTCCTGAATGGTCTCAGGATCAAGGGCGGAGGTAGGCTCATCAAATAAGATGATCTTGGTCTTGGCGCACAGGGCGCGGGCGATGGCAATACGCTGCTGCTGGCCGCCGGAGAGCGTGGCCGGATAAACGTGGGCCTTGTCGGTAAGACCTACTACATTCAAGTAGTGCATGGCAGTCTCTTCAGCCTCTTTTTGCGAAACGCCGTGCAGCTTGATGGGGGCTAAGGTTAAATTGCGCATCACATCAAGGTGCGGATAGAGGTTGAACTGCTGGAATACCATGGAGGTGGTGCGGCGCACTAACTTGATGTGGTTGCGGGCGGTCATTTCCTCGCCGTCGATGATCACCTTGCCGGAGGTCGGCACTTCAAGATAGTTCATGCAGCGCACGGTGGTGGACTTGCCTGAGCCGGAGGGTCCGATGATCACCATCTTCTCGCCTTCCTTAACATGCAGGTTTACGTCCTTAAGTACGTGCAGATCGCCAAAAAACTTATTTACGTGTTCAAGCTTAATCATTGTAAAACATTGAAACCTTCAGTGCTTTGAGGCTCTGCCTCAAAATGGATCTTAGCTTAAGTATACTTGCACCGCGCGGCAATTACAGTGCTTTTGTATTTATTTGGGGCTGCCTTTGCAGGGGCGCAGACAGCCAAAAAACGCTCAAAGCCTTGTAAATACTGACACAGCGCACATTTACGGCGGTAATTTTAAAAATCTATGCGCACTAAAAAAGTGCACTAAATCCTGACAGTTCTGATCTCTTCAGGGCGTTTTTACCGCGCTTTTACCAGCTTTTCATCTGCAGCTGTGGTCTTTAAATCAGCCGTTTTCGCTGCGAGGAGGAGGCAATGCCCAGGGCCTCGCGGTACTTGGCAATGGTGCGGCGGGCCACCTTGATGCCCTGCTCCTGCAGCTTTTCGGCCAGGGCTGCATCCGAAAGCGGATGGCGGGTGTTTTCCCTCGCTATCAGATCCTTGATGATGGCGCGGACGGCCGTAGCTGAGGCCCCGCCGCCGTCATCGGTGTCCACGTGGCTTGAAAAGAAGAACTTGAGCTCATAGGTGCCGCGCGGGGTCTGAATGTATTTGCCTGAGGAGGCGCGCGAGACCGTGGATTCATGCAGTCCGACCTCTCTTGAGATGTCACTTAAGATCAAAGGATGCATGGCGCTCTCGCCTTTCTCCAAAAAGTCGCGCTGCTTGTCCATGATGCACTGCGCTACGGTGAGCACGGTGCTGGTGCGGTTCTCCAGCGCCTTGATGAAGTAATTGGCCTCCTGTTTGGAGCTTAACAAATAGGAGCGGTCGCGATCGTTCTTGACGCTCTTGGCCAGGGCGGCATACTGCTTGTTGATGCGCAGCCTGGGCAGGGCATTGTTGGGATTGGTGATGACCTTGTATTCCCCGTTATCGTCTTTTACCACCAGCACATCCGGGATGATGAAGTCGGACTTTTCCTTGACTGCACCCTGACCCGGGCGCTGATTTAAGGAGGTGATAAGCTCCAGCACTTCCTTTAAGTTCTCTTCCTTGATGGACAGATGCTGGCACAGCGCGCGGTAATCCCGGCGCACCAGTTCGTTTAAGTATTTGCTCAGCACCCGGCGGGCCAGCTCAAGATTGGGGGTGTCCTCAGGCAGCTGCGAGAGCTGAATTAAGAGGTATTCACTGACATCGCGCGAGCCTACGCCGATGGGATCATAATGCTGAATTATCTTCAGCACGGTGCCGATGGCGTCCATGGTCAGCTCCGGCCACTGCGGCTTTAAGGCGCGGCAGATGTCATCAAGGCTCTCGGTTAAATAACCGCTGTCTTCAATGCCGTCGATGATGGCCTCGGCAATGGCCCGATCCATGCCGCTTAAGGGGGAGCAGTCGAGCTGCCAGGTTAAATGATCATGCAGGCTTTCTGAGGTCTCGCCTTCATAGACGCGGTCATTGTCCACGGCAATGCCCTTGCGGCTGACCTGGGCGGCATTAAAGTCATCAAAGCGCTGCTCGGCGGCACTGCTCTGGGCATTGAGCTCGCCGCTTTGATTGATGGAGGACAGAGCATCATGGGCCTGTGAGCCGTCCTCAGATGAATAGACTTCGTTGGAGAGAGAGATGTCGGCGGGCGAGGCGGAATGATCATTGTCAAAGGGATCGTAGATGTTTTCAGCCGCACGCTCTGCATCAAGCATGGCATCGAGGGACTGCACATTGGAGTTGAGCCGGTCTTCGGCCTCTTCAAGCAGCGGGTTCTGCTCTAACATCTGCGCAATCTCCTGGCGCACCTCCAGGGTGGTAAGCTGCAGCATCCTGATGGCCTGCTGCAGCTGCGGGGTCATAGAAAGTGATAAAGACTGTGCTGTTCTCAGCTGCAGTGAGTTTCTAAGTCCCGCCATAAATTTCTCCTGATTTTTAACTTCGTAAAACAACAACCTTAGCAGCGCTATGTCTTAAGCGCTGCTGCCTGCGTTCGTGTCTGCCGCTGTCCTCTCCTGCCTGTCATCAGATGCCTCTTTAACCTACATGGAGAAGCCGCTGCCCAAATAAACGCTCTGCACCTTTTCATCGGCCAGCACTTCCTGAGCGGTGCCGTGCGCGATGATCTCGCCTTCATTGACGATATAGGCCTTCTCACACACATCCAAAGTCTCGCGCACATTGTGATCGGTAATGAGCACACCGATGCCGCGCTCCTTTAAATGGGTGATGATTTCTTTAATTTCCGAGACGGAAATCGGATCCACACCGGCAAAGGGTTCATCAAGCAGAATGAACTTCGGATTGGCCGCCAGGGCCCTCGCGATTTCCACGCGGCGTCTTTCACCGCCGGACAGGCTCATGCCGACATTTTTGCGGATGCGGGTGATGGAAAATTCCTCGAGCAGTTCATCCACGCGCTGCTGCCGCTCGCCCTTTGACAGATCCGGAATGAGCTCAATTACGCCCTTGATGTTCTCCTCTACGGTGAGCTTTCTGAAAATCGAGTTTTCCTGCGGCAGGTAGCCAAGCCCCTCACGGGCGCGCATGTGCATGGGCTGATTGGTGATGTCCTTGCCGTTTAACAGCACCTGGCCGCCTTCAGTGGAGATGATGCCTACGATCATGTAAAAAGAGGTGGTCTTGCCCGCACCGTTGGGGCCCAAGAGGCCGATGATGGAGCCGCTGTGCACGCTCAGGCTGACGTCATTTACCACTACACGCTTTTTATAGGTTTTGTGCAGTTTAATGGCTTGCAGCTCGTTTATCATTATTTGTCATCTCCCTGGAACTCAGCCGGGACAAAGGTGGATGACACCCGGCCGCCCTGTCCGGCGGCGTTGTTGGCGCGCATCTTCTGGGTCTGAATGTTGTATTCAATGCGCTCGCCGGTCATGGAGCTTTCATCCTGCCAGATAGTGGCCTTGCCCTGCAGCACCACGAGGCTCTGATTGGGCAGATAGCTTAAAGTGGAGGAACGGGTGTGAATGGGCTTGCCGTTGTCGAGGGTCTGCCGGAAGGTCACGGGCTTGCCGTAGGCCACGATGCTCTCTAACTTGCCGTCAGCGCTGCGGATGATTTCAATCTTGTCGGCATTGATGCGCATGGTGCCCTGCGTGGCTTCCACTTCACCGGAGAAAATGATTTTGTTGGCCTTCAGATCGGCCAGCTGTTCCTGCGATACCACGTTGATGGGCTGCGAGTAATCATCGCTTTTGGCAAAAGCGCCGGCTGCACAGCACAGGGCTGCGGCAGTCAGTGAGCATTTAATTAAATTCGTAACGTGCATGCGGATTTCCTACTTTAATTAATTTCTCGTTTAAGTCAGCCTCAAGTCCTGAGCCATAGTTTACAAAATTGGGGCCGGAGATGCGTATGATCTCAGGCGTGGTGATCAGATTTTGCTGCAGATCAAAGTGCAGATAGGAGGTCACGGCGCTGGTCACCGGCGAGCCCTCAAACAAAGGATGCATCTCCACCTCGCCGATAAGCTCAGCCTCTTTATCAAGCACAAAGGAGCCTGAGGTGGCCGAAAGCGCCCAGGGCTCAGCACGGCTGCCGCCGCCTGGGTAGGAGTAATAGATGCCCGTGGGCTCCTGCATGGTGATAAGTGCCCGGCTCTTGTAATAGGTCACATGGCCGGCCTCAAAGTGATGAATAAGCCGCCCGCCCTTGTCAAAGTTGTCGCCTGCAAAGTTCTCAGCCGAGAAGCTGGGGTAGGTCTGCAGGATCTCTTCATCAGAGGGGCCGCTCTGGCGTGAGGAGAGCTGATAGACAAAGGCAGCCGCCACAATCAAAATGAATGACAGGATAAAGGAACGAAGTGTAACGCCCATTAAATCAGCCCGCCTTCAGGGGAGATTTTCCCCTGCGCCATCAGGATCAGATCAGAAAGCACGCGCACCGCCCCGCGTCCGCCTTCAAGCGGCAGTACATAGTCACAGACTTGCAGCATATAGGGATGCGCATCCCCCGGACAGAAGGTAAAGCCGGCCTCAGAGAACATCGGCAGATCGTTTAAATCATCACCGACCGCTGCAGTTTCATCCTGGGAAAGATGAAGCTCTGCCTTGATGCGCGCAAGCTCTTCTGCCTTGTCGGCAATGCCCTGGCACACCACATCAACTTTAAGCTCCTGCATGCGCCGGGTGACGATGGGTGAATTGCGCCCGGTAATGACCGCGCAGTGAATGCCGAATTTGCGCAGCTGCGCCACCCCAAGGCCGTCTTTGGTGTTGAACTTTTTGAACTCGCCGTCCTTGTTATCAAGGTACACCCCGCCGTCAGTGAGCGTGCCGTCCACATCAAAGGCCACCAGTTTGATGCGCTGCAGGCGCTCCATCACCCTGGCATCAATGCAGCCCCAGCAGGTCAGGATTGAGCTCATGTACCGCCTCCCTTATCCTCAGATGATGCCCGCGCGCAGCAGATCGTGCATGTTAAAGGCACCAAGCGGCATGTGTTTGTCATCGACCACGATGACGCCGCTTATCTTCTTGTCCTGCATGATGGCAAGAGCCTGCGCGGCCAGGGTCTGCGGGCCTACGGTGACGCAGTTTGCCGTCATGACCTTTGAGACCGGCTCTTTAATGGAGATTTCACGGCGCAAAGTGCGGCGCAGATCGCCGTCAGTGTAGATGCCGGCCAGGGAGCCGTCATCATTTAACACCGCAACCATGCCAAGGCCCTTTTCGGTCATTTCAATTAAAGTGTTCTCAATGCTCTCGTCAAGCTTCACGGCCGGCATGGCACTGCCCTGATGCATCAGATCCTCACAGCGCACCAAAAGACGGCGGCCTAAGGCGCCGCCGGGGTGGGAGAGCGCAAAATCGTCTTTGGTAAAGCCGCGGGCTTCAATTAAGGCCACCATGATGGCATCGCCTACGGCCAGCTCAGCGGTGGTGGAATTGGTTGGAGCGAGGTTAAGCGGGCAGGCCTCACGCTTGACATGGGCTGACAGGAACACATCAGCTTCAGTGGCCAGGGTGGACTTGGCATCACCGCAGATGGCGATCAAAGGAATTTGGCGGCGCTTTAAGATCGGAATGATGATCTTCAGCTCATTGCCCTCACCGGAGTTGGATACGGCAATGACCACATCGTCTTTGCCAATCATGCCTAAATCTCCGTGGGCGGCCTCACCTGCCTGCACAAAGAAGGACTGGGTGCCGGTGCTGGCAAGCGAGGAGGCAATCTTGGTGGCCACATGGCCTGACTTGCCTACGCCGGTCAAGATCACTTTGCCTTTGCACTGCAGCAGGAGCTCACAGGCTTTAACAAAATTGCTGCCGATGCTCGGGATTAAATCCAGCAGTGCTTCAGCTTCTTCACGCAGCACGCGCTGTGCTGCACTAAGACATTTCTCTTTATCCAACAACATTCCGATAAGCCCTTAAACAGATGACAGTCTGATTATAGCAAAGCAGGGGCACAGCTTTTGCTTTAAGCGGCTGAAAACACTCTCTTTGTCCTGCAAAAATCGCTCAAGTGTTGAGGCTTCCCCGGGCCTTTGTTTTAAAATAGGCCTTAAACAAACACATTTGCATGTTTGCAGTGTTCTTCAGCCATTTCTCAAAAAGGAATCTGTGTGGCAGAGCATAATTTAATTGAAGTAGAGCACGTTGATTTTGCCTACGGCGGGCGGCCGATTTACCAAAATCTGTCGCTTTCCGTCCCGCGCGGCAAAATTACCGCCATCTTAGGCCCGTCCGGCACCGGCAAGACCACTTTGCTGCGTCTTATCGGCGCGCAGCTGCGTCCGCAGCGCGGCACCATCACCTTTGACGGCATCGACGTGCACAAGTTAAAGCGCAGTGAACTGTATGAACTGCGCAAGCGCATGAGCATGCTCTTTCAGAGCGGTGCGCTGTTTACTGATTTGACGGTCTTTGAAAACGTGGCCTTCCCGCTGCGTGAGCACACCAGGCTGCCGGAGACCTTGATCCGCGATCTGGTGCTGATGAAGCTGGAGGCGGTGGGCCTGCGCGCGGCAGCGCAGTTCTCTCCCAATGAGCTCTCAGGCGGCATGGCCCGCCGTGCAGCGCTGGCCCGCTCCATCGCGCTGGACCCCGATCTGATCATGTACGACGAGCCCTTTGTGGGGCAGGATCCCATCACCATGGCGGTTTTAGTCAAGCTCATTGCCGACCTTAACAGTTCGCTTGGCATCACCTCGATGATCGTCACCCATGATGTCACGGAGGTTTTGAGCATTGCGCACATGGTCTATATCTTAGCTGACGGCCATGTCATCGGCAGCGGCACGCCCGATGAAGTGCGCCACAGCTCTGATCCGCGCGTGCAGCAGTTCATTCAGGGGGATTACGATGGTCCTTATGCCTTTAATATGCAGGCCGATGTGCCTTATCTGGAGGATCTCTAATGCTCTATGACTCTATTGGCGCCTTGGGCAGCTGGGGACTGCATAAGATCTGTGCCCTGGGGCGCTCCACCTTTATGCTCTATCACGCGCTGGTGGGAAAGCCTGATTTTAAAAAGCATTTTCCGCTGCTCATTGCTGAGATTTACTTCATCGGTGTGCAGTCGGTGATCATCATTATCGTGTCCGGCCTCTTTATCGGCATGGTGCTCGGTCTGCAGGGCTTTAACATCTTAAAAGACTTCATGGCCACGGGCTCCTTGGGCCCGCTTGTTTCACTTGCCATCATCCGTGAGCTTGGCCCGGTGGTGACCGCGCTGCTTTATGCCGGCCGCGCCGGTTCTGCCCTGACGGCTGAAATCGGCCAGCTCAAGGCCTCCGAGCAGCTCTCCTCGATGGAGATGATGGCCGTGGATCCGCTGCGCCGCGTCATTTCGCCGCGCTTCTGGGCCGGTTTCATCTCGATGCCGATTTTGTCCATCCTGTTCTGCCTGATTGGCATTTACGGCGGCAAGCTCGTCGGTGTGGACTGGCTTGGTCTTGATGACGGCATTTACTGGTCCGGCATGCAGGCGAGCGTGGATTTTATCAATGACATCTGGCCGATGATCATCAAGGCCATGGTCTTTGCCGTGGTCTGCACCTGGATCGCTTTGTTTAACGGTTACGACTGCCGCCCGACTTCATCCGGAATCAGTGCGGCAACCACCGCTACAGTGGTGCAGTCTTCACTGGCTGTGCTGGGTTTGGATTTTGTGCTTACCGCTTTAATGTTCTAAGGGGTTTTAAATGAGATTTAGCAAGACTGAATTTTTGGTGGGTCTGTTCATGATCGCCGGTATCTTTGCGGCGGTGATCATGGCCCTGAAGGTGGCAGGCCTGGTGCTCGACAGCAGCTCCAACACCTACACCGTGCACGCCAAGTTTGACAATGTGGGCTCCTTAAAGCTGCGCGCTCCGGTGCGCATCGGCGGCGTGCTCATCGGCCGCGTTGAAGGCATTCATCTGGACCCGGATGAACTGGTGCCGGTGGTGGACATTGCCATCAACAGCGAGTACAACCACATCTCCGAGGAATCCAAGGCTTCCATTCTGACCGCCGGCATCATCGGCGAGCAGTACATCGGCATCACCCCGGGCTTTTATGACGAGGATCTGGGCACCGCCTATTTAAAGGACGGCGACTACATCCGCGATACCGGCTCGGCCGTGGTGCTGGAGGATTTGATTGCCAAGTTTTTGTATAACTCATCAGTGTCAGACAGCTCGTCTGAAAAGGAGCAGTAAACATGTTTAAGAAGTTTATCGCAGCGGCAGCTTTGTGCCTGTGCACCATTTTCCCGGCTATGTCTGCAGAAGTGGACATGCAGGATCCTTATAAGATGCTGACAGCCGTGGCCGATGAGACCTTTGGGGAGATTAAGCAGAACGCCGACAAGGTGAAGACTGATCCGGCTTACCGCCGTGAGCTCATCCGCACTCATTTGATGCCATACGTGGACATCACCTATGCCGCCTATAAGGTCATCGGCAACAACTTAAAGAGCACCACCAAGGAAGAGCGTGAAGCCTTTACCGATGCCTTTGCAGATTACGTGGTAGCCGCCTATGCCGATGCCCTGGGCAAATACGATCAGCAGGAACTCATTGATCCGGCCTATCAGCAGGTGCCGGCTGACGAGACCATGGTCAACATCAAGTTCTTAATCCGCGAGCCGGGCAAGCAGGATTTGGAGCTGCTGTTCAAGCTGCGCAAGAACAGCAAGACCGGTGAGTGGCGCGCCTATGACATGGTGGCAGAGAACATCTCCATGCTCTCGGCCAAGCAGTCTGAGTTAAGCCCGATGATCCGTGAAAAGGGCATCGCAGCAGTGACTGACATTCTGGTCAAGCACAACGCAGGCAGCAATGCAGGTCAGAGCTTAAGCGGGGATGCACAGTAAATGCTGCAGGGTGCATTGACCGTCAAGACCGTGCCGGGGCTGTGGGAGCAGCGCTCAGAGCTCTTTAAGGAACAGAGCGTGTCCCTTGCCGAGGTGACTGAAGTTGATTCAGCTGGCATCGCTTTTTTGGCGCAGTGGGCCAAGGCCCAGCCGCAGATGAAGCTTAAGCTCTCTGCCGTGCCGGAGAACGCACTGCGTCTTATCAAGACCTTTAAGCTG
>JADINH010000173.1 GCA_017694225.1 Candidatus Avisuccinivibrio stercorigallinarum
AGGCGCTGCTGCCAGAGGACTGCACGCTGTTAAAGCCCATCGGTATTTACCGTTCCGAGGTTGATGCCTCACGCCCTCAGCTTATGGAATGGCTGCATGGCCTTGAGTACTAAGCTCGTCCTTGACGGGGCGCTGATTGTACTGCTGCCGCCCTGCCTTGCCTGGCACCTTACCGGCAACCTTATGCACGAGTGGCTGGGCCTTGCCTTTGTGCTGGTGGTGCTGTGGCATCTCTGGCTTAACCGGCGCTGGTTTACCGCACTTTTGCGCGGGCGGTACAATCTGCTGCGCCGGGTAAATCTGCTGCTTACCGCGCTGCTGCTTACCGCCTTTGCCGGGACGCTGGTCTCCGGCGTGATGCTCTCAAGGCAGGTGTTTGACTTTTTAGATCTGCCGCTAGTGCCAGGCATGAACCGGGTGCACATGGCGGCGGTAAGCCTGCTGCAGCTTACTGCCGCGCTGCACTTTGGGCTGCATTTTGACGGCCTGTGCCAGCGCCTGCGTGCCAAAAGGCAGCAGGGCAGGGTGCCGGGCAGAGCTCAAAAACCAAGGCGTGCAGCAGACAACGCGCAGCGTCCGCTGCTGCGGGCAGGGCTCTTTATGCTGCTTCTTGGCTGGGCTGTATTCGGCCTCTACCAAGCTGGTGAACGCATGATCTTTGATAAGCTCTTCTTCCAGCTTGAATACCCGGTTTTCGACTTCTATGAGAGCTTTGCCTGGAGCGCATTCTGTCAAATCTCCCTGATGCAGCCCTTTGCGCTTACCGGTGTCCTGCTGCGCCGCGCGCTGACGGGCAGGGCTCAAAAATCTCCGGTCAAAAAACCGGGCAGAGCTCAGTGCTGAGCGATAGAACGCTCTAATTCCTCCAGGGTAAAGCAGATCAGCTCTCCGGGGTTTTCCAGGCGCTCCTTGATGATGGCATCAAGATCGCTGTCATCCTCTTCCTCCAGATCGTCATCAAAGATCTCGTCATAAGAAAGTCCGGCGGCGTATGCCTCTAAAACGCTGGCATATTTCCGGGCGGCGGGCTTAAGGCTCAGATCAAATCTCAGATCAGATTCAGCTGCATTCCCGTCCGCAGTCTTTGCAGCATCCACAGCTTCAGATTGAGCGGCAGGCTGGGTTAAGCGCTCAGGATTTAAAGTGTCATCTGTCATTGTTACATTCTCTTTGTGAAAACAGGTAATAAAATTTAAACAAAAATTTAAAACAGCGCTGGCAGGCAGTGCTGCTGCGCCTATTGTACCCTGCTGCGGCTTTAAAGATCTTTGAGATAGACCTTGACGGAGGACAGCGGGTGGCTGAGGCGGCGGCGCACAATGCCCTCCAGGCCTGTGATGTCATCATCGGCAGCGGCAGCTGTGCAGGGCGGGGGGATCAGTTCAGATTGAATTGCAGGCGGGCAAAAATAAAGCGGGCCTGAGCCCGCTCTATCAAAGTTGGTTTTAGATTAGTTCAGCAAATTAGATCTTTTCAGGGACCATCTTGATATGGCCGCACGGGCATTCCTGGGCGCAGACGCCGCAGCCCTTGCAGTAATCATAGTTGAACTCATAGCCCTTGCCGGGACCTAATTTAACCACTGCATTGTCCGGGCAGACACCATAGCAGTTGTCGCACTCCATGCAGTTGCCGCAGGACAGGCAGCGGCGGGCCTCGAAGATGGCATTCTCTTCAGTAAGTCCGTGCTGCACCTCGTCAAAGGTGCTGGTGCGGCGGGCGAGCTCCAGCTGCGGACGCACGGTCTTCGGTGCATCGGTGTAGTACCACGGATGCATATCCTCAAAGCGTGCATCTTCATGCTTGGCCGGGCGCTTGTACTCAGTGCCCTTGAGCCAGGCATTGACGGAGCGGGCTGCATGCTTGCCCATGCCGATGGCGGCAGTGACAGTGCGGTCGCCCTTGACCATATCACCGGCGGCGAAGATGCCATCTACGGTGGTCATCATGGTCTCGTGGTTTACCACCACTGCATCCTTTTCAGTCTGCAGGCCTTCGACCTTCTCGCACACGGAGAGGTCAACGTTCTGGCCGATGGCGAGCACCACTGAATCGGCTGCGAGTTCTTCAAACTCACCGGTAGGCTCAGGCCAGCCCTGATCGTTGAGCTTCATCTTCTCGATCTTCAGGTTCTTGTCGTCAGCACCAGTAATGGTGGACAGCCACTTGACCTGAATGCCTTCCTCGATGGCGCCGTCCATTTCTTCAGCGTTGGCCGGCATCTTGTCGCGGTTGCGGCGGTAAACGATGATAGGCTCAGCACCCATGCGGCGCAGGGAACGGGCCACGTCCACAGCGGTGTTGCCGCCGCCGTACACAGCCACCTTGCGGCCGACCTGCACGTTCTCGTCAGAGGAGATTTCCTTTAACACCTCCAGGGCGTGCATGATGTGGCTGGTGTCGCCTGCCGGAATGTCCACGTTGGTGGAGATGGAGGCGCCCATGCCCAGGATCACGGCATCATACTTGCCGTTTTTCTTCTCGGCTGCGATGTCCTGCACCGGGTGGTTGCACTCGATGGTAATGCCCATGTCAGTGAGGCGTGCAATTTCAGCGTCCAGCACATTGCGCGGCAGACGGTATACCGGGATGCCGTAGCGCATCATGCCGCCGGGCTGTGCGGCCATCTCGACGATATGTACGGAATGGCCGAAACGGCGCAGATGATAGGCAGCAGAGAGGCCTGCAGGGCCGGAGCCGATTACCAGGATCTTCTTGCCGGTTTCGCGCACGGGCTTTCTGAAGGAGAGCTTGTGCTCGATGGCATAGTCACCCAGGAAGCGCTCGACGGAGTTGATGCCCACGGACTCGTCCAAAAAGCCGCGGTTGCACTTGCCTTCACAGGTGTGATAGCACACACGGCCCATGCATGCCGGGAAGGGATTCTCCTCGGTCAGCACGCGCCAGGCATGCTCATAATCGCCCTCAGCGGCGTAATAGAGCCACTGCTGAATGTTCTCGCCGGCCGGGCACTGCTTGTTGCAGGGCGGGAGCTTGAACACATTGACCGGGCGCAGGGTGCGCCACGAACCAGTCTTGTTGGCAAGAGAGGTTTGCGGATCTAAGG
The DNA here is from genome assembly GCA_017694225.1 of Candidatus Avisuccinivibrio stercorigallinarum. Classification (GTDB taxonomy): domain Bacteria; phylum Pseudomonadota; class Gammaproteobacteria; order Enterobacterales; family Succinivibrionaceae; genus Avisuccinivibrio; species Avisuccinivibrio stercorigallinarum. Next base: position 3,068 of record JADINH010000173.1, read on the forward strand.
TTGCAGCAAAAGATTTGTTCATCATATCAGTTATATCCTCTCTTAAACTTCATGGCTGCGCTCATGAGCCTGTACCGGCACCGGCATAGTCTCAGGAATATCATCACCTAAGAGATCAAAGCTCTTGATATTGTCATCGCACAGGGCCTGAATGCGGGCGAGCACCTTCGGGTCGGCCTTCTTGCCGGTTAAGTGTGCATAGCGGCGCTGCATCTTCAGGAAGTTGATGACCGGCTGCTTCTGGCGGATCTTGCGCACTGAGGTGATCTTGCCGTACTCAGCCTCGAAGATCGGATAGAAGCCGGTCTCGCAGGCCAGGCGGGCCACTGATACGGTGTTGCCCGACGCGCAGCCCCAGCCAAGCGGGCAGGGTACTAAGATCTGAATGTAGCGTGCACCGTGGAAGGACATAGCCTTTTCGACCTTGTACTCAAGATCTTTAAGGTCGCACACTGAGGCGGTGGCTACATAGGGAATGCCGTGGGCCATGGCGATAAGCGGCACGTTCTTGCCTTTGCCCCAGTCAGCACCAGGCTCGTCACCGACCAACTGGGTGGTGGCGGTGCGGGCGGCCGGCGGAGTGGCGGAGGAGCGCTGCACACCGGTGTTCATGTAGGCCTGATTGTCATAGCAGATATAGAGCACATCATCATTGCGCTCGAACATGCCCGACAGCGGGCCAAAACCGATGTCAGTGGTGCCGCCGTCACCGCCCTGGGCGATTACGCGCGGCACGTTGGTGTTGCCGGCCTTGGCTGCACGCACGCGGGCGGCTACAGCAAGGCCTGAGCCCACAGCTGCGGTATTGCCAAACAGGGAGTGAATCCAGGGCAGTCTCCAGGCTGACTCCGGATAGGGAGTGGAGAACACCTCAAGGCAGCCGGTGGCGTTGGCGATCATGAGCTGACCGCCGGTGGCGCGCATGGCAGCGTCAATGGCATAACGGGCGCCTAACGCCTCACCGCAGCCCTGGCAGGCACGGTGGCCTGAAATCAGGGTGTTCGGTCTGTCAACCGAGGCCTGCACCGCACGCATGGACGGATTTAACAGGCGGTTGCCAACGGTGTTGGAGCCGGTCTGATAAAACTTGATTGCATCTAACATTTTTAAATCTCCCCCATTAAGCGCGCACTTTCTGCAGGCTTTCCTCAAGCACAGATTCGGCCAGCGGGCCTTCGGGCAGAGTTACGCCCTCAGTGTCTTTGAGATAGCTGTTGAGTAATGCTGAGTCGAGGTCGAACCAGGTCAGCTCATCGGTGAACTTGCCCTCAAGGCTGTACTTGACGATGTTCTTGATGGTGCTGCCGAGGATGGCGCGGCCGCCTAAGCCGCATACAGCGGTGTGCACTTCGGTATCGAGGCCCTTTAAGGCGCGGGCGACTTCAGGGAACAGGATGCCGCGTGCGCCGTAGCTGAAGTGACGCTCCACGAGCACCACCTTCTTGGTGTCGCCGATGGCCTCACGTACAGCAGCATACGGGAACGGACGGAAGGACTTTAAGGAAATAATGCCGGCATTGATACCCTGGGCCTTGAGCTCGTCCACTGCATCCTTGGCGGTGCCGACGGTGGAGCCCATGATGATAAGCTTCACATCAGCGTTCTCGCAGTTATAGCAGTCAAGTAAGCCGCCTGAGTGATGGCCGGTGAGCTCACGGTATTCCTTAGTGACGCGCTCGATCACATCGAGGGCCTTGTACATCTTGCGCTGCTGCAGGATGCGCACTTCGGTAAAGGCCTCAGGGCCCACCATGGCGCCCATGGAGATAGGCTCCTTGGGGTCTAAGTACTCGCGGGGCTGATACTCAGGCAGGAACTTGTCAATCTGCTCCTGTGACGGGATATCCAGGCGCTCAAAGGCGTGGGTCAGCACGAAGCCGTCCATGCACACCATCACCGGCAGGCCTACTTCTTCTGCGATCTTAAAGGCCATGATGTGGGTGTCCACGGCGTCCTGATTTGACTCACAGAAAAGCTGCAGCCAGCCTGAATCGCGCTGTGACAGGGAATCTGAGTGATCATTCCAGATGTTAATCGGAGCGCCGATGGCACGGGAGGCCACGGTCATCACGATGGGCAGGCCCAAACCTGAGGCGTTGTACACACCTTCTGTCATGAAGAGCAGGCCCTGTGAGGCAGTGGCGGTATAGGTGCGCACGCCGCCTGCGGAAGCGCCGATGGAGACTGAAATTGCAGCGAACTCAGACTCCACGTTGACGAACTCGCAGTCCTTGAGCTGATGGGTCTTGACCATCTTGCCGAGGTTTTCCACGATGTGGGTCTGCGGGGAAATAGGATATGCGCAGACTGCACCGGGACGGCACAGAGCAACTGCCTCTGCAATGCCGAGAGATCCTTCTATCTGCTTAAGCATTGTTGCCTCCGTTCTTAATATTCATGATGTAATCATAGGCCAGGGCGGCGGTGTCAGCGTTGGCGTCGCCGACCTTGCCGGGATATCTGGTCTGGAATGACTTCTGTACGCTTTCGAGCTTGAACACGCCGGTGGCGGCAGCTAAAGCGGCCAGCATCGGGGCGCCCGGCAGCGGACGGCCGATCTTCTGCATGGCAAAGTCGGTAGCCGGAACGGTGAGCACGTGGCCCTGCGGCAGCTTTGCCACCAGCTCAGGCACCACCTGCTCGGCAGGCTCGGCTGAGTTGATGATGGCATAGCCGTTGGGGTCGATGCCGGAGAAAACGTCAATGGCGGTGAGCAGGGTCTTGTCCTGCACTACCACGGCGTTAGGCTCCAAAATCGGCTCGTGGGTACGAATTTCCTTGTCATCGATGCGGGCGTAGGCCACCACAGGGGCACCGGTACGCTCTGAACCGAAGCTGGGGAAAGCCTGGGCAAAATGCCCTTCGAGGAAGGCGGAGAGAGAAAGCATTTCTGCTGCTGTCACAACACCCTGACCGCCGCGTCCGTGTAATCTAATCTGAAGCAAAGTAGGCTCCTTTGGTACGCAAGTGCAATTTTAATTGACAGACCTTTTTGGGATCTGACCAACTGTCCGGACCATAGTTTTATTTGTAAGGTCCAAAAGCACGAGGATCACTAAACCTTTAAAAAGCTTCTTTGACAAAAACTTCAAAAGTCGTGTGATCATCAAAGCTGATTAATTGTAAAAACTTTTGCCGCCTTTGCAAACACGAAGCGCATTTGCATGCGGTTTTAAGACCCTCTAAAAATGTTTACTCGATCACAAATTTTTAAAAATCTGCAAAGAGATCAGACCTCTAAAACGTTTACGATAAAACAATAATTTATATACCCACACTTTTAATGCCCTTGCCAAGGCCCGTAATATCAATGAAATTGAAAGTAAGCCATAAGTTACTCAAATTTGCGCACAGGTTTGTGCTCAAATTTTTAAAAAATTGTTTGTCTTTTTTAAAAGTACTTTATAAACTAAGTTAAAGAATTACGGCGCCCGGGGCGTGCCCCTGCACGGCTGTGCAGCAAAAATGCGCAGTAACCGTGCAGCAGCGCGGCAAATTGTCTGAGCACCTGCCAGCAGGGTGCAGGCGCACTTGGCAGGCGCTTTAAGGCAGTAAGTGCCGCGCCCGCACTGAGTGCAAGATCAGAGAAGACAGAGGAGACAAAAGGAAAATGGAGAGCAAATTAAATCTGCCGGCCAAAAAGCTTGACGCCAGGTTAATCCGCGAGCAGAACCTCGCGATGGTCACCAAGGCCCTGCACCATGAGCAGGTGGCTACGGCTGCAAGGCTGCGTGAGCTCACCGGACTTTCGGTGGTCACTTTGACCAAGCTGCTTGACACCTTAATGGAGACCGGCATCGTGCAGCAGGGCAGCATCGTCTCGCCCGGCCTTGGCCGCCCCGCGGCCACCTACCGCTTTAACTCCTCTTACAAACTGATGCTGATTGTGACCTGCTATAAACGGGCGGGGCATGATTACGCGGGCTACAGCGTGCATGATCTGTTTGGCGAGTGCCTGGAGCGGCGCGAGGAGCTGCTCAACAACGTGCATACCGATGAGCTGCGCATCGGCATTGAGCTCTGTCTGGAGCGCTGGAACAATGTGGCCATCATCGGCATTTCGATGCCCTCTGACACCATCGGCGGGCGCGTGGCCTCAGCCATCCGCCATGATCCGATGTCAAAGCGCCTGGCCAAACATCTGCAGGGCCGCTTTGGGGTGCCGGTGTTCTTTGAGACCGACATCAATGCCGCCACCTTAGGCTGCTCGCAGCGCATTCCCGAGCGTGATTTCATCTCCGGCCTGGTGCTGGTGCCCGGGCGCGCTCCGGCCTGCGGCTTTTGCTATGAGGGCAATTTGATCCGCGGGCGCGACGGCATGGCAGGCGAGGTGCGCTTTTTCCCGATGTACAACGATGTGGGCATTCTGCCGCGCGAGCCCTTGCAGGCTGATGAACTTGCCGTGCGCACTTTGCGCGCGGTGATGTGCGTGCTCAACCCCTCAGTGGTGGTGGTTTACACTGAAAGCTTAAAGCCGGGCCTCTTTGACCGCCTTAAAAAGCGCCTTGGGTCCGCGGCCGAAATTGCCATGCTGCCCAAGATTGAAGTTACCGACAAGATCCGCGATGACATCGTATCGGGCATGGTGACCTTATGCCTGCAGCATCTGGATAATTTAGGCTGAGTTAAAAAATTTAGGTTAAATCTCTGTAGGATTGCGCGGGGGCAGGGTGCGGGAACTTGGTTGAAAGTCCGTGCACCGGTTTGCATCCTAGGGGTTTGGCGGATTTAAGGGGACTATAAACTAAAGGGTTTTGCCAGGGCTTTGTTCTGCAGCTCAGTTCAAATAATAGACTTTTGCCGGGGCGTAAATCATTTCCTTAAATGCAAAAATAAATGTTATTTAACCTTATGGCCGGCCGCGGCGGCTGGGTTGACAATAAGTCTTGTCAGGCTCTGAGGGCTTTTTGCCGCTGCACGCACAAAGAGGCAGGGAAAACAAATTAAACGTCTAATCGTGAAATCAATTTTTGTGACGCAGTATACCTTTGTCGCAAAATTTTGTAATTTTTCCGCTGATGCAGTTAAATTTTATGTTACATTACTTTGCAGCAGATACGAATAGCCCAGAGTGCTGCGCTTAACTCAAAATTTTAGAGGGTTTTGGCCGCAGCCGGCTGTGGTATCAAACTAAAACACTACAACCAGTTGTGTAGAGAGCAAAAGAGCATAGAGGCAAAGGAAGGTTTCATGTCAGACAAGACTTTAGACAGAGATAACAATCAGGACGAGAACACCGGCACTCCGGGTACTCCCCTGAACAAGTGGAATCAGGCGCGCCGCCTTGAGTTTATCGATTTCCGCTTAGGCTGTGACGGCCGCATCAACCGCAGGGATCTGGTCGATTTCTTCAGCATTTCCATCCCGCAGGCATCACTTGATTTATCCAAATATCAGACTTTGGTGCAGGAGTCCGATCCGCCGCGGCGCAATCTGGTTTACGACCGCCATTTAAAGGTCTATATCAGAACTGAGGACTACAAGCCGCTGTTCCCCAAGATCTGCGCCCCGGAAAGCTATTTAAACGATCTGTTAGCCTACGCCCAGGGCGATCTGGTCAAGAGCCGCAATTTCTTTGGCTTCATTCCGAGCGTGGCTGTGGCCTCCTTTAATCCGCCGCGCCGCAATATCGACTCCATGGTGCTGTACAATCTGCTGGAGGCCATCCGCACCCATAAGGCTGTGCACATCACCTACATGTCCTTAAAGTCCATTAAGCCTTCAGATCATCTGGTCGCCCCGCACGGCCTCGCGTTTGACGGCATGCGCTGGCATGTACGCGCTTACTGCTATGATCACCACGATTTCAGAGACTATGTGCTCTCGCGCATCATCAAGTGCGCCGTACCGGAGATCCCGGCACCCAATGACCGCTTCCCCGATCCGATCGGCAACGGCTTCCGTGAAGTCGGCACTTCAGGCCGCGACGATCAGCAGTGGAATGAGCTTGTGGACCTCGTGATCAAGGCCAATCCGCAGCTTGACGAGCCGGCCCGCCGCGTGGTGGAGCACGATTACGGCATGTCCGAGAACGGCACCGTGATCTATCCCTGCCGCCGCGCCTTGTTGTTCTACGCTCTGCAGTGGCTGCGCCTGACTGAAGAAGACGCCTGCCTGCCCCCTGAGCGCCGCCTGATCGTGCTCGACAACGAGGCTGAGGTTTACCGCCGCCTGGCCGGTGGCCACTGATTTTAAGCTGCCTGCGCTGCCCCTTGAGCTGCGAAGCCGGGGCAGCTCCGGTTTGCTGTAAAGACGCCGCTGTCTTAAGCTTTAAGATGGCGGCGTTTTGCTGTGTGCAGGTGTCTGGCAGCCCCAGGCATCCCTTCCTGGCGTCTTATCTCAAGCTCCCTGCGTCAAGCCCTTGCTGCATGCACACTGCTCAAAGCACTTACCTCAAAACAGCGCTCAGGCTAGAATAGGGGGCAGCAGCTGCCAGGAGCAGCAAATGATCAGGAAGTCTTTGGAAATTTAAATTTATGAAGCCCGTTCTTTTATACAATGCCGTGCCCAATCCCTATCTCGTGGGCAGGCTTGCCGCCAATTTTGAAATCATCGATATTCATGCAGATCCCTTGGGCGCCGTGGCCGCGCTGGGCTCTGAAATCACCTCCTGCGTACAGATCATGGTAGGCGGCGGTGAGCTTGGGGTGTCAGCAGAGCTGATGGACAAACTGCCCGCCCTCAAGCTGATTGCCAACTTCGGTGTCGGCTATGACAAGATTGATGTCCCGGCCGCCAAAGCGCGCGGCATCATGGTCACCAATACCCCGGATGTGTTAAGCGCCGAGGTGGCCGATCTCACCGTCGCACTGATGCTTGCCGTCTCCCGCCGCCTGGTCGAGGCCGATGACTATGTGCGCAGCGGAGCCTGGGAGCAGATTGGACCCGGCACCTTCCCGCTTACTCATAAGATGTCAGGCAAACGCGCGGGCATCGTCGGTATGGGCCGCATCGGCCGGGAGATCGTAAAGCGCTTAAAGGCCTTTGATATGGAGATTGCCTTTTATGGCCATCACGACGAGCCGGGCCTGACGCGCATGCACTCCTTAACTGAGCTGGCCGCATTTGCCGATTTCCTTATTTTGGCCGTCCCCGGGCGCCCGGAGAACCGCCATCTGATTAACGCCGAAGTGTTAAAGGCTTTGGGCCCTGACGCTTATCTTATTAACATCGCCCGCGGCATGGTGGTGGATGAAGAGGCTCTGACTGTGGCCTTAGAGCAGGGCGTGATTGCAGGTGCCGCCCTGGATGTGTTTGAGGCTGAGCCCAAAGTCAGCGCCCGCCTGCGCGCCCTTAAAGACAAGACCGTGATGTGCCCGCATATTGGCAGCGCCACGGTGGAGACCCGTCAGGCGATGTCAGATCTGGTGGCTGCCAACGTTGAGGCCTGCCGCACCGGCAGACCTTATCTCACCCCGGTGCCCGAGTGCCGCTGAGCTCTGGCTCTTAAGTTAAAGAAGGCCGCAAACCCGGCTCCGCCCGCAGTTTGCAGCCTTATTTGCCGGCCGGACGCTGTGTTCTGGTGCAGCGCGCGGCCGGCCTTGCTTTTACATACAAATTTCAAAAAGTTGTTTAGACATTTGGCAAAATGCAGTTAAGATAGCGCCAAAACGTAAAATCTGTGAAGTGCACAGCAACTATTTGGAATGAACTTTTTATGTCAGCGGAGAATAAAGACGTTAACGTAAATCCTTCAACTCCCACCCCGGAAGAACATCCTGTTAATACCAAGCCGCAGGCTGCAGAAGCTGCAGAGGCTGCCGCACCCGCCCCAGAAAGCCCCATCACCCCGGGCTTTAAATTCAAACAGCTGCCCAAATCAAGCCGCATGCTGTGGGTGCTGATCTTAGGCATGCTCGCCGCCTTCGGGCCGGTATGCACCGATATTTACCTGCCGGCGCTGCCGGATCTGACCCAGTCTTTCCGCACCGATCCGTCGGTAATTCAGCTCTCGCTTACCGCCTGCTTTTTGGGCCTGGCATTGGGACAAATAGTGGTGGGCCCGATCTCGGATGCTGTAGGCAGGCGCGGGCCGCTTGTCCTGTCTTTAATCATCTTTGCTCTCTCCTCCTTTTTCTGCTCCCTGGCCCCGACGGTGCAGATCCTCATCGTGCTGCGCTTTTTCCAGGGCCTGGCCGGGGCAGGCGGCGTGGTGCTCTGCCGCTCGATTGCCTGCGATATGTTCATGGGCAATGAACTGACCAAGTTCATGGCGCTTTTGATGACTGTAAATTCATTGGCTCCGATCTTGGGGCCGATCGCAGGCTCGGGCATCGTGTCCTTTTTCAGCTGGCACTGGCTCTTTATCTTCCTCTCGGTGTGGGGCATTCTGCTTTTGGCGGGCTCCATCGTCTGCCTGCGCGAGACTCTGCCGCGGGAGAAGCGTCAGAGCCGTCTGACCCGTGCCGTCAAGGACATGTTCCTGCAGCTTTTTGAAAAGCGCTTTTTGTGCCTCGCGCTTGGCATGTCCATGGTGATGGGCGGCTTTTTTGCCTACCTTGCGGCCTCGCCTTTTGTCTTTCAGGTGATCTACGGCTTTTCGGCTGTCGAGTACTCCTTTGTGTTCGGCTTTAATGCCCTGTGCATCACCATCTGTGCCCTGGCAGCCGGGCGCTTTGAGCGGCGCCTCGGCGGCAAGTTTTTGGTAAACCTCTCCTTTATCGTGATGATCGCCGCCTCAGCCTTAATGCTCTTTTGCGCCGTCGCAAAGCCTGAAAGCCCGCTGCTGGTCATCATCGCGCTGGCCTGCTTTACTGCCATGATAGGCTCCTCGCAGACCCCGGGCTTTGGCATTGTGATGGCCGCCCGCACCAAGGGCGCGGGAGCTGCCTCCGGCATTTTTGGCATCATGGGCTTTGTGCTCGGCTCCCTCACCTCGCCGCTTGTGGGCCTCATGGGAGACACCTCGATGCTGCCGCTGGCTCTGTGCATGATCATTTCGGCAGTGTTTTCCTATATACTTTTCAACGTCGGCATCCGCCTGAAGAAAAGTGAATAGGTTTTAAATTGAAACATCACAAATATTTTGCTGCGGCAGCTTTAATGGCTGCCGTTTTGGCTTTTAACTCCCAGGCTGTCCTTGCAGCAGAGGCTTCACTGCAGACAGCAGACAGTGCGCATGCACAGTCCTTAGCAGGTTCCTTTACAGAGGCAGAGCGTACGGCCATTGAAGGCATCGTGCATGATTATCTCGTCAATCACCCTGAGGTGATGTATGAGGTCATGGCCAAGTTAGAGCAGGATCAGCGCAATAAAGCCCAGGCTCTGCTGGAGGAGACTGCAGAGATGCTGCGCACGGACAAGCTCACCCCCTCGCGCGGATCTGCCGGTGCCAAACACTATTTAATCGAGTTTTATGACTATAACTGCGGTTACTGCAAGGTGGTGCGTGAGCTGACCGAGAAACTGGCCTCCGAGCATCAGATGCAGGCGGTGTATATTGAATTTCCGATCCTCTCACCCGAAAGCGTGCAGGCTGCCATGGCCGGCCTGGCGCTCTATCAGCTCCAACCCGAAAAATATTTTCTGTATCAAAAAGATCTGATGGAGCAGGGCAAAAAGGTCACTTCCATTGATGATATCAAGGCCGCCGTTGAGCGCGCCGGTGCTGACTGGGATGCAGTGCGCGAAAAAGCGCAGAGCCCTGAGGTGCAGCAGCAGTTAAAGCACAATCTGGAGATTGGCCAGCGCCTGGGGATCACCGGCACGCCGTTCTTTATCATCGACGGCAAGGTGCTGCGCGGTGCGGTGCGGGATTACGCGGCCCTGGAGGGCATGCTTGAGCCCTGAAGGCTGAATTGCCCGGTCTGCAGTTTCCATTGCCTGCAGCCGGCAATGGCTTGAAGTTGGTTGTTATTAAGGGAGGTTTAAAGGCGCAATGTCCTGGTGGATAGTTTTAATCATTGCTCTGCCGCTGTTGTTTGTCGTGGGGATGGTTTACAACGCCATTAAGGCGCAGCGCAAACTTGAGCGTGAGATGCTCCCTGAGATCATCCGTGAGCGCGCAGAGGAGCGCGAGCGCATCCGCAAAGCCGGCCTGATTGCTGGGCATGCAGCAGATCCTGAGCAGAATAAAGCCGATCCCTGGGATGACGATGATGACTGGCCGGTTAAAAAGCCCGCGGCCAAGCCTGATCGCAAAACAGGCGCTGATTAAGCTTGCCAAGCCTGGTGCTCAGTAAACCAAAAGCAAAACCCCAAACCTGAGCCCGAAGCTCAGGCTTGGGCTCATCCTGATTTATTTTCCTGCAGCCGTGCTGCCAGCTTCTTTACCGCCGTCAGCGCCGCTGCCGTTTGCAGCTGTTTCCTCTGCGCTGGCGCAGCTGATATGGTTAACCGCCGCGCGGGCGGAAATGTAAAGGGGCAGATCCGGGCAGATGCGCTCAATAAAGAGCAGGGCATCTATTTTGCACTCATTGGCTTTTATGGCCCTGATTTCATCCTGAGTGTAATAGGCTGAATCCTCGGCTCTAAGATCAAGGATCATGGCGCTGCTGCGCCCGGTGAGGTAGAAGTTTCCCTTGCTGTCAAAGCCGGCGGCATTTACCGGAATATCGGTGACCATTAAAGGCAGGCGCAGCAGTTCATCAAACAGGGAGTTGAGCGCCTTGTTGTCCACAAAGTCCTTTAACTGAGAGAAAGAAAAGTACAGTCCGGCGTAAGAGGCGGTATTGGCATTGACCAGGGTGATCTGCTCCTCACCCGGGGCATAGTTGGCAATGGACAGCAGGCCTAACATGCTCTCACCGATGGTGCCCTTAAAGCCTTTGGAGTTATAGGGGAAGATGGCAGCAGAGCTCTGATAGAGCTTTTGCATGCGGTTTTGCACCTGCAGATCGCGTGTCAGTTCAGCCCGGAACTCCTCGTTGTAATCCTCATAGCGCTCCAAAATCACCTGATGGAGTGCAAAGTGCCCGCTCTTGTATGGGGTGGTAAGCTCGTAAGCCTCAGCAGCACTGCAACAAGCCGCGGCTGCCAGCACCGTCCCTGCAAGCGCAGCGCTCATTGCAGCGCCTGCTGCCCTGATGCGCTGTTTAAGCCTGCCTGCTGCGGCTGTGGTCTTGATTAAAGAAAATGCACTGACGTGCTGCTTTGCTGCCATTACTGCCCCCGAAAGCCTGAGATTGGCGTGAACTTTTTGGTGGTGATATCTGATCTCTTTTTAGTATAGCCTGCTTTTTTGGCAGCGCGGCCGCTATTGTCTATAATTGTGAGCATGTCCAAGCAAATGCCGTATAAGGAGGCGCTGTGCGAGACTTTAATTTACCCCTGGCTGAGAAAGTCGATTTCCATGTGCTGGCCAAAAATGAGGCCGATTACAGCCTGACCCTGCCTCAGGCCATGTTCACCCGCCTTAAGGCAAGCTGCAACGGCCTGATTGGAGATGCGGCCTTAAAGGTGCATTTTTTCTATGATTTGCAGGGTCTGGCCTGCATCGAAGGCTCTTTGAAGATGAAAGTCAGCCTCACCTGCGAGCGCTGCCTGCAGCCTTTTGAGCAGGAACTTGACGCCGTGTTCCTCTCCACCTGCGATGAGGCCAAGGCCAGAAGCCTGCGCCTGGAGGAGAAGTATGACTGCGTGGAATTAGACGAAGACGGGCTTTTTGATCTCTATCATTACCTGGAGGACTGCCTGCTGCTGGAGCTGCCTTTTGCCCCGCGCCATCCTGAGGGCAGCGAGGAGTGCGCCCTTGCCGGTGAGGACTGGTCCTTTGGGGAGGAAATCAAGGAGGAAAATCCCTTTGCCGGCCTTAAAGATTTAATGGCCGGTAAAAAAGCTGGGAAATAGCGCTGTATTGAGGTTGAAATCGGCGCTGACTTCAGTATAATAGCGCGTTTAGAAACGCCTGCAGGCGTTAAAAGTGAATTTAAATTTACAGAGATAAAGCGGGGGGCTAAGTTTTCTCCGCAAGTTGAGCTAATTTTAGGAGACTTGAAATGGCCGTTCAACAGAATCATCAGTCCCGTTCACGTCGTGACAAGCGTCGTACCCACGATGCTTTAACTGCCCGTCATCTTTCAGTTGACGCTACCACCGGCGAGACCCATATCCGCCACCACGTAACCCCGAGCGGTTTCTACCGCGGTGTTAAGGTAGTTGACGTTAAGGGCGCTGCTGAATAAACAGCCTTTAATTTCAGCAAAGCAGGGTCTGCCGCAAAGCAGGCCCTGCGCCGTTTCTGGGGGTGCAGTTTTCCAGGCTGCAGTCATCTTCCCCGCAGCACAAACCCCATCAGAGCACCTGCCTTCAGGGTTTGCGTTTCTCCTGCTCATTTCCTTTGCTACAATATTTCCCGAAGCAAAAACTCTGCACGCCGGGCAACTTTGTCTTTTCAAAGCACTGCGCCCGGTGCAGAGCAGGCCGGCTGCCTGCCTGCACAAACTGAGTGTGCATTGAGGGCAGTCCTGGCAGATTTGCCTTGGAAGAAATTAAAAATATTAAAATAATTAACTCACAGCCAAGCTTAAGCTCAAGGCAGCTTTCCTCGCTGTACCTTGGCGGCTGTGACTGGCAGCGGAGTGTACAAATGGGCTTGTTAAAGACAACGGACAGCAAAGAAGTCATTGTGGCAGTGGATGGCAGCGGCGGCGATCGCGGCATGGTGCATATTGCAGGCGCAGTCAATTTCGCCCAGACCATGTATCCCAATTTTAAGGCCCTGGTCTTTGGTTCGGCGCTGCTGCACGATGAGCTCAAGCGCTCGCGCATCGACTGGAACCGCTGTGAATTTGTGGAGACCTATCAGGTGATCCCCCAGGACAGCCAGGTTTCAGATGTGCTGGAGCGCTATACCCGAAGCTCGATGTATCAGGCCGTGCTGGCCGTACAGGAGGGCCGGGCGCATTCCATGGTGAGCGCCGGCGGCACCGGCCCCTTGGTGGTGCTCTCGCGTCATCTGCTCTCGACCATGGAAAATCTGCGTCCGGCGCTTTGCGCGCGCATGCCCGCAGGCCCCGGCCGCTATTCCTTAATGCTGGACCTCGGTGCCAACGCCCAGTGCTCGGCCCAGGATTTGTGTGACTTTGCGCGCCTGGGCGACGCCGCTGCCCGGCTGTACTTTGGTCTGGAGGCCCCGCGCCTTGCCATCCTCAATGTGGGTACAGAAGAGCTCAAGGGCAGTCATGTGGTGCAGGAGGCCAAAGCCCGGCTTGAGGCCAGCAAAGGTCTTAACTTCACCGGCTTTATTGAAGCTGACCGCATCTTCTGCGGCGATGCCGACGTCATCATCACCGACGGCTTTTCTGGCAATATCGCCTTAAAGTCTGCCGAGGGCGTATACCGCATCTTCTCCAATGCCCCGGGCATCAAGCGCTTTTTTGCCAAGATGGGCAAACCCGACTGGCTGCTGCCCTGGCAGTACAACGGCTCGCTGCTGCTCGGCGTCAAGGGCAATGTGATCAAAAGCCACGGCAATGCCGGCAAGGAGGCTTTTGCGGTGGCCATGGTGGAGGCGGTGAAAGCCGCGCAGAGCGATCTGGCCGCCGCCATGCAGGACAATCTGGCGCTGCAAAAATAAGCCCGGGCAGAAAGAAAGCCGCAGCAGACAGCACCGAGGAGGCAGGTCGGCTTACTGGCGCTGCCCTCCTGCATGCTGTCAGCCCTGTCCGCCGCTGCTCAAAGGAGCGGCTCTCCGGGTGCAAAATTGCTTTTCTGGCCACAAAAAGGCCCTGAAATTGCTTGTTTTTGCCCTGTCAGGCGGGGTGCTGCGCAAAAGTCAGTGTATTTTTTGCTATCATAGAACATTAGTTTTTAAAGCCTAAGGGCTCCGTAAGCTTTGCACCAACATCAGTGGGGACGCTTTGTATACCAGAATTCTTGGCACCGGCAGTTATCTGCCCGGGCAAATCAGAACAAATGCAGATCTTGAGCGCATGGTAGAAACCTCAGATGAGTGGATCACCGAGCGCACCGGCATCAAGGAGCGCCGCATCGCCGCTCCAGAGGAAACCGCTGCCTTTATGGGCGCGGCTGCCGCCAGACAGGCCCTGGAGGCTGCAGGCCTTGAGCCAGAGCAGATTGACACTGTGATCTGCGCCACTACCTCCTCAGAGTACTCATTTCCGTCAAGTGCCTGTGAAATTGCCAGAATGCTCAATATCAAGCGCGCCATGGCCTTTGATCTGGCAGCTGCCTGTGCCGGCTTCAGCTACGCTTATTCAGTGGCCCATGCCATGATCATGGCTGGTCAGGCACAGCATGTGCTGATTGTGGGCTCTGATCTGCTCTCGCGTGCCTGCGATCCGGCTGACCGCACCACCATTATTCTCTTTGGTGACGGCGCGGGCGCCTGCGTGCTGGGCAAATCAGAGGAGCAGGGCACACTGGCGGTGTATGCTTCCTCCGATCCCTTCTCGGGCGATCTGCTGTCCTTAAAAGTGCCGCAGCGCGGCGGCTCTCCTGACGACGCCTGGCTTTACATGAAGGGCAATGAAGTCTTCAAGCGCGCGGTGACGGTGCTCGCTGAGCTCGTGACCAGGACCCTGGAGCTTGGCGGCATGACAGCAGACGATCTTGATTTCTTAGTGCCCCATCAGGCCAATCTGCGCATCATTGCAGCTACGGCGCGCAAGCTGCATCTTGATATGTCACAGGTGATTGTGACCCTGGACAAGCAGGGCAATACCTCGGCCGCCTCCGTGCCGCTGGCCCTTGATGAGGGCATCCGCTCCGGGCGCATCAAGCGCGGTGACGTGCTCCTGCTTGAAAGCTTCGGCGGCGGTTTTACCTGGGGATCGGCGCTGGTGCGCTACTAAACATATTTACGTAAAAGGCGCCTTTACGGCGCTTTTTGCTGCAGTGCTCGCAAATGCAGCAGGCACTTAAAAGCGCTGCATAAAGATTTAAACTTAGGTCAAGAGGATTTAACGTCCAAAGAGCAGGGTGAGGTGTGATGCAGTATGCATTCTTCGCACGCATTAAGCGCCTGCCATCTGCCTTAAAACCCGCTTTTTGGCGCAGTCGGTTTTTGTAATTTAATGGAATGAACTTATGAAGAAATTTGCAGTTGTTTTCCCCGGTCAGGGCTCTCAGTCTGTCGGCATGTTTGCCTCCTTTATGGACAATGAGATCGTGGCTAAAACCTATGCAGAGGCCAATGCTGCCCTGGGATACGATTTAAAGGCTGTGACCTTAAACGGCCCGGAGAGCGAGCTTAACAAGACTGAGGTCACTCAGCCTGCCATTCTGGCCGCCTCAGTGGCAGCTTACCGCGTGCTGACCGCCAGGGCAGGAGTGCCCGCTGCCGCAGCCGGCCACTCCCTTGGTGAGTACAGCGCTCTGGTCGCTGCCGGTGCCCTGGATTTTGCCGATGCGCTGCGTCTGGTGCGTCTGCGCGGCCAGGCCATGCAGGAGGCTGTTCCGGCAGGCACCGGCGCTATGGCTGCGGTGTTAGGGCTTGACGATGATGTGGTCAAGGCCGTATGCAAAGAGGCATCTCAGGGCGCTGACGCCGTGTGGGCTGCAAACTTCAACTCGCAGGGCCAGGTGGTGGTCTCCGGCACCAAGGCTGCCGTTGACCGTTCCATTCCGCTTTTTACTGACAAGGGCGCCAAGCGCGTCGTGCCTCTGGCGGTATCCGCTCCGTCACACTGCCCGCTGATGCAGCCGGCAGCTGACAAGCTCGCCGCTGCCTTAAATGAGATTGAAGTCAGGGAAGCTGCCATCCCGGTTTACTGCAATGCCTTTGCAAGGCCCATCACCCACCGCGAGGACATCATCCACGCCCTGGTGCTGCAGCTTACCGGCCCGGTGCGCTGGGTGGAGACCGTGCAGGCCTTAAAGGCTGACGGCATCGAGGTGTTAGTTGAGGCAGGCCCGGGCAAGGTGCTCTGCGGCCTTAACCGCCGTATTGACCGCTCTTTGGGCTCTGCCAACGTGCAGGACGAGGACAGCCTTGAAAAGGCCCTTGAGGCACTGGCTTAACCGGTTTGGCAAGGTTCACCATTTAACGCAGATACAAGGCAGCGGCGCCCGGCGCCTGCTGCCTGACAGAGGAAATAAACATGGCTGGATTTGATTTTACTGACAAGATTGTGCTGGTCACCGGCGCCTCCCGCGGCATCGGCAAGGTTATCGCCGAGGAATTTGCCAGGGCCGGTGCCCTGGTGTGCGGCACTGCCACCTCAGAGAACGGCGCCAAGAGCATTGAAGAAAACTTGCACGCCATCGCAGGCAAAGGCCTTGGCCTGGTGTTAAACGCCCTGGAGCTTGACAGTGTGGCCGGTGTGGTGGCTCAGGTAACTGAAAAGTGCGGTGCTGCCCCGGAGATTTTGGTCAACAATGCCGGCATTACCCGCGATACCCTGTTCATGCGCATGAAGGACGCTGACTGGGATGCGGTGATCGCCTGCAACCTTACTGCCGTCGCCCGCCTCTCCAAGGCCTGCGTCAGCCCGATGATGAAAAAGCGCACCGGCCGCATCATCAACATCACCTCCATCGTGGGTGAGATTGGCAACGCCGGTCAGTGCAATTACGCCGCCGCCAAGGCCGGCATCATCGGTTTTTCCCGCTCCCTTGCCAAGGAAGTGGGCTCACGCGGCATTACAGTCAACTGTGTAGCCCCGGGCTTTATCGAAACCGATATGACCAAGGAGCTGGGCGAAGCCGGTTTGAAGTACTGGCTTGACAACATCCCCTTAAAGCGCATCGGCCAGGCTTCAGACATTGCCAATGCCGTGCTCTTTTTGGCATCAGACAGTGCATCCTATATCACCGGTGCCACCCTGGATGTCAATGGCGGACTGCGCTGTGCATAAACTAAATGCTAAAAGTGTGATGTATCGCAGTTATCCGTAATTTTTGGGCTGCCCGCACTACCAAATTGTTTGGAAAACCTTTATAATCCACTCAAATTTAATGGTTTCCGACATTGGGTCGGGCAACTTCTAACATAGGGCAGTTCTGTATTTACAGGCTGACAAGGAAGCAAATGAGCAATAGCAACATTGAAGATCGCGTAAAGAAGATTATTGTTGACATGTTAGGCGTTAAGCCTGAGGATGTCGTGCCGGAAGCATCATTCGTTGATGACCTGGGAGCTGACTCTCTTGATACCGTCGAGCTGGTCATGGCTCTTGAGGAAGAGTTCGAGACTGAAATCCCTGATGAGGATGCTGAGAAGATCAACACCGTTCAGGCAGCCATCGACTACATCAAGACTCATCAGGAACAGTAATCTTGATAAAAGCGGCGGTGGTTCACCGCCGTTTGATTAATACCTGCAGTTTTTCTTCTGGAGATTTATTTCTCCTTTCTTCATTTAAAGCTTAGAGTTGGAGGCTTCTGTGGTGCAAAAGCGCAGAGTGGTGGTGACCGGTCTTGGTATGTTGAGCCCTGTGGGTGGTTCTGCCGAGGAATCCTGGCAGAATCTGGTTGCAGGCAAGAGCGGCATCTCTGCCATTGAGCATTTCGACACCAGCGCCTTTTCGGTAAAAATCGCTGGTCTTGTTAAGAATTTTAATCCGGAGCAGTGGGGCATCAGCCGCAAGGATGAACGCAAGATGGACTTGTTCATTCAGTACGGCATTGCCGCAGGTCTCATGGCCATAGAGGATTCCGGCCTTGAAATTAATGAGAGCAACTGCACCCGCATAGGTGAGATGATTGGCTCCGGCATCGGCGGTTTAGGCCTGATCGAACAGAATATTGAGGCCCTGATCAAGAAGGGGCCGCGCGGCATCAGCCCGTTCTTCGTGCCCTCCACCATCATCAACATGGTCTCCGGCCATATTTCGATTTTAAAGGGTCTGCGCGGTCCTAACCTGGCCACCGTCACAGCCTGTGCCACCGGCACCCACGCCGTCGGCATTTCCGCCCGCCTGATTGCAGCCGGAGACGCTGACGTGATGCTCTGCGGCGGCTCCGAGAAGGCTTCCACCCCGATGGGCATCGGCGGCTTCTCCGCCTTAAAGGCTCTGTCCACCCGCAATGACGAGCCCGAGAAGGCCTCCCGTCCGTGGGATGTCGACCGCAACGGCTTTGTGTTGGGCGACGGCGCCGGCATTCTGGTGCTGGAGGAGCTTGAGCACGCAAAGGCCCGCAATGCCAAGATTTACGCTGAGTTCGCCGGCTTTGGCATGTCAGGTGACGCCTATCACATGACCGCTACCGCTGAAGACGGTGCAGGCGCCAAGCTTTCAATGGAGAATGCCCTGCGCGATGCCGGCATCACCCCGGAGCAGGTCAACTACATCAATGCTCACGGTACTTCCACCCACATTGGAGATCTCTCTGAGCTGCGCGCCGTCAAGGCTATCTTCGGCGACGCACCGAAGAACACCTGCATGAGCTCCACCAAGTCCATGACCGGACATCTGCTCGGCGCTGCCGGCGCAGTGGAGGCTGTCATTACCGTGCTGTCCATCCGCGATCAGATCTGCCCGCCGACCATCAATCTGGACAATCCTGATCCTGAGGTTGGTGATTTCAACTTAGTGCCCAATGTGGCTCAGAAGCATGACATTGAGTATGCTCTGTCCAACAGCTTCGGCTTTGGCGGCACCAACGGCTCGCTGGTCTTCAAGCGCTATGCTGAGTAAGAGCTGAGCTCTAAACAGAAAATTAATCAAAACAAATCCTCAAGGCCCTGCGTTCTGCGGGGCTTTTGCTTCTCTGCGGGGATAGTGCAGCTGCTGCGGCTTTAAAGCACGTTATGCCGCAAGTTCTGGCGTCCTGGTAAGTCTGATATTGCTATGGCTGGAGCGGGCGCGGAAGCGATCTCTGGCATCAGAGCTGCCATTTTGAACTTTTACCTTTCTCCAAATTAGTGCAGTTTTACAAAAGTTCGTGTTTTGTTTAAAAAAGTTGTTTACAGCTAACTTACAATTTTCTATAATTTGGACGTAGTAAGTTGAGGCTAACTTAAATTAGCTTAGGCTTACAAACAAGCCCGCTCCACGCGCAGAGGCTGAAGCAGGGCTCAGGTTAATTAACGCAAACTAAATTATAAAGGTTTTTCATATGAAGCAAACTATTTTGGCTTTAGCTGTGGCAGCTGTAGCTGCCGCCGGTGCAGCTCAGGCTGCCTCTGTCTACTCCAAGGATGGCACCTCTCTTGATGTTTACGGCCGTGTGCAGTCAGTGCTGTACAGCTCAGGCACCGGCAATACTGATGCTCAGGGCACTTATCATGATAACTCCATCGATACCTCTGCCCGTCTCGGCCTTGATATGCGTACTGAGATCAATCAGTACGTGGCCGCTTTTGCTAATGCAGAGTGGGAAGCTGCCAATGGCGAAGATGGCGAGGGTGCAGACGGTGAAGACTTCAACGCCCGTTACCTCTTTGTGGGCGCTGACTTCGGTCAGTTCGGTTCCATCAAGGCCGGTAAGTTTGAGGATGCCATCAAGTATGCCATTGAGCCTACCGATATTTTTGAGGACTTTGGCTGCGTAGCACAGCTCGGCAACGACGACCGCCGTTCAGGCCAGATCATGTACAGCTGGAGCGGCTTTGGTGTTGATTTTAATGTCAGCTATGAATCGGCCGGTAACAATCAGGCTGTAGATGGTGCATACTGGGCAGGCGAGTCACTGGATGTCCATAACGGTTTTGCTGCATCCATTGGTTACACCTCACCTGACGTCTTGTTTGGACCGATCTTTGTGCGCGCCGGTTACAGCTGGGCAGAATTCCAAAATTCATTTGACAAGCAGAATAGCGAAAACAATGCTTATGATAAGTATTCACAGTATGCTGCATCCCTCGGCTGGGGCGGCGATACCGGCTTCTACACTGCTGTGATGTACTCAAATCGTGATTTCTCATTGTTTAGCAATAATTCTTTGGGTATTGATGACTATACCGTGCAGGGTGTTGAGTTCGTGCTGCGCTATGGCTTCATGAACGGCATGAGCGTGATCGCTGGTTATCAGTGGGCTAATACAGACATGGATAATGGCAAGGATCTGGACGCTTCTACCGTCAACCTCGAGTTTGACTATGAGGTCACCCCGAATGTCAAGGTTTGGGCCGAGGCACGCTGGGATGTTGATACCGATGACGGCTACGATGAGTGGACTGATCAGAACTACTCTGAGGATGTGTACTCCATTGGTGCCCGTTACACCTTCTAATCAGAAAGAGCGCTGTTAAGGCGCGAACCTGGCAGGTGCTGTGCTGCGCATCCGGCGCCTGCCACGGCCTTAAGCTGATGGCTGGGCGCCTCCCGTCTTTTGCCATCAGCTCCATCCTAAAACAGACGAGGCCGTTAAGACCGTCAGCTCTTGTGCAGGGTGGCTATGCGCAGCAGACATGAAGGAGTCAATCAAAGAAAATCCCATAATTAATTTATTTTCTGCAGCCAGCGCGCTGCAGATCTCTGTTCAGGCTCATTGCAGCTGGCGGACTATACGCATTCTGCTTGTAAATACCGCAAACGCTTGCGGCGGATTTTTCCTTTAAAGATCAACGCTATGGCTCAGCTTTCAATTTTGATTTTCGGAAGGTTTTACTGGTTTAAACGTAGATTTTCAGGGTTTCACTATTCGTATAGTTGCTCATAGCTAAGTAATTTATTTAATTTTTTAAAAAAGCTTTGTAATTTTTAGATTTTGTGGTATAGTAAAGCTGTGGACGCCATTATTACTTACATATACTCATATATTCGTTCGGTTCAGTAACAACTGAAGGTCAGTGTCTGTCAATTTAGAGAGGTAAGCGTTATGGCGCACGGTATCGAACAGGCGGTAAAAGGAGAAAAAGCTGATCCCACGATCAGTGAACACTTTGCTGCAAGAAAATTGAATGCTGTTGAAGAGCAGCATGACCCGGTGATGGGTCATGTCCCTCTGCAAGCTAATACTTTTGTCGGGCTTGATCTTGGCAAGTCCAGTTTTCTTACCACTTCTGACGGCTTTTATATCGGAGCTGTAGATAATCGTTTTGATGATCTCGACCACAAGCTGGCACGCCTTAAGCGTCAGACTGCCCGCCAGGCGGACGGTTCCAATAATCAAAAGCGTGTGCTTGAAAAGATCCGCAGGTTTGAGCAGAAAAAGCGCGATATCCGGGAAAACATACTGCAGATGGCCTCTGCCAAGATAGCCTATGCGCACTCTGTGGCTGTGGTTGAAGATCTGAGCAATGCGCAGCTTGCGGAAGGTGCCAGACTTGCCGGCAAGGACAAAAAGCTCAGAGAAGCCCGCGATTACCTCTTCCTGGGCAGGTGCAGATTTGTGCAGCTGCTTGAGTCAAAGCTAAAGCGAAGCGGCGGCGCGCTGATCCGCATTCCTCCCCAGGGCTCACTGTCGCGCTGCCCGGTGTGCGGCGGTATCATTGAAGAGGCAGAACTTGCAGACGGCGCATTTAAGTGTCCGCACTGCGGTTATGAGAGCTCCCGCGAATTTAATAAGAGCGTGAATATTGCGCGGCGGGGCCTTGAGTTCCTTTTGGGGCGGAAGCGGGCGCATGAGCTGTGTGCCCTGTGGGGGCAAAGGCTCGCTGCGGCAGGCAGGTTCGAGCTAAAGGCACTTTTGGGCTGATTTCTGCGCGGAGGTGTCTCATGATCGTCTATGTTACCTTTAAGTCCAAGATTGAGGTTGATAACAAGAAACTGCGCAGCTATTTAAATTGCTGTGGTGGGTGTACGCGCTTTGTTAAAAACTGGGCGATTCAACTGCAGGGGGAGCGCCGCGCCAACGGACAGTGGCTGCTGCCGTATAATCAACTCAGCGACAAGCT
>JADINH010000174.1 GCA_017694225.1 Candidatus Avisuccinivibrio stercorigallinarum
GGCTATTTCATCTGCTGCCGCCTGATGCACGACAAGTTCAAGTGGCGCTTTAACTTGGTCTCGGGCCTTATTGCGGCAGTGGCGCTGCTGCAGGGCTTTTACGGCACTTACAGCCAGTTTGAGGTGCCGGAGATTAAGGTGCAGCGCCTGGAGGTCAATAATCTGCCTTCAGATCTGCAGGGCCTGCGCATCGTGCAGTTATCTGACATCCACCTCGGGCCCACCTTAAAGGGGGAATTTCTTGCAGGGGTGGTGGCACGGGTCAATGAGCTGCAGCCTGATGTGGTGCTGATAACCGGCGATCTGGTGGACGGCACACCGGAGAAGATGCTCCCTGAGTTTGCAGCCTTTAAGGATCTCAAGGCCACATACGGCATCTATGCAGTAAGCGGCAATCACGAGTATTACTCTGGCTTCAGGCAGTGGCAGCCTTTGTTTGAGGAGCTGGGGCTGAACTTTCTGCACAACCGGTCGGTGTCCATTCAGGTGGGCAGCAGCGCCATCAATGTGGCCGGAGTGCCGGACAGACGCGCAGCGGGCTTTGGCTTTGCCGGGGCGGATGTCCAGCAGGCGCTCTCGAAGCTCGATCCAAATGCGGCCTATACCATCTTAATGACCCATGAGCCGCCGCTGGCGCTGGAGACCGCAGGGCAGGCTGATCTGGTACTCTCAGGCCACACCCACGGCGGCACCATGTTCTTTTTGCAGCCCATCGTGGGATATTTCAATGCCGACTTTGTCAGCGGCTTTTATGAGCTGCCAAAGGGCGGGCGCTTGTACGTCAGCAACGGCACCGGCGTATGGTCAGGCTTTCCCTGCCGCGTGGGCGTCAGTGCTGAGATCACCTGCTTTGTGCTGACAAAAGCGCAGTCTTAAGATCCTGGGCAAATTGAGTTGAAAGCTGCATAAAGCCCTGCTGCAGTACGCGGCACAATTCGCCGTAGCCGTCATCCTGCAGCGGGTACTGTCCGCGGTACTCCTGCTGCAGCAGCACGCGCTCTTTTTCATCTTTTACCGTCACCACAAAGTCAATGGAGGCAAGGCCCTTTAAATCTCCCTGAAAAGTGGTGACCAGGGCGTCGATCTTCAGGGGGGACAGGGCTGCCTGAGCTTTGCCCAGGCCGGTGGTGACTGTGTTCTGCCCGTCTGCTGCATCAACGCTGCCAAAGGTGTTAATCAGGCTCTGCGTCAGCAGGGTGGCAAGCTCGTTTTCCAGCGGCTGCGCCCAGCGGTGCTCTTTGGCTGAGACCAGGGTATTGGGCCCGGTCTGCATCACGATGCCCCCGGAGGCCAGCTCCGGGCTTAAATTGAGCCTTAGGGCAAAGGGATTGCTCTTGGCCAGGGCTGAGCTCTGCTGCGTCAGGCTGTAGCGCTCAAAATTGACTGTGCTGGAGCAGGCGCATAGCAGGGCTGCGGCAAGCAGCAGGGCAGCTGAGGTTTTCACTACATTGTTGGTGGTCTTCGACATTATTTTTCACTGCCTCCCTGATAGCGAGTTGGCTGAGGATCTTGTGAGCTGCTGCCAAAGATAATGGAATTGGGGGCCTGGCCGAGCTCGGTCATGGCCGGATCAAGTTCGCGCAGCATCTTTTCGATGCTCACAAGGCTCTTTTGCAGCTGATCGTAAATTTCAGAGTCCTTGGCGTAGGACTGGGTGGCCTTGGTGAAGCTCTCAAAGCTCGTCACCATCTTCTCTAAAAGTTTGGTGCGCTCAACCTTGTCGTTGCTCGCGGCAAAGGCCTGCATGGCCTCGGCGGTGGAGTTGAGCATATTGCGCAGATCATCGGAAATGCCCTTGAGATCAAGCGACTGCAGATTGGCCACGATAAGGTCGAGTTTGTCCTGCATGGTCTGTGAGCTCTTAGCCGGGATCACGGCCAGGCCGCGGTAGCTCTTTATATCGGTGGAGCACTGCTGCCCCTGGTCATTTGCCAGGGTCAAATTGATGCGGTTGTCGCCGGTGATGATGTTGGCGGCGCTGGTGGAGGCGCATAAGGTGCCGGCATCAAGGCGGCTTTGGAACAGATCATGGATAAAAGCGCGGTCATCGTCCTTGAAGTTTAAGGACACCAGCACCGGGATGTACTGCCCGTCAGCAAACAGGCTCTTTATATCCTGATACCAGGGCGCTTCAATCACCTCACCGATTTTGACGCTCTTGTAAAACACCGCGCTGCCCTTGCTGATGCTCTTTAAGTTCTTGTCGAGCATGACTACATAAAGCATGCCAGAGCGCAGGGCGTCTAATCTTGCTTCATCAAAGTTGGTAAAGAGGTGGTGCTCAATCGTGTCGTCAAAAGCCTCTTTGGTGTAATCGTCATTTAAATTATCAAACTCCACCCCGCCGCGCAGAATGTTGTCGATGGACTCGGTGTTCATGCGCAGGCCCTCGGTGGTCAGCGAAATGTCGATGCCCGAGGAGATCCAGAACTTGGTGTTGGCGTTGAGCAGACTGGTGTATGGCTCGGCGATGAAAATCTCATATTCAGCCTCATTGTTCGCAAAATCAAGGCGCGAGCTCACCACCCGTCCGGCGGTAAAGCCGCGGTAATTGACAAAGTCACCCACCCCCAGGCGGCGCCTGGCATCTGAGTTTACCTTCACCATCAGCCCGGGCTGCGCGGATGTCACGGCCGGGGGCTCGTCAAGCGCCGTAAAGGTGGAGGCATGTTCCTCTGAGGTGCCGAGCAATGTCTCAAAGTAAGAACCCGAGAGCAGGGTATTAAGGCCGCTGATGCCGGTGTTCTCCACGCGGGGTTTGACCAGCCAGAACTGCGTGTCCTCACGCAGCAGATCTTCGGTGTCAGCTTCCATCTGAATGCTCACCACGGCTTTTTTATAGTCGGCATCCAGGCGCACGCCGGTGACATGGCCGATGGTGACCGAGCGCAGCTTGACCAGGGTCTTGCCCGCTTCAATGCCCTCAGCGTTGGAGATGTAAAGCTCAATGGCCGGGCCCTTGTTGAGCGAGTTGTTCCACAAAAGCGCTGCGGTAACGAGCAGGGCCAAAAAGGGAATGAGCCAGACGATGTTCAGGCGTTTGGCGGTTTTCTGCAGGGCAGTGTGTTTGTTCTCAGAGCTCTCTTCAGTCATGGTGTGTGCCTTTTTCCTGCGCTTTATTCTCCAGGCTGTTGTCCCAGAGCAGTCTTTCATCAAAATTCTCGGCTGCCGCCATGGTGATCAAGACCACGGAGCAGAAGGCAATGATGGCAAAGCCCGGATTGATGGTGAGCAGTCCTGACATGCGCACGGTCGAGGACATGATGATCACCACAAAGACGTCAATCATGGACCACTTGCCTATAAAGGAGATTACACGATAGATGCGGCTTAACAAAGCTGGTTTTTTAATCTTTGCGCTGTGCGTCAGGCAGATCAGGCACATGAGCATCAAAATCTTGAATACCGGGATGAAGATGGAGGCGCACAGGATAATGAGCGCAATCACCTCAGAGTTCATCTGCCAGAGCGAGATCACGCCGTCGATGATGTTTGAGCCCTGATTGCTGCCCATGTAGTCGGTGTACATCACGGGGTAGAGGTTGGAGGGCAGATAGAGAATTAAGGCCGCGGCCAGCAGCGCCACGGTCTTCTGCATGCTCTGACTGATGCGGTAGTGCGCGGGCGCCTCACAGCGCGGGCAGCGCTGATGCTCTGCGGCCTTATACACCATGCCGCAGCGCGGGCAGCAGACCAGGCCCTGCTCTATGCCGCGTCTTTCAAGTTCAATCGGCACCTGGCTTTCTTTGAACATATCCCACATCAGCCGTGGCGGAGCTTTGACCCAGCACCAGATAAGCATTAAGGAGAAGGCAAGCCCAAGGAAAAAGCCCACGTGAAACTGCACGCTGGCAAGCGAGGTGAGTTTAACGAGGCTCACTAAGATGCCAAAGACGAACACATCCACCATGCAAAAGCGGTGGCACAGGGCATAGAGTTTGCAAAAGCGCCGCTCGGGCTGCAGCCTGAACAGTCCTGCCAGCACCTGCTGCAGCAGCATCACAAAGGGCAGCAGAAAGGTAAAGGCAAGAAAGATGTACAACAGCGATGACCAGTCGGTCTTTAACACGCTGAAGATGGAGGACAGCGACATCTCCTCGTAAATGCCCAGGCTTTCAATGGACAGAAAGGGCACGAAAATCGAATTGAAGAGCAGAATAAGAGCGGAGAGCGCGACAATGGCAGTGGTGTGGAGACTGACTAAGTGACCGGAGCGCAGTGTGGCGCCGCAGTGGGGGCAGACGGCTTTGATGCCTTTTTGATAGGGCGGCAGCAGCACCGGTTTGTCACAGGATCTGCATAAAACCACTTGCTGCTGCATGTACCCACCTTTAAATCATTTGAAGCCTTCCATCAAAATGACGTGACCCTCTTTTAAGGACTTCTGCACATCTATAATGCGCTGATTGGAAGATCCGCGGTAGTCAAGATCAAGCGAATGCTTGGCCTGCACAAAGGGGCCGTCGACCACTACATCCAGATAGTCAAGCAGTTCACGCTGCATGAAATCACTGGAGAGCTTGTCAAAAGTATAGCCTGAATAAGACCATAAGTTATAGCCTTCACGGCGTAAAATTTTGGACAATACGATTAAAGGCCTGGTCTGAATAAAAGGTTCGCCGCCTGAATAGGTGACGCCTCTGATCAAAGGATTGGCTTTAATCTCCTTGTAGAGGATGGAAAGCTTGACCTCCAGGCCGCCGTTTAAGGGCTGGGCCTGGGGGTTGTGGCACCCCGGGCAGCGGAAGGGGCAGCCCTGGGTAAAGATGGTATAGCGGATGCCCGGACCGTCCACGATGGATTCAGAAACCGCACCGGCAATCCTGATATAGGTATTGTCGAGCATGCCAAGATCGAGATCATCTGTCATGTCGGGCACCCTTCTTTGTTATTGTTTTTGCTGTAGTTCCTGAAATTAGTTCAGGTGCATGTGCTTGACGCGGTCGTGCTCTTCGGCGCGCTTGGCGTTGTTGAAACGATCAAGGGTGCCAACTAAGTAGCCGGTGACACGGCGGATGCGCTCAAACTTCACACCCTCGCCGACAACGCCGTTGCGTGCATGCAGTCTAGTTACCATAGAAATAGCTCCTTTTTTCTATTAAAAAATTAAATCGTTGCTGTTGTTAAAAACCTGTCTTTTGCTGCAGATCTGCAGGGCCTAGCCTCTGCAGATGCAGTCCACACCGAGCTTGCTCAAACGCTCAATGGTCACACCCTCGCCGTCGCGGCGGCCGCACTTGGGGCAGACGTCGTTGATCACGCCGACATAGCCGCAGACCGGGCAGCGGTCTACCGGGTGGTTGATTGAGCCGTAGCCGATGCCGCATTCCTTCATGTAGAGGATCACCTTCTCAAAGGCATCGACGTTGCGGGTGAGGTCGCCGTCCATTTCCACATAGGAGATGGCGCCTGCGTTGCATAAATTGTGGTAAGGGGCCTCAATGCGGATCTTGTCCGCAGCCGAGATATTGTAATACACCGGCACGTGGAAAGAGTTGGTGTAATACTCGCGGTCGGTGATGCCCTTGAGCTCGCCGTAAATCTTGCGGTCAATCTTCACAAAGCGTCCGGACAGACCTTCTGCCGGTGTGGAGAACAATGAGAAGTTAAGGCCGGTCTCGTCAGCTTTCTTGTCCATGGCCTCGCGCATGTGGCCGATGATCTCAAGACCCAGGCGCTGTGCCTCCTCGCTCTCACCGTGATGTCTGCCAATTAAGGCCACTAAGGTCTCAGCAAGGCCGATAAAGCCCACGGAGAGTGAACCGTTCTTAATCACATCGCCAATCTTGTCGTCCATGTTCAGGCGCTCGGAGTCGATCCACACGCCCTGGCCCATCAAGAAGGGATAATTGTAGACGTGCTTCTCGGCAATGATGTCAAAGCGGTCGAGCAGCTGCACGCACACCATCTGCATCACCTTATCAAGGCTGTCATAGAAATGGCTGATGGAGCCGTGAGCTTCGATGCCCAAACGCGGCAGATTTACCGTGGTAAAGGACAGATTGCCGCGGCCGGGGATGATCTCCTTGGTCTTGTCATAGTGGTTGCCAAACACGCGGGTGCGGCAGCCCATCACAGCCACTTCAGTCTCCGGGTGGCCGGGCTTGTAATACTGCATGTTAAACGGCGCATCGAGGAACGAGAAGTTCGGGAACAGGCGCTTTGCTGACACCTGGCAGGCCAGGCGGAACAGATCGTAATTTACGTCGCCGGGCTTGGTGTTGATGCCGTCTTTGACCTTGAAGATCTGCACCGGGAAAATCGGGGTCTCACCGCCGCCCAAGCCGGCGTCAGTGGCCAGCAGCACGTTCTTCATGATCATGCGCTGCTCGGGGGTGGTGCCGGTTCCATAGTTGATGGAGGAGAAAGGCACCTGTGCACCGGCGCGTGACTGCATGGAGTTCAAGTTGTGTATAACTGCCTCCATGGCCTGATAGGTCTCACGCTCGGTGAGCTTTAAGGTCTCAGCAAAGATGTAGTCAAGCAGGGCCTCAAAGTCATCCTTGTCATACCAGGGACGCAGCTCGGCCGCTACTTCCTCACGCAGAGACTTCTGGCTCTCTTCAGTGAGCAGGGAATTGTTCTTCTTATAGAGCTCTTTGCCAAAGGCTCTTAACTTTGTGGTGTCAAAATCATCATTGCGCAGCGACACCTGAATCACCTTGCCCAGGTGTTTTAAGTAGGAAATGCCTACATACGGGGCGAGATCATACTCAAACATCGGGATGGACTGGCCGCCGTGCATGTCGTTCTGATTGGACTGAATGGCAATGCAGCACAAAGCCGCGGCTGACTGAATGGACTGCGGCTCACGCAAAAAGCCGTGGCCGGTGGAGAAGCCGCGCTCAAACAAATTCTTCAGGCTGATCTGGCAGCAGTTGATGGTGAGCAGATAGAAGTCCAGATCGTGGATATGGATGGTGCCGTTGGTATGGGCCAGGGCATGCTCAGGCTTTAATACATAGCGCTTGACGAAGTCCTTGGAGCCCTCGGAGCCAAAGCGCAGCATCAGGCCCATCGGTGCATTGGCGTCGATGTTGGCGTTCTCGCGCTTTAAATCCATGTCGGCGGTGGACTTGGAGGTCAGGTCGCGGTAAATGCGGGTCAAGTCTGCATTGTAGGTGCGGATGTTGGTGCGCTGCTGGCGGTAGAGAATGAAGTTCTTGGCTTCATCGGCCAGATCATGCTTGATGAGCACCTTCTCAATTAAGTCCTGGGTGTGCTCCACGGTCGGAACACGGTTGACCTCGCCTTCGATCAGATTCACCACCTCGGCAGTGAGCTTGACTACGAGCTCTTCGTCCTGCGGTGTAATGTCGTCGTCAGGGTGTACGGACAGCAGAGCCTTTTTGATGGCATTGGCAATTTTCTGCTGATTAAAGGACACCTTGCGGCCGTCTCTTTTGACAATAAATCTGATCATTTAACTCACCCATGTACTCAAAAAATCCGCACCATCTTAGCGGCCGAAACCTCAAAATTCAACCTCTTAAAAATGAGACGGTGCGGGGTCGGAATTTCCTCTGAAATATCAACATCAAGGACGGCTAAGTCCTTGATTCTGCGAGCATTTTTTAAAGAGTTGATGTGTATAACTGCTCTGAAAGGTGCTCCTGTTTTCACCCCTTAGTCTGCCACTTTTTGCGGGCGTTTTTACCTGCTTTTTCCGGTTTTGTTAAGCGGCGGGCAAATTTAGCAGATAAACTTTCTCAACTGAAATTTTGCGCACATCTGGCACGTATTTAGCAAGCGTTTAATCTAAAAATTGTTACAAAAAACTAAAGCCTGAGCGCAGCCGCTATAATGGCCGCCAGGATACCGTATTCGTTGCAAAGGAGAGCTGCATGCTGTTTGATATTTACTGCCGCGTGGTCGACAACTATGGGGATGCCGGAGTGTGCCTGCGCCTTGCCCGCCTGCTGCGTGAGCTTGGCCATCAGGTGCAGCTCTTTTGCGATGATCTCAAGGTGCTGCGCACCATCGCCCGCCCGGATGATGACAGTGCGGGGCTGCGCTTTCTGCCCTTTGAGGCGCACACCGGCGCTAAGGCCGATGCGGTGATTGAGGCTTTTCTCTGCCATCTGCCGCAGAGCCGGGCTGCAGAGATTAAAGCTGACGGCACCCTGGTCATCTGCCTTGATTATCTGTCAGCTGAAAAGTGGGTGGAGGACTTTCATACCTTAAGCTCGCCTGGCAGCTTTGCGCACTGTTATTACTTTTACCCGGGCTTTACCAAAAAGACCGGCGGTCTGCTGCTCGAGCCCAGGTTTAAGCAGCTTGCTGCACAGCCCCATCAGTACTGCAAAGACGGGGTGCGCGAGGCCACACTCTTTTGCTATCACAATGAGGCGCTCTCCGAGCTCTTCACCCTGCTTAAGTCCTCTGCAAGGCCCACGCACTTTACGCTCTTTGCAGGACTGCCCCTTGAGAACCTCAATATGCTGCTCGGCACCAGGCTGCAGACCGGGGACAGTTACCGTGAGGGCTGTTTGTCCTTTACGGTCTCCCCGATGGTCAGCCAGTCTGCCTATGATGCTCTGCTGTGTGCCTCAGATCTCAACTTAGTGCGCGGCGAGGACAGCATCGTGCGCGCCATGTACTGCGGGCGGCCTTTTCTGTGGCAGATCTATCCGCAGGAGGAGGACACCCACATCGTCAAGCTCAAGGCCTTTATGGATTTGTTCTTTGAGGTCTCAAAGGCCGGCCCTGAAAGCCGGGAACAGCTGTGGCAGCTGATGCTCTGTTACAATCAGCGCGCCGCGCGCCCGGAGCTTGACTTTGACAGCTTTGAACTTAGGTGGCGGGAGCTTTGTGCCGCCCTGCAGCGCTATCTCTTTACCCTGCCTAATCTCGCGCAGAGCCTTGCGGACTTTGCGGCCCAGAAACAAGCGGAAATCCGCCGCGAAAAAGAGCTCTGAGCTGTTATAATATAGCGTTAACTAAAATTAAGGTACACGTCGCGTTGACGTGATGTATTTAAGTTAAGGTGAACATTAATGAAATTAGCCCAAGAAATTCGTGCCGGTAATGTGATCATGGTAAACGGCAATCCTATGGTGGTGCAGAAGACTGAGTACAACAAGTCCGGCCGTAATGCTGCTGTGGTTAAGATGAAGCTCAAGAGCCTGCTCTCTGAGGCCGGCACTGAGACCGTGTTCCGTGCAGACGATCGTCTTGACGATGTGATCTTAGAGCACAAGGACTGCACCTACTCTTATTTCAATGATCCGCTCTATGTATTCATGGACGAAGAGTTCAATCAGTATGACGTAGAGAAGGACAATTTAGGTGACGTTTTAAATTACCTCGTTGACGGCATGGAAGATGTCTGCCAGGTTACCTTCTACAACGGCAAGGCCATTTCTGTAGAGCTGCCGATCACCATCGTGCGTGAGGTTGAGTACACCGAGCCTGCAGTGCGCGGCGACACCTCCGGCAAGGTTACCAAGCCTGCCCGTCTGGCCGGCACCGGCTTTGAGATTCAGGTTCCTGACTTCGTGAACATCGGCGACCGCATCGAAATCGATACCCGCACCAACGAGTTCAAGAAGCGCGTCTAAACAGAATCTAATATCTAATCAAGATCATATTAATGGCCCCAGCACTTTGCCGGGGCTTTTTTGTGTGCTCTGCCTTAAGCTCTTTAGTCTGCCAGAGCTGCGCGGGCAAATTGCCGGCTTACGCTGGAGTACACCAGTGCAAGGCGCAGCCTGTCCGGGTATTGGCAGAGGGGCTCACTGTACTGCCTGCTCTTTAGCTGCTCCAGGGCCTGCTGCAAAGACTGGTTCAAATCTTCCTCCCGGTCACTGCTGCTGCATCTAAATTCTAAAATCAGCGATTTTTGCAGGCTCCGGCTGTCTGCTCTAAGAGCCGGGCTCCCGCTGAGCTGATGTTCATTGACCCTGACGCTAAAGCCGCAGCTTAGGATAAAGAAGCCTGTAAGGGCGGTAATTATGCTCTCCCCGGTGAGCTCTATAGGTTTGTAATCTACCGGCTGCAGCAGCTCTGTCAGCAGGCAGCAGATTTGATCGAGGTCTGCTGCCTGCACGGCTTTGATAAAACCCAGCTGGTAATAAGCAAAAGAGAAGCGCCATCCATTGTCCGAAAAAATTGCTCTGGCCATGAGTTTGGGCAGTGAGGCCGCTGCTTCTTTGTTGGGCATACACAAAGGAAAGATGCCGGTGCTGCTCTCTTGAGCCAGGCCGATGCCGGCCTTAAAAGTTAAATAGCCGGTTTGGAATAACAGGACATAGACATTTATCCTGTCCAGGGTCGAGGGATCATTAAAGTCGCTCCTGCTCACGTCAAGAGCTTCGTTTGCCGTTAGTGCTCTAAGCGCAGTCAGCAGATTTTCTTTTAACAGCTTTTTGCGCATCAGCTCATTAAAATCACCCCAGGTCTCGTTCCAATAGGTAGTCAATGAGTATCGCGGATTGTTAAAAAAGGAGAGCACTGACCAGGTAGAAAGTACCGCTGACGCTGCATCTTCTGCAAAATAGAAGCCGCCGTACCACTGCGTCATTTCGGCTGCCAGCTTGTCTGTATCTGCAGTGCTGATCTGAGCCTTGGTTGTGTTATTTCTGACTGCGGCGGCATAGCGCAGGTGGGCTGCAAAGTGCGTTTTCAAGTCTTCTGTGCTATAGCCGCAGATGTCAGCAAACAGCGGATTTTGTGAAATGTCGCGGATAAAATTTCCTTCGCGGAATAAAGGTGTGGCTCTGAAGCCCAACACTCCTGTGATAAAAATAAATCTGAATTTTTCTGAATAACTTTTTATTATGGCATAAAAATTCTGCATCACTGCAAGGAAGGCTTTAATCTCCTCCGTTGATCTGGCATAGATCAGCGGGGCATCGTATTCGTCTATTAACAGCACCAGGCTGCTATATTCTGCTTTTTGCAAAAAGTCTTTAATCATCCAGGTAAAATTATTTTTATATTCAGGTTTAATCTGAATGTTCAGCCTTTCTGCCAGCGCGCCAATCCTGAGCATTAAATCGTTTTCCCATTGATTGGCTGTGTGAATGGTATGGCAGGCGGAAAAATCCCAATGTACGACCTGACAGGCACCCGGCTTCTCCTGCCACTGTCCGTCGATGGCCAGGCCCTTAAAATAGGATGCGTGGCCGTCATAGGGCTGTGTGCCGTGCTCAAATAATTCCTGCAGGGTGTTTACCAAAGTAGACTTGCCAAAGCGGCGGGGGCGGGAGAGAAAATAGCAGCCGCCGGTGACGCTGGCCAAAGCAAAAACTTGGTCAGTTTTATCGACGTAAATCTTGTTGGTCATTCTCAGGAACGCAAAGCTTGCGCCTGTCGGCAGAGTATTTATTAAGTCAGTAAATTCTGTATCATCCGCCATGTCGATGCCTCTCGTGAGCTTTCCCGTCAGTTCCATCTTACTATAAATGTCTCTCTAAATGGACTGCACAGTGATGGGCGGCTGTGTGCCGCCTGAGGCCAGGTCAGCACTTATACCGCCCGCGCTCTGCGCACCGCACCACGGACACTGCGGACAGTCCGGATTTTGGCAGCGGTAAAAAGTTCGCAACTGCAGATATGCCGCGCCTGGATCTAAAATTGAACAATCCTGCCGGGTTTTGTGCTATGGACACCCTTCTGATGCGCTTAAAGCGCATAAATACCGCTTAAACCATAAGGTCTGCACCAAAACCTGATCTGCTTTTTCTCCCGTCAAACAAAACTAAGGGGCGCATTGTTAACTCAAATTTGTGCGGCCGCGGTTCACAACAAGCTCATTTTGGTTCGCGTATGTGAACTATCCGACGCTGCGGATAAGAATTGCAAGGGAGCTCAACAAATTGAAAGGAAGTCTGAGATTGTTGACAGATCATGCGCTGCAGGGTGTTAGATTGAAGCCATCAAGAAAGTTCAATTATTACGGGGTTCGCATACATGAACGACTTTTTTAACTACTTCGCACAGCCGGAAGATGACAGCAGCAACGCTTCGGCCAAAAGTCAGAAGCTGGTAAAGTCTGTCTCCCGTACCATTGATTTGTTAATTCTGTTTGCAGATACCAGGCGCTATCTCACCCTGCAGGACATCTGCGACATGATGGATCTGCCCAAGTCCTCAGCCTTTGACCTGGTTAACACAATGGTGGCCAAGGGCATGCTGGAGATGAAGGACAAGAGCCGCAAAACCTACGGCCTGTCCCTGCTGGCCTTTAACATCGGCTCTGCAGCAGTGGCTGATCTTGGCGTGATAGATGTTGCCCGGCCTTATCTGCAGGCTTTAAACCGCGAGACAGGCGGCACGGTGTTCCTCGGTGTAGAGAACCGCGGCAAGATTTTGTACATCGACCGCGCTGAGGATCTGTCCTTAGTCAAAGCTGACGCCAAGGTGGGCTCCAGCCGCGATCTGCATTCCACTTCCCTGGGCAAAGCCATGCTCTATGCCTACACCGATGATCAGATTTTAAAGATCTTAGGCCCGGAGCCTTATCCGGCCAATACCCCGCTGACCAAGACCACCGCTCTGGCCGTGCTGCAGGATGCCCGCCAGTCCCGGGAGCGCGGTTATGCCATTGATGACCGCGAGGACGGCCCGTATATGTACTGCGTGGGCTCCGTGCTGCGCAATCACCGCAATGAGCCGGTGGCTTCAATTTCGGTCTCCAGCCACATCAACATGCTCACCGATCAGAAGAAGAGTTTTGTCGCTGCCAAGGTCAAGGACGCCGCTCTGATGATTTCACGGCAGCTCGGGTTTCACGGTCAGGTGCTGTATTAAGCACAGAAAAGACAGGTTTTTAACTAATAGGCCAAAACTTAAGGAAAGGAGATGTCTATGACAAATATAATGCGCAGCGTCGACACGGCAATCCATTGGATTGAGGATGTCGTCTCTGCATTTTCTCTTGCCGCGATTGTGGCGATCGCCGCGGCCAATACGGTCGACCGCTACATTTTCGCATCAGGCTTTTTGTGGGCCGATGAGGTCAATCAGGCTCTGCTCGTGGCCATGGCCATGTTCGGCAGCGCCAGAGCCTTCCGCACCGGCGGCCACATTGAGTTCTCAACGGTCAGCAACCTGCCCAAATCTCACGCCGTGCGCATGGGACTGCGTGCATTCATCCTCCTGCTGACCGTGATCTTTTTGGTGTTCCTGTTCATCATCTGTGCGCAGTACACCTCACGCGGCACGATTTTAAGCACCGTGCTTAAGGTTCCCAGAATGTATTACTACGTATCCATGCCCATAGGCTTCGGCCTGTGCATCTATGAACTTGTGCGTATGGCCAAGCACAAGATTGTGGATGATCCGGTGCAGGACGGCAATCAATAGGAGGACGCAACATGGAAGTTATTATTGCACTGCTCATTGTACTGACCTTTGTGATCATTATTGCCGGTGTGCCTATTTTCGTCAGCCTGCTGCTGACCGGCGTACTGAGCCTTGCGGTGCTTTCCAGCAGCACCGGCACCCCGATGGCTACGGTGGCCGTCTCCCAGGCTATCTATAACGGCATGGGCAATCTGCCGCTTCTGGCCATCCCGTTCTTCATGCTTGCAGGCGAGATCATGAACCGCGGCGGCATTACTGAGAAGTTAATCCGCTTTGCCCTGCTGCTCATTGGCAGACTGCCCGGCAGCCTGGCCCACGCCAGCATCGTGTCCAGCATGTTCTTTGGCGGCATTACCGGTTCTGCACAGGCCAGCGCCTCCTGCATCGGCGGCATCTTAATCCCGTCCATGAAGAAGGAAGGCTACTCGGTAAGAGAGGCTGCCGGTGTGATTTCAGCCTCTGCTGTGTGCGGTCCTATCATTCCGCCGAGCATCATCATGGTGGTGTATGCCACTGCTGTGGGTGCTTCCGTGGGCTCCATGTTCATGGGCGGCATTATCCCGGGTCTGATGCTGGGCCTTGTGCTGATGTTTGTGGTGTTCCTGCGCAACCGCGTGCATGCCTTCCCGCGCAGAACTGACAAGCCGACCTCTCAGGAAGTCAAAAAGACTTTAATTGATGCAATTATTCCGCTGGGTATGCCGGTGATTGTGGTGGGCGGCATCATGGGAGGTGTATGTACACCGACTGAGGCCGGCGCCATCTCCGTGGTCTACAGCTTAATCGTCAGCCTGTTTGTCATCCGCACACTGCAGATGAAGGATCTGTGGGGCATTCTGCTCAATGCCGTGAACAGCGCCGCTCCGCTGCTGCTCATCATCGCCTGCGCCAGAGTGTTCAGCTACGGCCTGACTGCCCTGCAGATGCCGGTGATGGTCAACGACCTGATCCTCTCCATTACCGAGAACAAGTGGGTGTTCCTGCTGCTGGTCAACATCCTGCTCCTTATCATGGGCATGTTCATGGACGGCGGTGCTGCCGTGATCATTCTCGCCCCGATCTTAGCCCCGGTGGCTATGGCCATGGATATCAGCCTGGTGCACTTCGGCCTCGTGATGTGCCTGAACCTGACCATGGGCTGCATTACCCCGCCGCTTGGCTACTGCCTCTTTATTACGGGCAAGATAGGCAAGATCTCCATTGAGGACACCGTGCGCGGCACCATCCCTTACCTCATCGGTGAAATGTTTGTGCTGCTGGCCATCACCTACATCCCGGCCCTGGTTACCTGGGTGCCTGAAATCCTGGGCTACAGAATTTAGTCTCAGGCGGAGGATGTGAAGATGAGAAGAGTTGCATTAGTCGATTACGGCAAACTGGAGCTGCAGGACAACTGCAGCGCTGTGCAGGCCCTGCAGCCTGGCACCGTCAAGGTGGACGTCCATGCCTGCGCCATCTGCGGCAGTGATCTCGCCTTATACCGCGGCCAGCGCTCCTTAAAGGATGAGCGTTACTTCGGCCACGAGTTCTCCGGTGTGGTCACTGATGCCGGTGCGGGCGCGGGCGGCATTAAAAACGGCATGCGCGTGGGCAGTGAGTTAAGCCGCACCTGCGGCCGCTGCTGGAACTGCTTAAACGGCATGCAGAACTACTGCCGCAGCATGAACGATGCCCTGCTGCCGGGAGGTTTTTCAGAAGAGACCCTGGTGCTCAACACTGAGGATTACAGCTTCTTAAGCCCGATCCCCGATGAGCTTGACTTTGAAACTGCCGCGCTGCTTGAGCCCACCAACTGCGCTTACCGCATTGCCTCCAAGGCAGCGCTGGTGCCGGGCTCTTCGGTAGTGGTCTTCGGCCTCGGTGCCATGGGCCTTATCTCAGCCCTGATCTTAAAGAGCTTTGGGGCCGGCACCATCGTGGGCGTGGACAGAAGCAAAGAGCGCCTTGCCAAGGTGCAGTCCCTGGGCTTCATGGAAGTGGTGGACAGCAGTGATGACAAGTGGCTCGACAAGGTTCATGCCCTGACCTCACAGCACGGTGCCGATGTGGTGATTGAAGCCACCGGCGCGGTGCCGGTGCTCGGTTCTGCCTTTGAAGCGGTGCGTCCGGGCGGGCGCATTGTGGTGGGCTCGGTCTACCACGCTGATGCCGGCGCCTTAAAGCTCCTGCCCATCATGCGCAAGGAGATCACCATCGCCGGTGCCAAGGGCCCGTATCCGCAGCTGCTCTCTGACGGGACTTCAGCTCCGGTGCGGATTTTGACCAAACTGCAGCCTGAGCTTAAGGCTTTAGTTTCAGTTTATGACTACAAGGATGCACTGCAGGCCTTTGAGGATGCCCTCTCCGGCCGGGCTGTCAAAGCGGTGGTGCGTTTTAAGTAGCAGGTTTTTAACAGGTTTACAGATTTGTTTTGCAAAAACGTGGAGATTACTCTTATGAAGAAGTTGATGACTGTTTTATGTGCTGGTATTGCCCTGGCCTGCCTGAGCGGCTGCTCTGACGATGAGAAAAACACTGCTGCAGGTTCTGCCGCCCAGCCTACCGTGGTGAAGTATTCAGTGGTGTTTGCCTCCAGCGGCACCCAGGCTGACGGCGCCAAGGCTTTGGGCGATCTCATTTCCCAGCATTCAAACGGCCGCCTGGAAATGCAGTTCTATCCTTCAGCACAGTTAGGCGACAAGGTTGCCACCTATGAGGGCCTGCAGAACGGCACCATCGAGATGACCGAATGCGCCGTGACCGATCTCTCCGCCTTCAATCCGATGTGGTCAGTGTTCTCGCTGCCTTATATCTGGGAAGACGGCGAGCAGGCAGTCAAGACCATGATGGATCCTGAGGTCTTTGCGATGTTAAGTGCCGATGCTGAGGCCAACGGCTTTAAGATTATTGCCTGGACTGACCTTGGCAGCCGCAGCTTTGTGAACACCAAGCGCGCCATCAACACCCCGGCCGATCTGGACGGCCTGAAGATCCGCTGCATGGAAGATGCAGTGCTCGCTGAGGCCATCACCGCCATGGGCGCCATTGCCACTCCGCTGCCGTTCAGTGAGGTGTATACCGGCATGCAGCAGGGCACCATCGATGGCGCTGACTATCAGATCCCGAATGTGCTGGCTGCTGCCTGGCAGGAAATCTGCCCGTATATGTCCCTGACCGAACACTTCACCATCCCTGACTTGGTGTTCGTCAGCAAGGTCTGGTTTGACGGCCTGAGCCCTGAAGATCAGAAAGCTCTGCTCGATGCCGGTGCTGCCTTCACTGAGAAGTGGAACAATGAGATTTGGCCCAACGCCATCGACAAGTCCCGCGCCCAGCTGGAAAAGGACGGCATGCAGATAAACAGCGTGGACAAGACCCCGTTCATGGATGCAGTCAAGCCCGTGGTGGAGAACTTTATTGCCAACGCCACTGATGAGCAGAAGAAGCTCTATGAGCTGGTGCAGCAGGTAAAGCAGAAGTACTAAAGCTTAACCCTTAATTTAACCCTGGATTTTAACTGTTTTGTTCCTGCCTGCGGGCAGGCACAGGAAGACTTTACTTAAAAAGCGGCCGCAAGACCGGCCGCAGATTGGAGAAATATCATGTACGACAAGAGAATGTTTGGTGTTGTCATTCCGACGATCACCCCGATGAACGAAGATGGCACCGTGGACGTTGCCTCTTTGGAGCAGTACACCGAGTTCCTGGTAAATGCAGGCGTCAGCTGCCTTTACCCCAACGGCA
This sequence comes from Candidatus Avisuccinivibrio stercorigallinarum, assembly GCA_017694225.1. Taxonomy (GTDB): domain Bacteria; phylum Pseudomonadota; class Gammaproteobacteria; order Enterobacterales; family Succinivibrionaceae; genus Avisuccinivibrio; species Avisuccinivibrio stercorigallinarum. The sequence goes on from JADINH010000174.1 coordinate 17,032, forward strand.
CCAACGGCGAGAGCCTGATGCTCACTGCAGCCGAGCGCAATCAGGTGGCTGAGGTGATGGCCAGGGTCAACAATCACCGCCTGCCGCTGTTCATTCAGTGCGGCAGCATGACCACCGCCGAGACTGCAGCTCATGTGCGCCATGCTGTAGAAATCGGCGCTGACGGCGTGGGCGTCATGTCACCTGCCTTCTTCCCGATGGACGAGCAGGCTTTATTTGAGTACTACAAGGATGTGATTTCAGCCGCCCCCGCTGACTTCCCGGTTTATGTGTACAACATTCCGGGCTGCACCACCAATGATGTCACCCCCAAGCTTTTAGGCCGTCTGCTTGAGACCTTCCCCAACGTGGCCGGCATCAAGTACAGCTGCCCGAATTTAATGCGCGTTGAGGATTACTTAAACTGCGCCTCGCGCACTCCGGATCTGCTAATCGGCTGTGACAGCCTGTTCCTGCAGTGCCTGGTCACCGGCGGTGTCGGCACCGTAACCGGCCCGGGCGCAGTCTTCCACAAGGCCTTCAACCGCGTCTATGCCAAGTACAAGGCAGGCGATCTGGCCGGGGCTGAAAAGACCCAGCGCCAGATTGTAAAGCTTGACCGAGCCTTAGCCGGCATTCCGGGCATTCCGGCCTTAAAGACCATGTTAAAGCAGCGCGGCATCATCAAGACCGACGTCTGCCGCAAGCCGCTGCGCGCCCTGAGTGCAGATGAGTGCGCTGTAATTGCCAATGTTCTGGCAGCTTATGACGAGGAGGAGCAGAACAATGACTAACGATAAGAAGATCAGAATCGGCGTCATCGGCGTCGGTTATGTGTCCAAGAACAACTTCCTGCCGGTGCTGCCGCGCTTTGATGACGTGGAGTTTGTCGGTCTGATGTCCAAAGATATTGAGAACACCAGGCGCGCCCAGCGCCTGTGCGGTGCAGAGCATGCGGTCAGCACCTTGGGCGAGATGGTCGACTTGAACCTTGACTGCGCCTTTGTGCTCACCCCCAAGGCCTGCCACGCCGAGCAGATTTCCTTCCTGCTTGAGCACGGCCTGGACGTCTACAGTGAAAAACCGATGGCCACCACCCTTAAAGATGCCGCTCATATGGTGGAGCTTGCCGAAAAGACCGGACACAAGCTCATGATCGGCTTCAACCGCCGTTATGCTCCGGTGTGCCAGAAGGCCAAGGCAGTCTACAGCGAGAATCCGCCTGAGGTGATCATCGCCCAGAAGAACCGCCCGGCCACTGAGTACCGCGCCACCCTGGAGAACGCCATTCACATGGTTGATCTGATGCGCTATTACGGCGGTGAGGTCAAGGACGTCAAGGCTCTGTCCAAGTTCACCGATCCGTACTATGAGACCTTTACCACCGCCCAGCTGGAGTTTGAAAACGGGGCTTCAGGCATGCTGATTGCCGCGCGCTGCTCCGGGCAGTGGGAGGAGACCATTGAGCTGCACGGCTCCAACCGCTCAGCATTCATCAAGATGCCTGACAGCGTCACCATCACCGACTCTGAAGAGCAGCACAAGACTGCCATGACCCCGCTGGCCATGGGCTGGGCCCGCTCTGAGGACAAGCTCGGCTTTTCCAATGCCATCCGCCACTTCCTTGACTGCGTGCGCGATAACAAGAAGCCGATGACCGATGCTGCTGATGCCTATAAGACTCACGAACTGCTCGACCGCATTCTGCGCAGCGCCGGGCTTCCTGCAATGGATTAAGAGTAGAGGAGAGAGACTTATGTTTAAGATAGCCGGCCACACCATGGGCACCCCTGAGTACACCGTGTGTGAAGCCATTGAATTAATGAAGAAAATCGGCGCTGACGGCGTGGAGATTGTGGTGCAGGATGATTACCGCTCCGGCCTGCCCTGCGACTGCGATGAACAGACCTTAAAGGAAGTAAAGGACTGTGCAGACAGGAACGGCATTAAGATCATCTGCCTGACCCCTTACAATTCCTACTTCAATGCCCTGGATGAAGAGCTGCGCCAAAAAGAGATCGCAGCCATCAAAAAGGTCATCGGCTACTGTGATTACTTTGGGGCCAAGTACATCCGCATCTACGGCGGCAATCAGGCTGCAGATGATCACGAGAAGATCCCCGAGCGCCGCGCCAAATTAATTGAATCCATGCGTGAGCTTGGCGATGCCGCACAGGAAAAGGGCGTGACTTTGGTGATTGAAAACCACTTCAACACCATGTCTGTGTCAGCCAGGGCCAGTGCAGAGCTCTGCCGTGACATCAACCATCCGGCCGTGCGCATTCTTTACGATCAGGCCAATCTGACCTTTACTGAGAATGAGAACTGGCAGGAGGCCATTGCCATTCAGCAGCAGTACGTGGCCTATATGCACGTCAAGGATCTGGTGTTCAAAAAAGGTGTGGCCTTTACCTCTTCAAATGTGGCGCACCCGGACGAGTCCGAGCGCAACGTCTATACCCGCATCGTCGGTGAGGGTGTAGTGCCCTGGCCTGAGATCCTCCGCAAGGTCAAGGAGCTGGGTTACGACGGCTGGCTCTCGCTTGAATACGAGCGCCGCTGGCACCCCGATGACATTCCTGATGCATCCATCGGCATGAAGAAGAGCATCGATTATCTGCGCAGCATTAAACTTTAGGTAAAGCCCGGGAGATGGATATGCAAAACACTGAAAATTTAAAAATCGCGCTGCTTGGTGTCAGCCACTGGCACCTGCCGCTCTATCTCCCCGGGCTCCCTGAGGGCTCGGTGGTGGCGGTCAGCGATGACGATCCCAAGCTGGCCGCAGCCATTGCGGCCCCTTACGGCTGCCCGGTGTATACCGATTATCAGCAGATGCTGCGTGAGGCTCGGCCTGATTTTGTCTTTGCCTTTGCACCGCATTACCGCATGCACAAGCTCGCGGTGGATCTGATTGAGGCCGGACTGCCCTTTACCATTGAAAAGCCGGCCGGCCTGAACCGCGCTGAGGTGGAGGACATTTACAACCGCATTGAGCAGAAAAAGGGCTTTTGCGCCATTCCTTTCGTCTGGCGCTACAGCGATACGGTCAATGACTTAAAGCGCTGCTATCTGGACGGCAAGATTGTGCACATGTCCTATAAGTTCGTGGCAGGACCGCCTTCACGTTATCTGGCCACTTCACGCTGGATGCTCTCAAAGGAGACTGCAGGCGGCGGCTGCATGACCAATTTGGGCGTGCACTTTATCGACATGGCGCTCTACCTTACTGACAACAATAAGGCCGATACCCTGGCCTCCATCTATCAGTACGCAAGCGAGTATGACATCGAGACTTATGCCTCGTCCATGCTGCGTCTGCCCGGCGGGGCTTCGCTGCTGCTGGAGACCGGTTATGCCTATCCGATGACCGAAAATGAAAAGCGTGAAAACCGCTGGACCATCGTCACCGAAAACGGCTATTACATCCTGGCTGACAACAAGCTGGAGATGCGCGTCTTTTATAAAGAGCCCAAACAGGTGTCCCTGAACACTGACAGTGACCCCTACTATGAGATCTTTGCCCGCACCACTTTGCAGGACTTTGTCAGCGGCACCCGTCCGCGCGCTTCCTTAAAGGAAATGCTCGACACCCGCATCATCCTCGATGAGATGGATGCCAAAGCAGCTGCGGCTCAGGCTTAAGGCAAGGGAGGTTTTTATGAAACTTGGTGGTTTTGGTTTTGTAAAGGACTACCCGCTTATCAAGGCCGCAGGCTTTGATTATGCAGAGCTTGATATGCCGCAGCTGGAGAGCATGAGCGCTGAGGACTTTGCGGCCTTTAAGGCAAAGACGCAGGAGCTCGGCCTGCCGCTGCCCACCGGCGCGCGCATTCTGCCCATTGTGGAGCCGACATTTTTCGTAGAGGGCTTTAAGCCTGAGAGCTTAAAGGATTATCTTGAGCGCACCTGCAGCAGATCCGCAGAGCTTGGCATCAAAAAGGTGATCTTAGGCAACGGCAAAGCAAGAGCCCTGCCCACCCCTGAGAGCATCAAATATGAGGGCGTCTTCATCGACTTCCTGCGCATGCTCGCAGACATTGCAGCAGATAACGGGCAGGAGCTGATTTTGGAGCCCTTAGGGCCCAAGTACTCCAACTACATCAACACCGTCCCGCAGGCGGTGGAGCTTATTAAGAAGGCAGGGCGGGACAATATCTTCACCATGGCAGATCTGCGCCACATGGTCTGGTCCAAGGAAGATTTATCTGACATCGGCACATACGTGGACTATATCCATCATGTGCATGTCGATTATCCGCTCTCCTTCCCGGAGCGCCGCTGGCCGGTGCCGGGCTGTGATTACGACTATGCGCCTTTTATTGCCGCCCTGAAGGCATCGGGCTATGACGGCACGCTGACCGTGGAGGCTGATGTGCCTGAGGACTGGAATACCGCCGGAGCTCAGGTCCGGGAGGTTTTAAAGGAGCTGTTTTAATCAGCCTGTAACAGTTTGGTACAGCCGCCCAAAATGCACAACGTGCAGCAGATGATCCCAAACGGGCGGTTGTATTAAGTTTTCTGAGGCGCTTTGTCCCCTTGGCGCCTTTCCTGCATCTATCCCATCCAGTCAGTAATACCGATAGTACTGCACCTTCTTTACCGGCAGCACGCTCTGTCCTGTCTGCTTCAGACAGGCGCGCGGATCGGCAAAAAAGCGCAGGATGTCCTCCGGGCTGAAAACATGCTGGGCGCTTAAATCTTGGTGGAGATTATTTTCAGCAAACTCATACCGCGGACAGCAGCGCATGAGCTGCGTCATTACCTCCTCCTTGCTGCACTCAAGGGCGCGGGCGCTGAGCTCAAGCTCTGCGCTGAAGTACTCCTGCACCTCAGATAAGGTAAAGCCGAGCACGCTCTGCCAGCATTTTTCCTGTGAGATCTGCAGCAGGCAGTCGGTGTCATCTCTGATAAAGAACTTATGCTGCGCAGCCGCATACTCAAGCAGGTACTTTTCGTAGATGTTGTTACCGGTAACAAGAATAAAACGGAAATGGGGATGGCATACCCGCATCATGCACAGGAACTGAGAGATGGTGCAGAAAATGGCTTTCTGCAGCTCCGGAATGCCCCTGGAGGCCTCAAGCGGAGCGCTGAGATTGTCAATGAGCAGCACCAGTGAACACTCCGGCACTGCAGAAAAGATGTCCTGCGCGAGATCTGCACTGTCAGGCGGGGTGTCTGCCCCATAAAACTCATCGTCAGTCTCGACCAGCCGGCCTTCTTGATCGCGCAGCTGCAGCTTTTGCAGCTGCGCCTCAAACATGAGCTCAAGGCCTGCTCAAACTCAGCTCCGCTTTCGGCCCTGGCAAAGCATGCAAAATCAATCAGCATCACCGGATAGCGCTTCGCGCTCCTGCCTGCCATCAGCTTTTCAAGCTTAAGCCCGGCAAAGGGTTCCAGGCCTTTGGTAAAAAAGGTCTTGATGGTGTCAAGCAGCAGGCTTTTGCCAAAGCCGTCTGGCCTGGCCAGCTGAAAGCCTTTGGAGGCATAGTACAACAGCTCAAAGATAAGATCGGTCTTATCGACGTAGACGGCGCCTGATCGGCGCAGCTCTTCAAAGGAGCCCCGGCAGGATGATCGGGTGGTATCGTGCATGGCTGCCTCCCTAATAATCGCCGCTTCCCAGCACCTGTACCGGCGGCAGCTGTGCAGAGGCCCGGCTGAGGCTGCCTGCGTGGTCTGCAAAGAAGTTCAGCACATCCTGCGGCCGGTATTCAGGTGTCAGTTCTTCTGTATCTGCGTTTGTCAGCCATCTTCTGCTGTCTTGCTGAACATAGCGCGGGCAGCAGAGTCTGAGCTTGTCCATTACCGCGCTGCGGCTGCAGTTCAGGGCGCGGGCGGTATGCTCCAGCGGGGAAGCAAAGTATTCTGCAATTTCCTCCTCAGAGAAGCTCAGCAGCACATGGCCGTCACGACTGCACGTTAAATCCCATAGCACGCAGGTAGGGATGGAGTGGATAAAGTAATGGATGCTGTCTCCCACGAGATCCCGGAAGACCCGGGTGCCGGTCACGATCTCCAGCAGAAAGCAGGACTGATCCTTAAGGATGATAAAGAAGCCTTCGATCACACCAAAGATTCGCCGCTGCAGCTCTTCTGATCGGCCCTTTGCGGCATTGATGGGCGCATCGAAGTTGTCCACGAGCAGCACCAGCGAGTCGTATGGCAGCTTGTCTAACAAGAAGTCCAGAGCAAAATTTGGATACCTTGGGTCTTCCTCAAAGCAGCGGTTAACATCGATGCGGGCCCCATCTTGGCCGCGCAGCTCCAGCCTGGCAAGCTCATGCTGTATGTACTGATAGAAGCTGCTTCTAAACTCCTCAGCTGTTTCAAAGTTCGAAATCCGGGCAAGGTCGAGGTGCACCACCGGGGTGGGCTTTAAATCTTTGCGCAGCTCAATGCTGGAAATCTTAAGCCCGGCAAAAGGCTCCAGACCCTTGGTGAAAAAAGTCTTTAAGGTGCCCACGAACAGGCTTTTGCCAAAACCTTCGGGGCGGGCAATTTGATAGCCGCGAGCGGCGTGGTTGAGCAAGTCTGCAATCAGATCGGTCTTGTCGACGTAGACGGCGCCGGAGCGGCGCAGTTCTTCAAAGGAGTTGCAGTTATCTGAGAAAACAGGATTGAAATTGCTGCTCATAACAAAGTCCTCTAAATTTTTGGATTGAAGTTAATGAGCAGATTTTAAAGGATTTCCGGGCGGTGCGAAATGCTGATTTTCTTTGCGCAGCTGTCCGCCCGGGGCAATAGTTATTTGCCGATGCAGAAGGTCGAAAAGATGCGGCCTAAGATTTCATCTGAGGTGATCTTCCCGGTAATGGCGGATAAATGCTCCGCAGCGATGGCAGCCTCGCGGGCGCAAAGCACCAGATCACCCTGGGCAAGCTGCCATTCACAGCGCTCCACGGCATCAAGGCAGTCCTGCAGCGCCTGCAGATGACGGCGGCGCGCAGAGTACACCCCGGCGGTGGGCATGATGCCCAAAGCCTGCTGCAGCTCCTTTCTCAGGGCATCAAGGCCGTCTGCGCTCTTAACTGAGAGCGAAATCTGCGGCAGGGCGGCAAAGAGCTCGCTTTCCATCATGGCGTTAAAGCTTGGGTCTGCCTTAAGGTCGGCCTTGGATTTGAGCACCAGAAGCTTGAGGTCAGACCCAAGCTGCTCTTTAATCTGCTGCAGTGACTGCGCTGCGGCTTCACCTGATGCGGTGCGATCGGCCATCAGGAGCACTAAGTCAGCCTTTTTAAGCTCGGTCAGCGCCCGCTTGATGCCGATGGCTTCAATCTCGTCGCCGGGGTTGTCGCGCAGGCCTGCAGTATCGGTGATCACCACCGGAATGCCGCCCACCTCAATATTGACCGAGAGCACATCACGGGTAGTGCCCGGGATATTAGTGACGATGGCTTTGTCAGCCCCGGCCAGGGCGTTGAGCAGGCTGGATTTGCCGGCATTGGGCGCACCGGCCAGCACCAGGCGGGCGCCTTCATTTAACTTCACGCCCTGATTGGCGCTGTCAAAGGCGGCCTGGGCATCGGCCTTGATGGCGGCAAGATCTGCAGCGGCAGCACCGCTGTCAAAGAAGTCCTCATGCTCCTCGGGAAAATCCAGGCAGGCCTCAATGCGCACGCGGAAGTTGGTGAGCTTTTCGGTGATGGCATTAAGGCGCTCCTCAAAGCGGCCTTCAAGCGAGGACAGGGCAGCTTTGGCGGCACTCTCGGAGCCTGCTGAAATGAGATCTTCCACGGCTTCGGCGGCAGTGAGATCAAGCTTGCCGTTTAAGAAGGCGCGCTTGGTGAACTCGCCGGGCTCAGCCATGCGGATGCCGGGCAGCTTTAACAGGGCAGAGAGCACGCGCTGCGGTGCGATATTGCCGGCATGGCCCTGAAATTCCACCACGTCCTCACCGGTGTAGGAGTGCGGGGCCTTGAAATACAGCACTACGCCTTCATCGAGGGGCTCCTGGTTAAGGGCAAAGGTTTTGAAATAGGCAAAGCGGGGTTTGGGATCTTTAAGACCGGTTAAGGCCTCTAAAGCAGAGAGTGCCAGATCTCCTGACACTCTCACGATGGCCACGCCGCCGCGCCCCGGCGCGGTGGCGATGGCGGCAATGGTATCTGCTGACATGTTAATTAAGCTTTTTCAGTCTTCTCTGACTTCTTTGGCTGTCTTACCTGCAGGCCCTTCTTCTCCAATGATCTGAAGATCACAATCTGCTGCATGATGGTGAAGCAGTTGGATACCAGCCAGTACAGGGTCAGACCTGCCGGGAAGGTGCAGAACATGAAGGTGAACACAATCGGCATGGCCATGAAGACCTTGCGCTGAATCGGATCATTGATCGGGGTCGGTGACATCTTCTGGATGAAGAACATCGAAATACCGTACAGGATAGGGGTCACGAAGTACGGATCGTGCACGGACAAGTCGGTGATCCAGAGGATGAACGGAGCATGGCGCAGCTCAGTTGATTCCATCAGCGTCCAGTACAGGGCGATGAAGATAGGCATCTGAATGAGCAGCGGGAAGCAGCCGCCCAATGGATTGACCTTTTCGGTCTTGTACAGGCGCATGGTCTCCTGGCCGAGCTTCTGGCGGTCGTCCTTGTAACGCTCGCGGATCTCCTGCATCTTCGGGGTGAGCAGGCGCATCTTGGCCATGGAGGTGTACTGTGCCTTGGTTAAGGGGAAGAGCACCGAGCGCACCACTAAGGTCAGGATAATAATCGAGACGCCCCAGTTGCCCACGAAGCCGTGGATGAACTCCATGATCTTAAAGAGCGGAATGGAGATGAACCACAGCCAGCCGTAATCGACGGTGAGGTCAAGGTTCGGGGCCAGCACTTCCATCTGATCCTGATTCTTGGGACCAATCCACATCTGAGCCTTGAAGTCATGGCTTGAACCTGCCGGAATGGCCACGGCATTGGTGCGGATGCCGATGATGGCATCGCGGCCGTTCTCAGCTGAGTTGGAGTAAATCACATTCTGAGTGTTGTCGCCGATCCAGGCTGCCACGAAGTAATGCTGAATCATGGCCACCCAGCCGTCGGAGGTTGACACGTTGAGGTTCTGCTTCTCGTTGGCAAGATCAATCAAGTCTTCAAACTTGTTCTTCTCGTATCTTGAGTCATCAGAGGAGTAGGCAGAGCCGCGGTAGGCGCCGGCCACAAAGCCGAAGGCACCGGCATTGGACTGGGCCTGAATGTCGACGGTCTGCTTTAACTGGCCGTAGAAGGCCATGGAGAGCTCGCGCTCAGACTTGTTGTCCACTAAGTTTGAGACCTCAACCACATAGCTGCCGCGCTTTAAGGTGATGGTCTTGGTATAGGTGACGCCGCCGTCTTCGTAGGTCAGCACTGCACTGACGCTGTCCTGGCCGTCCTCAAGCGCATAGTTGTTCTGGGCGCTGGTATAGGCAGGGCGGGCCTTGGAGTCCGGGCCGTCACGGCCGGCCAGGCCGCTTTGTGCAATGTAAACGAAGTTGGGCTCATCCATGAGCAGGTGGAAAGGATCATCCTTGCCCTGCTCCTGCAGAACTTTGAGCAGCTTGGCATCGATAATATCGCCGCCGTTTAAGTCAATGGTGAGCTGCAGATTGTCGCTTGAGAGCGTAATCAGTTTGCCGATGGAACTTGCAGCCTGGGCATTGGTGTTCATCAGCTCAGCATTCTGGGCCTCAACCTCTGCTCTGCGTGCATCGACTATCTGATCGTTTTCCCATGCCCAATATAAGAACAGGGACAGGATCAAAAAAAGAATAAAGAGTATGTTTCTTTGCTGTTCCATGGAAAGATTTTCCTTGGCAAAAAGATTATTTCTTTGGCTTTTTGGGCACCGGATCTATGCCGCCCGGATTTAACGGGTGACAGCGGCAGATCCTCTTAGTGCCCAGGTAAATACCTTTGGCAAGACCCCATTCCTGAATGGCTTCTAAGGTGTACTGTGAACAACTCGGGTAAAAACGGCAGTGCTGGCCCAGCAGAGGACTTAAAATCTTCTGATAGGTTCTGATCATCAGGACTGCTGATTGTCCAAGCGGCGAGAGATGCTGTTCCATAAGCGCGTTAAAGCTGCACAAAAATCTTTGTTACTTATCTCACCTATCTTCGGCCGGGCGATGAACACCAGATCAGCTGCAGGTAGGGTATCCTGGTGTAATCTAAAAGTTTCGCGGACGAGGCGCTTGACGCGGTTGCGCCAGACAGCCCGTTTTAAAACTTTTTTAGGTACAACCAGTCCGAGCCGTGGCCTGTTTAAGCCGTTCTTTTTGGCAAGAACTACAATTCCAGGGGCACTGGCACGGACAGGGTTTTTAAATACCGCATCAAATTCCTCGGATTTGAGCAGACGCCCTTCACGAGGAAAGGAAGTATTAGCCATTAACAGTAGTTAAACGCTTGCGGCCCTTTGCACGGCGGCGGGCTAACACTTTGCGGCCGTCAGCAGTACGCATGCGGACACGGAAGCCGTGGGTGCGCTTGCGCTTTAATACGTTAGGCTGGAAAGTACGTTTCATGATTTATATCCTCAGTAAAAACGTAGGTTTTAAAATATTTTTTTCGTTCTCTAGGTGGCTGAAATTCCGCTTTTTTATGCACAGCACAAGGCCGCAGAGTTTTAGACACCGCTGTAAAGTGCTGTATTCTACTCTGTATTTCAAGCTGTGGTCAAGGTCTAAACTGTGATAAAATGCCTCACGTTTTTCTTAGGGCCAGTATTCCTCCCCTCTATTCACAACAAGAAGAATAAAGAGCGCAAACGGTTTCACAAATGGACTTAATTCAGACCTGGAATGACGCCATTCAAAGAGTGGCTGCTGCGACGCCTGACGAGCAGGATAAGCAGATCATGAACCTGTTTCCGACGCAGGTGTCTCTGACTATTGAGAACAACATGATCATCTTCATGTGCAGTTCTGCTTTTATCTGCAGCCTTTTCAGCAAGTACACCAGTCAGTTCTATGCCGAAGTGTGCCACCTGCTGGGCAGACAGGATATGGGCTTTTCCGTGCAGATTGGCTCAGTGCAGTCTGCCCTGCCCAAGACCATGGCGCCGCAGCTGCAGCCTCAGGGTGCGGTGCAGCCGCAGCTGCAAGGCCAGCCGCTGCAGGGGGCTCCGGGCAGCCTGCAGCAGAACTACGGGGAGAATATGTACGGCACGCCGCGCGGTGAATATCAGGCGGCCACCCCGTCATTGATGGCCCGCCAGCCGCGCTATGACAATTATGCCCAGGGCCAGCAGGGCATGCAGGAGATGTATGAACAGCCGCAGGCTCCGGCCGTGCGTCTGCAGCGCCCCCGCTTTATGCGCAATGACGCCATCAATCCCAATAAGACCTTTGAAAATTACGTGACCGATCCGGACAACCGTCTGCTCTATGCCACTGCCGTTGCGGTGGCCACCAATCCCGGAACCTCAAATTACAATCCATTTTATATTTACGGCGGCTCCGGTCTTGGCAAGACCCATCTGCTCTTTGCCATTGCCAACCGCATCCGCCAGAACCGCCCCGACTGTTCCATGGTCTACATCCGCGCTGAAGAATTTATCCGCCATTATGTGGAGTCCATGGCCAAGGGCCGTCAGACCTCATTTTCCGATCAGTCCCTGCACTTTCAGGATCTCTATACCGAAAATGATGTCTTCATCGTGGACGATATTCAGAACTTTGCCAAGAGCCCCAAGACCCGCGACACCTTCTTTGAGATCATCGCCGAGTTCATCGACCGCCCCAACCGCCAGCTGATCCTGGCCTCGGATGTGGCTCCGGGCAACTTAAAGGATTTCTCCGCCCGCCTGACCTCGCGGTTTGGCTCGGGCGTGTGCTGTGAGGTGTTCCCGCCGTCAGCTGAGACCCGCACCGCCATTGTGATCAACAAGTGCAAGGAAATCGGCCTGACCCTGTCAGATGACATCGTCAACTATGTGGCCTCGCACATCCGCTCCAATGTGCGTGAAATTGAGGGCGCCTTAAAGACCCTCTTTACCCAGTATTCCATTCAGCACAGCCTGACCTACGATGAAGCCGTGCGCATTTTGTCAAATCTCGTTAACGCCTCCAATCAGGTGCTGTCCATGGACACCATCAAGGAGCGCGTGGCCCGTGAGTTTGAAATTCAGGTCTCCTCCATGGAAAGCGCTGAGCGCAAGAAGACCGTGTCGCTGGCCCGTTCCATGGCCATGGCCTTAATCCGCGAGCTGATCTCCACCGCCTCCTTAAAGGAGATCGGCAGGGCTTTCAACAAAGATCACAGCTCAGTGCATGAGGCCATTCAGCGCATTGAGAGCAAGATTAAGGACGATCCTGAGCTCTCGGCGCGCTATCACCGCCTCAAGCTGTCACTGAAAAACGAGTAGCAGCAGGGCCTGGGCAAAATTTCACTGAAGCCCGCGGCCTTCGTGGCATAATAGCTTTTGGGAAAATTAAAAATAAGGCAGTTGTTTAAGCAGAGCCTTAACCGGGCTCTATAAGGTAGGTGGCATCAATGGAATTTTCTGCTCCTCTGGCATCGTTTTTAAAGCCGCTGGTCAACGTATGTGCGATCACCGGCGGACAGTCTTCTACTTCCACCACTGAGGATTTTGCTTCCAATGTGATGCTCACCGTCAAGGACGGTTATCTCACCATCCTTGGTACCAATTACAAGATTGAGCTGTCCTACACCGTGCCGGTGGCGGCCAATGTTGAAGGCCAGATGCTGGTCAACGCCGCCAAGCTGCGCGAGACTTTGTCCAAGATCCCGTCACAGCAGCTGGTCACCTTTATTTCCGATCGCAATGAGGAAGGCAATCTCACCATTGTCAGCGCCCAGACCCGTTTCCAGATCAGATGCCGGAACGGCCGTGACTTCCCGACCTTTGATCCCAATAACGAGGAAGTGGAGGAGGTGCTGTGCATCGCCCAGAATACTTTAAAGCGCATCCTGGAGAGCTCCATCTTCTGCGTCTCTGCCGAGGAGTTTCGTGAATATCTGCGCGGCGTGCGCTTTGAGGTGAAGGGAGATGATTTGACCTGCTTTACCTCAGACGGCCACCGCATGGCCATGATTGAAGCCAAGCTCGCTCAGCCCATCGAAGATGAATTTAAGGTTACGCTGCTGCGCAACTGCTCAGCCGAGCTCTTAAAGATCTTGGAATCCACAGATGAGACGATTGAGCTGTCTTTTTCGCGCAACAAGATCACCACCAATTGCAACGGCTTTAAGCTCACCTCAAAGCTGCTGATTTGCAATTACCCCAATGTGCGCGGCGTGCTGCCCAAGGAAATTGCATTGAGCATTGTGGTTGACCGTGCTCAGCTCAAAGAGGAGATCTCCAAGGTCGCCGTGCTCTCTTCAAAGCGCGTCAACGGCGTGACCCTGCTCTTTGAGCCTGAGATTTTGAGAATGCGTGCCGAAAACAGCGAGCATGAGGTCGCCACCTCTGAGATGATGATTAATTACGACGGGCCTATTGTGGAGATCACCTTAAATGCCTCTTATCTGCAGGATGTGCTCGGTGCCATGAACTCACAGCAGGTGTCCTTCAACTTCAGCAAGCCTCTGGTTAATGCGCTGATTAAGCCTGAAGGCGAGCCTGAGAGCGAGAGCGTGCACACCCGCTACATCATCAGCCGCGTAGTGGTCTGATCCTCAGCAGCCGCAGCCATGCTGATTGAAAGACTGCTTATAACCAATTTCCGCAATTTAAGCGCCCTGGAGTTAAAGCCCTGTGAGGGCTTTAACCTCATTACGGGCCCCAACGGCTCTGGCAAGACCTCTGTGCTTGAGGCCGTCTCTTATCTGGCGCAGGCGCGCTCCTTTCGCGGCAGCAGCTATCAGTACCTGATAAAGTCCGGCACCCCGCAGTTCTCGCTTTACGCAAGCGTCAGGCCGGATACTGAGCCGCAGATCCCGGTGGACATCGGCATCAGCCGCGGCAGGCTCAATTCCTCCTATGTGATTAAGGTCAATGGGGCGGTGATCTCCAGGCTCTCAGATTTGGCCTCTTACACCTGTGTGCAGGTGATTCACCCGCAGGGCATTGAACTGATTACCGGTGGGCCTGAGGAGCGCCGGCATTTTATGGACTGGGGCGTGTTCTATACCGTGCCGCACTTTTCCCGGCTGTACTCTGATTACATGCGCGCCTTAAAGCAGCGCAATGGTTTAATCCGCCTCGACGCCCCGGACAGTGAGTTTGCAGTCTGGGATGCCCAGCTTGCCAAATTGTCTCTTGAGATAACTCAGTTAAGGCGCAAATATGTGGCCGATCTCAAGGCGGTTTTAGAGCCCATTGTGGCTGATTTTCTGCCGCAGTTTACCTTCGATTTTAACCTCTCTGCAGGCTTCGATGAGGGGGCTGATCTCTCTGCCCAAATGGCCCAAAACCTTGAAAAAGAAAGGGTTTTAGGCTATACTTCCATAGGTTGTCACCGTGCTGATCTGAAGGTAAAAAGTAATTCAATTTCAGCTGGTGCCACCTTGTCACGGGGACAGTTAAAACTCCTGGTGTGTGCCATGCGAATGTCACAGTCACTGCTGCTCAAACAGCAGACTGAACGAAGCTGCATTTTCTTGATTGATGATTTAAACGCAGAGCTCGATAAGCGTTCGCAGCATCTACTGCTCACCCATTTAGCTCGCTGCCGCAATCAAGTCTTTATCACTAATATCACGCCGGAGCTGCAGCTCCCTGCAGACAGTAACAAGATTTGTATTGAATTAGAGGACGGCCGCATTGTGTCGTCCTGATTTTTGAGGTTAACAATGCCAGCATCAGACACTTACGGGACTTCCAGCATTAAGGTGCTGCATGGTCTTGAAGCAGTACGCAAGCGCCCGGGTATGTATATCGGCGACACAGATGACGGCTCAGGCCTGCACCACATGGTATTTGAGGCCGTGGACAACTCCATTGACGAGGCCCTGGCTGGTTTCTGTACTGAAATCAGCGTCACCCTGTACGCAGACGGTTCTGTTGGCGTTAAGGACAACGGCCGCGGCATTCCGGTTGACATGCACCCTGAGGAGAAGAAGAGCGCGGCTGAAGTGGTGATGACCGTGCTGCATGCAGGCGGCAAGTTTGATACCAATTCCTATACCGTGTCAGGCGGTCTGCACGGCGTGGGCATCTCGGTGGTTAACGCTCTTTCTGACAAGCTGGTGCTGACCATCTGGCGTCAGGGCCATGTCTGGCAGCAGACTTACTTAAACGGCGGCCATCCGGTGGAGCCGCTTAAGATAATCGGCGATTCCGATCTTACCGGCACTGAGGTGCGCTTCCTGCCCTCCCCGGAGATCTTCTCAGTCACCACTTTTGATTACAAGTATCTGGAAAAGCGCCTGCGTGAGCTCTCCTTCCTCAACTCCGGCCTGAAGATTACGCTCTCTGACGAGCGTGACGGCAACAGCCACACCTTCCATCACGAAGGCGGCATGCTGGAGTTCGTGAAGTTCTTAAACAAGGGCAAGAATGCGCTCAATCAGAAGATCTTCCACGCCTCCAAGGTTTGTGAAGGCCACATTCAGGTTGAAGTGGCCATGCAGTGGACTGATGCCTACAACGAGAGCATTTTCTGCTTTACCAATAACGTGCCCCAGAAAGACGGCGGCACGCACTTGGCAGGCTTCAGACGCGCGCTGACCTCCACCTTTACAAGCTTCATGGACAAGCAGGGCTATGCCAAGAAGTACAAGGTCACCACCTCTGGCGATGATGCCCGTGAAGGCCTTACTGCAGTCATTTCCGTGAAGATGCCGGATCCTAAATTCTCCTCCCAGACCAAGGACAAACTGGTCTCACAGGAGGCATCCACGGCAGTAAGCCAGGTGCTCTCTGAAAAGCTCAATGAGTTCCTGGAGGAAAACCCGTCAGATGCCGAGAGCATTTGCATGAAGATCATTCAGTCAGCGAGGGTGCGTGAATCCGTGCGCAAGGCCCGTGACCTGTCGCGCAAGAACGGCCGCCTTGATGTGAACTCACTGCCTGACAAGCTTGCCACCTGCCGCGAGAAGAACCCTGCTTTGTGCGAGCTCTTCATCGTCGAGGGTGATTCTGCAGGCGGCTCAGCCAAGGGCGGACGTGACAGCAAGTTCCAGGCCATCCTGCCGCTCCGGGGCAAGATCCTCAATGTTGAGAAGGCCCGCTTTGACCGCATGATTCAGTCACAGCAGGTGGGCACCTTAATTACAGCCCTGGGCTGCGGCATCGGCAAGGACGAGTACGATCCGGACAAGTTCCGTTACCACAAGGTCATCATCATGACTGATGCTGACGTGGACGGTGCGCACATCCGCATCCTGCTGCTCACCTTCTTCTACCGCCAGATGCCAGAGATCATCGAGCGCGGTTATGTCTATATCGCACAGCCGCCGCTTTACCTCTATCAGAAGGGCAAGCAGAAGGTCTACGTGCAGAGCGACAAGGAAGCCCTGCAGTACCGCACCAACCTGGCTCTGGACAACGCTGCTGTGTACATCAACGAGCAGTCAGCCCCGATCCACGGTGAGCCGCTGGAGAAGCTCTTTAACGATTACAACAAGGTCATCTCAGCCATGACGCATCTGACCAAGAATCTGCCTGAGGATATCGTGGTCAGCCTGATGTACTATCCGCTCATTGATGCCTCAGAGGCTCACGATGAGCACAAGGTCAGGGAGTGGGCTGAGGGCTTTGCCAAGATCCTGCCGGCCATGCCGACCGAGGGCGTGTCCTATTATGCACGTACTAAGTTCGATGCTGTGGAGCAGAAGTACTATCCTGTGATCGTGCACCACATTCACGGCCTGGACTATCAGTATGAGCTCACACCGGCCTTCTTTGCCTCCAGCGATTACTCGCTGCTGCGCCACATGAATGAGAAGGTGGGCGATCTGCTTGGCAAGGGCTCCTTTGTGCGCTCCGGCAATAAGACCACTCCGGTAAGCAATTTCCATGAGGCCTACAATACCCTCATGAAGCAGGGCTTTGCCGGTGTGACCATTCAGCGCTACAAGGGCCTGGGCGAAATGTCAGCTGAGCAGCTCTCTGACACCACCATGAACCCTGACACCCGCACCTTGCTCAAGGTCAGCATTGCAGATGCCATTGAGGCCGATCGTCTGCTCTCCGATCTCATGGGTGAGGAAGTGGAAGTGCGCCGCACCTTTATTTCCGAGAACGCCGAGAAGGCCACACTCGATATCTAATCTCACACCCGCCGCCGTTCAGCTCTGCTGGCGGCGGTATCCCGCCAAATTCAGAATCAGCTCCTCTCTTAACCAGCACACAGTATGCTGTATACTCGATAGGGAGCAGTCTGCCTGCAAATTTTTGCACTACATCTTTTTCTGAAGGTTTAAGTAAAAGTTTCCACGCCTGCGCCCAGGCAGGGAGCAGTGTATGGCAGCGGTAGCAGCAGCGATGTCCTTACTGCAATTGGCACGACGTGCCCGCAAGCTCTGCGCAACTGGTCATCAATTGAATTGAAGGCACACGGCAGCAGATATTCAAGAGGCTGCTGCATTTTAATGTACGTTTTGTGTTGGTCTGTTGACTGGGCGAGGGCTTTTATTCCCATCATTAGACTGGCTGAGCTGCTTTAGCCGCTATTCAGAAAACCAGCTTGTGTTGAGCCCGGGGGCGATGTAACTTCGTAAAAGTATGCAGCTGTGCAAAGGCTGATTACTTAGGTAGGTCTGCTCTGCTTAAAAGTACGCGGCATCGTTGTCTGTAATACCGCCGATAGTAATTTCAATTTTGCTTTGTCAGATTTTTTCGTGCGCATCGGCACTGCTCTATTGACTGGCGCGCAGAGCGCAGATTTTTCAATCCACGATCATTACGGCGTCATCCACGCGGTGCATCGATCTTCTGAAAGTTAAAATTTCAATACCACTCCACTCTTTGGATCAATCTCTCATTCGCAGAACAAGCCCAGGCTGAAAAACTGCACTACGATGTCGGTAATGCTGCAGTGAATTATCCATTTGCCGTTCCAATGTTCAATCATTTAATATGGCTGTCAGTTAATCCAATCTGAAGCCGCCAAGTCTGTAATGCAGGTCTGAACTTAAATCTTTAAAGCTGCTGAATTTCGTTTAGGCGAAAATTTACAAGTGCTCATATTTTCAGGATTAAGGAATCAATTTACGGAATCAGCAAATACTATCTGAACAATAACACATCTCAAGATTAACAAAATCTGCAGCCAATCCTTTGTCTGCAAAAGCAGCAGTGGGAAGTTCAACTCTCCTAATCATCTGGAAGTAAGAGACTGCTGGCTTGAGGTGCAGCATCATCTGTGATGCTTTTTATTTTTCAGTCTGATTTCCTTCATCATCTGATCTAAGAATTTTCGATTCTTAGTTATGCTCTGATAGTGCATATTGCAAAGATTGATGACATTTGATTAAGACTTTTTCTTTTTCCTCATTTCCTAAAATCTAACAATCGGCTAAGAGCATATCAATGTTGTCATTATTCACTTTACCGGCGGATATTGATCTACGTGGATCAATCTTGCCTGCATTTTTAATTTCTTTTTGGTTGGTTTAATTTGTCTGGAGATTTGAAGTTGTCGTCGTTCCTAGATGAGATGACCTTTTCTTATCTCGCATTTCTAAGTTACGAGGAGATTTTTAAAAACTTGATCTACGTGGATTATCTGAAAAAATCATCTATTGATTTTAGAAATGATGACGGATCTTTCAAAGATTTCTCCTCTATGATTTTTCATGAATACGGATCTAAATCTTATAGAGAAACCATTGAAAAGTTGATTCTGATCTACGTGGATCAAAATAAAGTTAGGTCTATATTATAATGCTCACAATCTTCTGATATCTCTGTTATATCGCTCTGAATTTACTCCATGGTTTGTATCTTATTTTATAAGTTTCAAACATTGTGATTGCGGTTGAGATGGTGAGTATGTAGCGGAAGTTGATCTACGTGGATCATTTGTGACAACGAGTTGTGAGTTGATTATCTATCTCTTAATTGATTCCCACTTTGGAACTGTCATCGATTGAGAAGGGAGATATTTAGCATTCATTGATCCACGTGGATCATTCGATTTGTAGGATACATGCATCAAACTAACTAAATGTCATTTGTTATCAACTTAACTTAATTCAGTTCTGCTATGATCCACGTGGATCATGTGATGATGTAAAACAATTTAAGTATATTGCCTTGGCATCAAGGAGTTGATAATTTGGTGTATCTAAGGAAGACTTTCTGATACCTGGTTATCAAGTTCAAGTTGGCGATGTGCACTCATGACAAGTTCTAATGTTTCTTGGTCATTTGATCCACGTGGATCGGGACTTAGATGTAGAAGTTTAACATTGTGTGTATGCATGGATACTATTGATCTACGTGGATCATTGTGTTTTAAACTGCTGTTTACACTCAATAATTGATGCAAAACCGAGGCATCTGCTTAGGTGGGATGATGCAATGGTATGTGTGTGCAGATGTAATAGATATCAGGCTTTATACCGGTATGCACAGTGGTCGATGACCTTGTGACATTATTTGTGGTGTATTGATCCACGTGGATCACTTCGCCTTTGATGACAGCTGCAGGCAAAAAAGAGGGAGACCCGAGGGTCTCCCTTTGAGCTGACAGTATGCTATTAGTAGAGTACAGAGATGTCAGCAGTATTGGACAGAATGGCTGCCAGCTTGGTCAGGATCAACAGACGGTTGTTCTTGAGCTTGGCATCCTCTGCGTTAACCATGACCTTCTCAAAGAAGTTGTCCACGTCAGCACGCAGCTCAGCCAACTTGGAGAGGGCTGCATCGTATGCACCTTCAGAGTAGCAGCGGTCAATCTCAGGCTTGAGAGCCGTGATGTGGCTGACCAGGTTCTTCTCAGCATCCTCAACCAGCAGTGTGGTATCGACATCACCGCTGACTGCCTCAGCCTTGGAGAGGATGTTGTTCACGCGCTTGTAGGCGGAAGCCAGATCCTCAGCTTCAGGCAGAGTCTTGAAGGACTGTACAGCCTTGACGCGCTTGTCAAAGTCGAGCAGTGAAACCGGCTTTACCGAGAGCACGGCCTGGAAGATCTCAGCGCCGATGCCCTGATCCTGATAGTAGGCCTTTAAGCGGTTGAACACGTAGTCAGCAACGTTGGCCGGGGTGTTAGGTGCAGTGACCTTGTCACCGAGCACAGCAGCGGTCTTGGCAATTGCATCGACCAGGCTGAACTCAAGCTTGTTCTCCAGCACGATGCGGATCAGACCGATGGCAGCGCGGCGCAGACCATACGGATCTTTATCACCCTTAGGGAGCTGATTGATGCCAAAGATGCCAACTAAGGTCACGAGCTTTTCAGATAAGGATACAGCCATCGGCACCGGCTCAGTCGGGATGCGCTCACCAGCAAAGCGCGGCAGGTACTGCTCAAAGATGGCTTTGGAGACCGCAGGATCTTCACCATCGAGCTCAGCGTAGTGCATGCCCATGATGCCCTGGGTGTCTGTAAACTCAGTCACCAGAGTGGTGGCCAGGTCGCACTTGGCAAGATAAGCGGCACGGCGGCACAGAGCTTCATTGGCCTTTAAGAAGGGAGCCAGCCAGGCTGCAGTCTCAGCCACTACTTCACTGCGGTAAGCAATAGTGCCGATGTCCTTCTGATAGACGATGTTCTCAAGGCGCTCGTGATAGTACTCAAGCTTGTGCTTTCTGTCGGTGTTGAAGAAGAACTCAGCATCAGACAGACGCGGTCTTACCACACGCTCATTGCCGGCAATCAGAGTGGACGGATCAGCAGGGTTGATGTTGGAGACGAAAGCGAACTTAGGCAGCAGCTTGCCGTCATCAGAGTAAATCGGGAAGTACTTCTGATCGCCCTTCATGGTGTACACCAGAGCTTCAGAAGGAACCTTCAGGAAGCGCTCCTCGAAGGAGGCTAAGAACACGTGCGGGTTCTCAACTAAGGAAGTGACTTCCTCAAGCAGTGCATCATCAAGATCAGCCTTGCCGTTGACGGAGGCTGCGAGCTCCTGCACCTGCTCCTTGATGGAGGCCTTGCGCTCTTCGTAATCAGCGATCACAGCGCCTTCGTTGCGCAGCTGATCGAGATAGGTGTCAGCACTCTGAATTTCTAAAGTCTGCTTGCCTAAGAAGCGGTGGCCGCGGATGGTCTTCGAGGACTCAACGCCGAGCACAGAGCCGGGGATCAATTCAGAACCATAGAGCATGCACAGAGTGTGTACCGGACGGACGAACTCATCGTGCTTGTCACCCCAGTGCATCAGCTTAGGAATAGGCAGAGAAGCCAGGGCCTGCTTAAACATGTCAGGGATTAAGGCCACAGCCTCAGTGCCCTTCTTCTCGGTCTTGATGTAGAGCCACTCGCCTTTGTCAGTCTTTAAGGTCTGAGCCTCTGCCACCGTGATGCCGTGGCTCCTGGCCCAGCCTTCAGCAGCTTTGGTCGGAGTGCCGTCAGCGTTGAAAGCAGCCTTGACGGCAGGGCCCTTGATCTCCAGCACCTTGTCTTCCTGCTTTTCAGCAAGAGCCTTAACGATTAAGGCCAGGCGGCGCGGAGTGGCGTACCAGGAGATGCTCTCATAGGCTAAGCCTTCTTTTTTAAGCAGAGCAGCGAAGTTGTCATTTAAAGCCTGGGCTAATTTGCGCAGAGCTTTGGGAGGCAGCTCTTCAGTGCCTAATTCGAGTAAGAGATTGTTAGTTGCCATGATTACTTTGCCTCCTTGCCGTTCTTGCACATCGGGAAGCCTAAGCTCTCGCGTGACTTGTAATAAGCCTCAGCCACTGCACGGGATAAAGTGCGGATGCGCAGAATGAAGCGCTGTCTCTCGGTCACGGAGATAGCGTGACGGGCATCGAGCAGGTTGAAGCAGTGGGCTGCCTTGAGCACACGCTCGTAGGCCGGGAACGGAAGGGGAGTCTCCAGATTGAGCAGAGCGGTGCTCTCCTTCTCCATCTGATCGAACATCTTGAATAAGAAGTCAGTGTCGGCGTACTCAAAGTTGTAAGCAGACTGCTCAACTTCGTTCTGATGGAACACGTCGCCGTAGGTCACGGTGCCGGTCTTGGTATTGGCCCACACTAAATCGTACACTGAGTTTTTGCCCTGAATGTACATGGCCAGACGCTCAAGGCCGTAGGTCAGCTCGCCGGTTACCGGGAAGCAGGGCAGTCCGCCTACCTGCTGGAAGTAAGTGAACTGAGAAACTTCCATGCCGTTGAGCCAGACTTCCCAGCCAAGGCCCCAGGCGCCGAGGGTCGGGTTTTCCCAGTTGTCCTCTACAAAGCGAATGTCGTTGACGGTGGGGTCAAAACCTAATTCTTTTAAGGAGCCCAGATACAGATCCTGAATGTTGTCAGGGGAGGGCTTTAAGATCACCTGGAACTGATAGTAGTGCTGCAGGCGGTTGGGGTTCTCACCGTAACGGCCGTCTGTCGGTCTGCGGGACGGCTGCACATAGGCGCAGCAGAAAGGCTCAGGGCCTAAGGAACGCAGAAAGGTGTTCGGATGAGAGGTGCCGGCGCCAACTTCTAAATCAAACGGCTGGGAGATCATGCAGCCTTGTCTCATCCAATAATCTTGTAAAGTAAAAATCAGACCTTGAAAGGTCTGAAGATCGTAGGTGTTAGACATATTGAATAAATCCAAAAACGGATAACAAAAAATTGGGGATATTTTAGCAGAAACTAAGGCCTCAGAGCCTGATAAATTCAGGCTTTTAGGCGCATTACGCCATTAAGTTTCCTTGCGCAGCACAAAGCGTGCCGGATGGTCATCATCGGGCTTGGCAAGCAGAGTGTGGCCCAGGAATTTGCAGTAAGCCGGAACGTCGCGCAGCGATACCGGATCGTCAGAGAAGAGTTCAATCTCGTCGCCGCGTTCTATCTTGCGCATTTTTGCCTTGACCAGCATCAGCGGTTCAGGGCAGGAAAGTCCGCGGGCATCAATGGTAAATACAGTCATGCAGTTACAGCGGCAAAGCCGCGCTTTCTCCTCAACTTTAATTAAAATAAAAGCTAAATTGTTACCGGTAACCTTAGCCGGATTTTATTTATGATTTAGTGTCGGAAGGCATCGGCTGCCATTTGCTCAAATTTTAACAAAGCAGGAAATTATCCGAAAGTATGCCGTGTTAATAGCTGATTTTATTGATAAAATCATTTTGATGTTATTTAGCAGAATCATAGAAATATATGCCGGAATTTTTCGCAAATGCTGTGTAATGTTGTAAAATGTTTTTAACATAGATAAGGGGTATTGCGTGTCAATCCTTCTAAGAGAGAAGTTTACTTTTGTTTTTAATAAGGATGTTTTCGTATGTTAACTAAGCATTTACCAAAACCCTCAAAATTGGCTTCTTTTAATGATCCGAAGACAGATGCAGAGTGGGAAGAATATTTTGCATACAGAAAAAAGTACGACATGCCTATGTCGGAAGAAGAACAACTCGCTCTCGCAACCAAATTGCTAGATATTGACCCAAAAAATCCAGAGTTTGGTATCTTAGCACGCAAGTTGCCGATGGATCCTGCTTCAGCAATGTCTTATAAAAAACTCTTTGGTCTTAAAGCAGTCTCAGACGTAAATTTATATGACGCAAAGTTAGCCTTTCCTGATGAGTTTTAATCAAAAGCCAATATTGTATTGTCTATAATGGGTATTGAGATGGATGTTGATATTTCTGATTTTAGTTTAGACGAAAGTTGTAATAAGGAGCTTGATGAATATTTCAAAACACTTCAGTTGGCTAAATCGACAAGTCACGTCTTTAAAAAAGCATTGCAGAATACTGATTTGTTTTTGAATTTTGCAGAATCAAGGCAGAATTATAGAAATATTATTATAAATGTACGTAATACCTATAACATTAAATCAATTTTATTGTGCGAATTTGCCTGTCTTGAGATTGAACTGATGACTATCGATAAAAGTAATAATCAGGCAATAAAAGTGGAATTGGACTCAATAAATGCAGGCTTAACCCGTATTAAGGATGTACTTGATTCTTACGGCAATATTGAGGATCCAAATAAATATGTAAACTTCCTGCTGGAAGCAGATATTTCTTCGAAAGGTTCTTGCGAAAAAAATACAGGCCTGCCTGTTGATCAGAAGCTTAGAGCTATTAAGTCTCAAATTTCTTCTTTAAATAATGCACAAACAGCAGAAAACTTTGATGAGATCAAATAAAGGTTTTCTCATTTATTGAACTATATTGCTGAAAATTTCACAGGCCGTCAGCTCTAACATTAAGCACCTCACGACCAACTGCCGCCCAAGCTGAAAACCGCATTAGCTTGGGCTTTTTGTTGCTATTATACCCTTCATAGGCCGATTTACATAAATTCACGAAAATATGAAATAATCATTTATTAATTCCTTTAAAATATAGGGCAACCATAGTATAATAATTTTAACGGAATTTACGATGATTTTTGGAGGTTTTATGGCAGTTCCTGAAGAAGTAAGAAATGTTCAAAGGCCTGTAAATACCGTAGTTATCAACACGGGCAAGGACGGCCCGTATCGGTACGCGGTACGCGCGCGGACAGGTGTCAAATACTTAGGAGCTAACAGAAACCCTCAGCCTATCAACGGAAAAATCATCGGTCACATCATCAACCTCACCTACGTTCCAAAGGTTTTAGAAACCGTGGACTGCGATCCGCCTCACAAATCCTATGGCATGGCTAAACTTGCCCAAATGTATTCCCAAGATCTTTTGCAGGATTTGCTGGAGATCATGCCTGCCCATGAGGCCTATAAGCTCATGGCAACAGCCATGGTCAGAGTTGTGAGCCCTTATACTGCCTTCAGCAGGGTCAGTCAACGTTACAGAGATTCATTTGTATCGGAGTTCATGCCTAACGCGGCACTAAGCGGTTCCACCTTAACAAAGTTTGTCCGTGCTCTTGGCTGCAATGAAAAGATGAGAATGAGCTTTTATCAAAAGCGCTATGAAGCAGTTTCTGAGGATCACCATATCGCTATTGATGGCACACTCAGGCAGGACAGCAGCATAGTGAATGACTTGAGCCGTTTCTCTTATAAAGGCCGGGTTAAAGGTGTTAAGGACGTATCGATCCTCTATGCTTATGACATCGAGCTCATGGAGCCGATTTGCTCTCAGGTCTTTCCTGGAAATCATATTGATGCGGCTTCCTTTGGCGCTTTTATTGAGACCAATAAAATCGACCGTGGCATAATCATTGCTGATAAAGGCTTCCCCTTTAGAGCCGCAGAAGATAAGTTCAAGGCCCGCCCGCAATTGCATTATATGCTGCCAATGAAGCGCAATGACAGGCGCATCAAAGCTTACGAGCTGACGCTGTATGACGGCTGTGGGGTAGATCTAATTTCAGACAACTTTTGACATAGCCAAAAGGTCGTTAAAACATAAAAACCGACAGCCATTTCGCCCCCTGCTCTCCATAACCACCTCTGAAGCCTCAAAATTTAATTAAAAGTTATCAAATTTACTGTTGAGATGATACAAGACAGCTCTTGCAATGATTTGAAATGAGCGCTATCTTTTCTGCAATCTTGATAGAAATAGACAAGAGAAATTTTGGTTAAATTATTTAAAAGCAGCTTGATGATTTTTTACCTTTCTCAAGCTGCGAAAAATAAATCACTATGCGAAAAACTATATCACGCGGGCAGTTTTTGCTCCACTCCAAACAAGGCAGCACTGGCGCCTTAGAAATCGACTGCCAATTTACAGGCAGACGCAGCTCATTACTTCCTGATGCAGCACTGTCAGCTCATGGCAGCTATACCCGCACCATGCCCCCAAGCTTTTTTACAGACGGCAGGGAGATTCACCTGCATCTGCCGCGCTTCCGCTATAAAGATGCGCACGGGGCCCGCAGGACACTGTCCTGCCGGCCGTACTTCCTGCAGGAGTATGCGCATCACCCGATGCCGGTTCTGATAGTGCTGTATATCTTAAAGCTGTGCAAGGATGCCAAAAGTGCTGTTGAGGGTATGGCCCGTGGCATGGATGAACGCAAAGCCTTTGCTGTTGGTATGCTGCACAGCAGCCGCCGCTTAATCGTGCGCACCGGTCTCTCCTTTGCCGCACGCCGCTCTCAGCTCGCAACAGTGCGGCGTTTTCTGCTCGACTTCTTTGGCAGCAGCTTTAACTGCCGTAAGTTCGCTGCTGATATCTCCGGCCAGAAAAGGCGGAAGTTACTCTCAGCCAATCCGTCGCTGGAGGCCATCAGTAAGCTGTTTCAGGCTGGGCATGAGTCCTGCGCACACCGTCTGTGAGGCACATAATATCTAATTCCATATAGTTTTACGGAGGTTGAGTTAGTGTGAGATAACGTGTCAAAAACTCCCGCAAAAATCGAACACAGACTTTAGGGCCGGCGGGGGCCTGAGGCTCCATACAATGCGTGCCGTACCGATTTTGGTGCGTATTATTTACAAGGAGCCAACATGGCTATTGACATTCAAACTACGCGGCGCACGCTTATAGCTTTGGCGAAAAATCCTGAGCAGAGTGTTCGTGCGCTCGCAGAAAAGGTGGGCATAGGCAAGGACAAAGTCTACGAGCTCAAAGATAAACTAGAAAAGAGCAAGCTTACGGAAGAGCAGATTGCCAGCATGCCTGACGAGGAGCTGTCAAAGCGTTTTAATAGCAAACAAGACCGCAAGCCCTGGGTTTACATGGACTTTATCGAGGTCTTTCACTTCTCCAACAAAAATAAAGAGCATAAGCCCGGAAGCAATGCCGCGATCTTGGACGCCTGGCGGAAGCTGTACCTGCAGGGCATCTTTGGATTTACGCAGGATGTCAATCCGGCATTCCCTGGCCAGCTGCCGGACGGGTGCATGCCCTTTGCGACCTTTCTCAGGAAATACCGCGAGTGGGAGAAGCTCCATGGTGTTAAGCCCGTTAAGGCCGCTTCGGCAGAGACCGGTCCGATCGCTTCCGATATTACGGAGGTACTGCCAGGCAGTCAGATGCAGATTGATGCCAGCGGTGATCCGGTTTACTGGAAAACACCGTCAGGCAGGATCATCAAGTCTGTGTTATTTGTGGCAGTACTGGCTTTCTCAGGATTGGTCTTTGCCTGGCTCGGCCCAGATCACTCGGTGCGCACCTGGTGCAGGTTCATCATTGCTGCAGTGAAGCATTTCGGCGGCAGAGTTGACAGCATAAAAAGCGACAATGAGGCCGCACTGACCTGGCGCAGAAAAATCACCGCAGTCGACGGCACCAGGCTGTGGTCTATTACCGTTAACCCCACGGTGCTTTATATTAACAGGCGTCTGGGGATGGAGAGCTTTTTATGCGACAGTTACAGTGCGACTGAAAAGGCCTTAAATGAAAGGGCTGTGGGCTCAATGCAGCGGTTTAAAGGCGTCGTGCTGGGGCACAGCATGGATGACCTGCCTGTAGCCGTCAGCTATGATGCTGTCAATGAGATGCTGCAGCTCGATGTGGCGGAGTTTAACAGCCGCCCGGTTAAAGACCGCAAGAGCTCCAGACAAGCCTTTTTTGAGGCCTTTGAGCGCCAGCACCTGAAGCCTGTTACTGTCGGTGAAATCCGCATCCCGGACAAGGTGGATGACAAACACTCAGTCAGCGCATCTGGGTATATCAGGGTCAAAGGCAACAACTACTACGTCGGTGAAAAATATGCTGCCTGTTCCGTACTGGTGCTGTTTTTCCCTGATAACAAAATTGAAATCCTGCAGCCCTCGGATTACACCAAGCTCAAAGAGTACGACCTCGATACCAGGCCGTATCCGCGCGTGCGCAATATCAAACACCCGGAGGACTACACCAGCAGCGAGCGTTTCGTCTCCCGCTCGCTTGATGACCTCCTGGAGGACTGCCGCAGACGCATGCCTGACATCGCCGATGAAGTGGAGCAGGTACTGCGCAAATTCTTTAACCACAGCCGCCTGCCGGATGCAGGAAAGAAACAAACTGGAAACCGCCTGCTCAAGCTGTGCGGCAAGTTCTACAACTCCGCACCAACACAGCTCAAACAAGGACTGGACTGCATTCTGCATGCAGGCCGGTTTGACAACGTGACCATTATATCCGTGCTTGAGGATTTCATATCCGTGTCGACCGTCACTGCGCCCAGAACCTCAACAGCTAAAGAAATACAAATTATTAAAAATAATTCTGAATTTGGCCTTAATGCCATGGATAAGGAAGATAACAGATGATTACCAAGGATTTAAATGAAATCACCCGGGAAGACGTGGTGAACCTCTGCCAGGAAACCCCGCTGAGCCGTGCAATATGCGCCAGCTTTGTTGCACAGAGCAGCGATGACAGGTTCCCCCTGCTCCACTTCAACGCACAGTTCTACGTAGTGATGCATGATTACCTGGACAAGCTTGCTGTGCGCCGTATTCAGCGCGGCAAAGACAAGGCAGGCATGCCCAAAGTCACCATGCACGAAATCAGCCAGGAGCCGGCGCACAGGAATCAATTTGAGCAGATCACAAACTGGATTAACAGCGCCTCCATTGAAGAACAGCGCGATGTGTTCTGCATTGGCGAAACCGGCGTAGGCAAAACAAATTTTGCCATGAATATTCTGAATGAACTGATTAAGCGCGGCTTCAAAGTGCACTACTATGACTACTGCCTGCTCATATACTCACTCAGGTGCCTGCTCGGCACCGAGGGCTACAACCAAAAGCTCGACGAGTTTTCAAAGCATAAGGCAGTTCTGCTCGATGACTTCTTGTTCCGCCCGGTATTACCGGGCGAGGTTGAGATTTTGAAAGATATCATCGACCGCTGCCACAGCAATGGCTGCTCAATAATTATTACCACTCAGGTTGCTGAGAAGGACTGGAAGGCCCATCTGGGCAGCGGCCTGGCCGTGGATGCCTGCATTGACCGCCTGTGCAACGGGCCGTTCATCGTCAAGTTCGCGGGCAAGTCCTACCGCAGCCGTGAGGCTGAGCATATGGACATCAACAATCAGCAGGAGGAGGCCTGACAATGAAGGAGCAAAAAATGGAACAAAAGCAGAATTTGGCAAATAGCGAAGAGCAGGCTGACGGTATCATGTATCAAGATGATACGATGATACATGATACCAAATCGGGCTTGGAAGAGCCTGCTGCCCAGCGCAGTGCCAATGTTACCTTTGAAGAGGCTGCACAGGTCATTGAGGAGCTGGAGAGCGAGCAGGCCGAAGTTAATCCACGCACAATGAGGGCACGTCTCGGCCGCGGCTCATATACGCACCTGAGAGATTTATATAAACTGTATAACGAAAAAAAGCTCAAAGAAGCTGAGGCTTTTACTGCACTCAATGTCGATGCCAAAGACATGGAGATGCGGGCCAAAGAACTGGTGAGCCTGGCGGTGCAAAGCAATTACCGCATCGTCAACGAAGAGCGTGAGTTCAACCGCACTCAACTTAAAAACTGCCAGGCGCGATATGACGCTCTGGTGCAGGGATACAAGAAGGAGATTGAACAGCTTAAGGCTGATAAAACCGACCTGAGCGAGGATCTGAAAAAGGCCCGCAATGAAGTGGAATCTACGGCACTGAAGCTGGCCAATAAAACAACGGAGCACATAAATCTGCAGAAGGAGAATGCTGCGCTGAAAGCCACAAAAACTGAACAGGCTGAGCGGATCGCCGAGCTCAAGAGCCAGATTGAAACGCTGACCAAAGCAGTCAATCAGCTGAGCAAGAAGCAGGAAAAGGAAGAGGGAATGAAGAAGGAGGATAAACCTAAAGCATAGAGTTAAATGCAAAGAGGCGGGGTTCTGAACAGGAGCTCCGCTTCCGATCCTGCCCACCGCAAGAACAGCGATCACAAAGATCCAGAAGCAGCAAAGAGCTGCCCTCATCAACTGTCTGTTTTTATGTAAAGCCCGTCAAATTCAAGTTGTCGGTTTTTATGTTTTAAAGTGTCTGGTTTTATGTTTACCTGACAATGACGGCATACTGTCTAATGTGGAAGGCGTGCACTACAAGAAAGTTCAAGTCAGCGACAAAGTCTTTCTTTATGCCTTTCGCGATACCGCCGCGGCCGCCAAAGAAGAAAAAAGTTTCATGGCCAGAGCCCGCGTTAATGGATCATATGATCCGCAGGAATATGAAAGG
This sequence comes from Candidatus Avisuccinivibrio stercorigallinarum, assembly GCA_017694225.1. GTDB lineage: Bacteria > Pseudomonadota > Gammaproteobacteria > Enterobacterales > Succinivibrionaceae > Avisuccinivibrio > Avisuccinivibrio stercorigallinarum. The sequence continues at coordinate 47,070 of JADINH010000174.1, forward strand.
AAAAGGCCTTTGTTTGGGACGATATTTTTTGAATCTGACCAAGATATCAGCCCAAACACTGCTTATGAATGCTATGACAGCCGCTGGGCAATAGAAGTTTTATTTCGTCAATATAAACAGGACGTTGAGCTGACAACGACCGGGGTTCAAAGTGACTTCAGCCTTATCGGCCAGGAGTTTATAAATTTTATTTCTGTCATCATTACAGGGCGCATTATAAGAGCTTTTAAGAAGGCAGGGCTCTTGGACAAACACACATACGGGAACCTGCGTGAGGCGCTTAATCAAGCACGGCGAAGGACTGAAGCGGCCAAAGACGTAATGCCCAAAACTAGAGATATGTATTGGGAATACACCACATCCGAAGCCTTTACATTCATGGAAATGCTGGGGATTTGTGAGCCCTTGGTTCATCCTGAGCCCAAAAAGCGCGGCAGGCCAAGGAAAAAGCCAGTTGAAGCAACTGAGCAGACGGCACCTAAAAGGCCGCGCGGCAGACCGAGAAAAGAACAGGCTGAAGGCACGGAAACAGCAAAGAGACCGAGGGGCAGGCCTAGGATTCACCCTAAGCAGGAAGCTGATACGCCAAAGCGGCCGCGGGGGAGACCGAGGATACATCCAAAGCCCGACCCTGATATGCCAAAGCGGCCACGTGGCCGCCCGCGCAAGGCACGCAATGTGACATAATATGGTCAAAGGTAAGACCGCCCAAAGATTGAGCGGTCTTGTATAGTACAATAATTGCGAAAACCTTTAATCAAATTAGGCTATGAAGCTAGAAGAGAAAATCTAGTTTTCGCTAGGAAATTGTATATGGATCTGCAGCATGAGGCTATTGCTGTTATGATCATAAACTACCCAAATCATGCATTAGTTAAAAAATACCTGAAAAAGAAAGGTAATCTTAAAAAGCAGGAAGAAATCAAAGCAAGGAAAGCGGCAGCACCGGCTCCAGCGCAGTAAGGTGCATTACTATTCCTGAAGCCGGGAGCAATCTGTTTGTCTTTTTGCATACTTCAGAAATTAGCTCTCAACGGCCTCTTTCTGAGGCCTTGCCAAAATTAAAAGTCCTGATATAATTAAGCGGTCTTTTTTGCTGGTTTAGCTCAGTTGGTAGAGCACCTGTTTTGTAAACAGGGGGTCGTGAGTTCGAGACTTACAACCAGCACCACCCATCTTCCCCTCAACGCTGCAATTGACCATCAAAAGTCGTTTTAGTTTGGCTGCCACGTTTGTTTCTGTCCGGTGTCGGTTCTGGGTCTGTATTCGATTTTATTTGCAAAACAGCGCCCAAAAGTGAGCAGAATTCTCGATTTGGCCCGCAAATTTGGCGGAAATTAGTTATACCAGCACAACTGAAGGTTTATAATATAGCTGTTGTGCAAATGAGAATAATTTAAGCACAACGGTACTTACGCCGGCTTAAATGTACGGTTTGAGTTTTTCAGAAGTATTTAGGGATATGGTTAAGGAGACGAAGCAAATTATGAAGAAGAATCTGATTGCTTTATCCGTTGCTGCAGCTCTGTCATGCTTTGCAGCTGCTTCATTCGCTGCTGTTCCTGGCACTGCCACTATCGGTGTGCGCGGCGGCTGGGCTCACGCCAACATGGACGACGGCACCTACTATGATGAAGACGACAAGAGCGGCTTTGGCTACGGTATTTATGCTGACTACAACTTCACCTCATGGCTGGGTGTGGAGCTTGGCTATACCGCTTTAGACGGTTTCTCTTATGAGGGCAAGACCCCCAATCAGCACTCCTCCAATGATGTTGGTGTTCACGGCCCTGAGCTGGCCATCCGCCTGGCTCTGCCTTTAACTGCCGACGGCTCTGATATCTTCCTGCGCGCAGGCGGCATGTATGCCTTTGGCAGCGTTGATCACGGCGACAATGATGACGGCCTGGTTCCGTTTGTTGGTGCTGGTCTGCAGTGGGCCTTCACCCGCAACTTCGGTGCCCGCATCGGCTATGACTACTACTTCAATGCCATTGACGGCGAGGACGAGCTGCGCGGTGCTGAGTCTGATTTCGGCTTAGCTTATATCGGCCTGCAGTACACCTTCGGCGGCGAGCCTGCTCCGGAGCCTGCCCCTGCTGAGCCTGTATATCAGACCATCAATGAGACCTTTGCCTTAGACGCCGGCACTCTGTTCCCGTTTGACGGCTCCAACCTCTCTGAGGAAGGCGTACAGACCGTTGACGGCGTGGTAGATCAGGTTGCTGCCAAGAACGTGCAGAACGCTTCCTACACCGTAACCGGCCACACTGACCGCTTAGGTGCTGAAGCTTACAATCAGAAGCTCTCTGAGGCACGTGCTCAGGCTGTTGCCAATGAGCTGGCCGCCAAGGGCGTTCCGGCAGGTTCCATGACCGTTCAGGGCATGGGCGAGACCTCTCCGGTTACCGGCTCTGAGTGCGACGGCTTAACCGGCAATGCTCTGGTTAAGTGCTATGCTCCGGACAGACGTGTTGAGATCTCCGTGACCGGCGACGTGCTCACCGAGACCGAGGTTCCGGCTGCTGAATAAGCAAGAAGCTGACTTAAGCTGAACAAGTCACAAAGGCCCGGCATAATGCCGGGCTTTTCGATCCTTAACCGGGAACTTTGCCGGCTGCCGCTGCAGATCCCTCAATCCTGAGAAGAATAGGCAAAAGAGCGGTTTAGTTTGCATCTTCAGGCAACAGGCCTTCAAACCTAAGATAGAACCATCAGCTGAGAGCTGTCAGAGGTTTTAATTGGAGGTTTTTAAGATGTTAAAGCAAAACAAATTTGTTCTGGCTGCAGCCGTAAGCCTGGCTGCCGGATCTGCACAGGCAGCGGACTACCGCGACAACCCCTTTACTCTGGTCTATGACGGCGCCATCACCGAGAATGTCGCAGGCCGCGTCAACATTAAGCCCGTGACCTACGAACTGCACGGTCTGACCATTTCCGCCAACGTCTATCTGCCGGCCAATTACGATCCCAAGGGCCATTATGCTGCAGTGGCCGTGGCACATCCCAACGGCGGCACCAAGGAGCAGGTGGCAGGCCTTTATGCCCAGCGCCTGGCCGATCACGGCTACATTACCATTGCCGCTGATGCCTCCTATCAGGGGCAGAGCGCCGGTCTGCCGCGCAATACCGACAAGCCTGCCAACCGCATTGAAGACATCCGCGGCATGGCCGATTATCTGCAGACCTTCCCGGGAGTTGATCCCGAGCGCATCGGCCTGATGGGCATCTGCGGAGGCGGCGGCTATTCACTGGCAGCAGCGCAGACTGACAAGCGCTTTAAGGCAGTGGCTGTGCTCAGCATGTTCGACAGCGGCCGCGTCAGACGCCAGGGTTATCAGGACAGCGACAGTCCGGAGGTAATTGCCCAGCGCATGCAGACCGCCTCAGAGGCCAGAGCTGCTGAAGCCCGCGGGGAAGAGCCGAAGTACCTCGGTGACATGAGCGGCATTACCCCGGAGCAGGCCGACAAGATGCCCTTTGATCTCTACCGCGAGGGCTATTACTACTATCTGGTGAACTATGCCCACCCGGGTTCAACCTTCAGGTACACCGCATCAAGCCTGCTTGATCTGATGGAGTTTGATGCCATTGCCCACATGGAGCTTATCAATCAGCCGCTGCTTATCATGGCAGGTGAAAAGGCTGACTCACGCTACATGTCAGAGGATGCCTTTGCCCGTGCAACCGGCACCCAGGACAAGGAGCTCTTTATTATTCCGGGCGCCACCCACATTTAGACCTATTACGTGCCGGAGTACGTGAACAAGGTTGAGGCCAAGGCTTCAGCTTTCTTTGATAAGCATCTGTAAACAGAGCTGGCGTTACGGGTAACAGTCGAAGCAAAAAAGCTCTATAACCACATTAAGACCTGCCGGGTTCTGGTCGGTAGGCCTTTTCTTTTTCAGCTTTGCAAAGAGCGTGTTCTTTTATTCAGCGCAGTTACTGCTTGTTCTCAGTGCTGTCCTCTGCAGGATCATCACTGCTGCCTGACAGGCTGGCCTCGTCGATGATCTGCTGATAATAGGACAGGGAAGCTTCATCAGGATCTTCCAGGGCTGACTTGAAGATATGTTCAATCTGATCCTTGACGGCAGAGCGCACGATAAAGACCAGCTTGCTTACCTTTTCATTGTCAGGCCACTCATCGAGCTCGGTTAAAGGATAGAGTGAGCCCTGCACGCCGTGAATGATGACCGGCTTGTCCTGACCCTTTAAATCCAATATGCCCTTGATGCGCAGAATGCTGTCACCGTACTGCTGCTGCACCAGGGAAATAGCCGCCAGCAGAGCCAGAGGCTCAAGCGGCTCAGTCAGCACCATGGAGAAGCTCTCAATATTGGAGTGGGCGATGATCTTGGGCTTGGCCAGGCCAATGCTCTCACTTTCATTAACCTGCACCGGACGCAGCGGAGAGGCCAGGGACTTGTCGTTAAAGGACAGCCAGGATTTGACCATGTCCATGTTGTGGTGCTCGTTTTCATTGTAAGGGCCGATTTCATTCATGATCGCAGGGGAAATGCGGCCGTTTAACACCGGATGAATGGGCGCGGAGTGATTGATGCGGCGGGCGGCCTCTGAGATGGCCTCAATTTCAGCGGCATCCACTAGATCGGTCTTGGAAATGAGGATGATGTCGGCCAGGGCGATCTGCTTTACCGCCTCATACTGGGTTTTAAGCTGCTCGCGCACATGCTGCGCATCAAGGATGGTGACAGTGCCGTTGTAACGGAAATGATCAATCAAATACTCATCGCCGCCTAAGGTGGCAATCACGCCGGCCGGATCGGCAAGGCCGGTGGTTTCAATTAAAACGCGCTTGAAGGCAGGCATATCACCGCGCTGTGCTTTGACAAAGTTGGTGGCCAGGGCGTCAACCAGTTCACCCTGCAGGGTGCAGCAGATGCAGCCCGAGCCGAGCAGCACCACGGTGTCGTCCACCGCCTGAACGAGCTCATGATCAAGGCCCACATCACCAAATTCGTTGATGAGCACTAAGGTGTCCTTAAACACAGGAGTATTGACCCAGTGATTGAGCAGAGTGGTTTTGCCGCTGCCCAAAAAGCCGGTGATGATGTTGACCGGAATAAGATCTGCAGGTGCCTGAATATCTGACATGACTATACCTCCTTTTACAGGGCCTCTATTGTACTTTAAGCGGCCCTGATGATCGCAGGAGGCGGGCAAAAATAAGCGTAAGCTAACTTAAAGCTTAGCGGCCGTCGTTCAGCAGAAAGTTAAGCACCCGGGTCATGACCGGATTTCGGTACTCGTCAGCCTCATTTAAGATGTCGTGATAGGCACCGGCCACGCGCACGAACTTTGGTTTAATCACATCATGCTGGTGGCTTTCCATAAAGCTCTGGCAGTGGGCGGCTGAGACCACCTTGTCGCAGGCGGCAGCTGCGCAGAACACCGGCATGGTGAACTCAAAATGGCTGTTATAAAGCTCAATCTGCTTGAGCAGGGACTGTCTGACAAAGCAGTAGCTCGGGCCTGCCAGCGCCAGCTCCGGATGCTGCGCATAATAGTCGTGATAGCGCTCGTAGCGCAGGCGGCTGTGGCTGTGGATATTCTCCTCAAAGGGCAGGCGCTTGTACTCTGAGCCATGGGGCGTGTACATGGTCTTAAGCCCGGGCATTGAGCCCATAAAGCCTACAAAGGCACGCAGAATGGGAGCCGGCAGATTATAGGCAGGCCAGAGGTACGGAGCCATTAAGGCCAGGCGCTGCGGCTTGTGTCTGCCGTGGGCGGCGAGATCGGTTGATATCAGGCCGCCCATGGAAAAGCCCATCTGCACAAAGTCCGTGACCCCAAGGGCGTCGAGCATCAGCTCGATGTCCTTGCGGTAGAGATTGAAATCCTCGATGTGGCATTTGTGGCTGCCGGGGATCACCGGCGAGGACATGCCCTGTCCGCGCACGAAGAGCACTAAAATGCGCAGCGGCAGATCTTTAAGGCTGTAGATAAGCTCGGCGTACTTGTGCTCAATCTCAGCCCGGCCGGGGATGATCATCAGGGTTTTAAGAGCCCTGCCGTCTTTGGGCATAAACTCCAGGGCGCTTAAGAAATTGCTTTCATCGCGCTTTATCTGAAGAAAATTAAGGCTCTGATAAAAGTCCTCTATTTCTGCGTAATGGTCTTTATAGAAAGCCTCGTCAGTCAGAGCGATATTAAATTTTGCTGTCATGTTTACCTCCTGCGTGCGCGCAAAGGCAGTGCAGGCAGGAGGATAAAGCCTGCGCCTTAACGCTGACGGAAAATCTTCTGCACGTTCGGAACGGCCTTAATGCGGCGCATTACCGCTGCTAAATGCAGTCTGTCGCGGACCGTGACTGTCAGCCGGATGATATAAGTGTTCTCATCCTTGATTTCAGAGTTGATGCTCTCAATGCGGGAGCCGGCCAAATCAACGGCATTGGAGATCTCAGAGAGTATGCCCTGGCGGTTCTCCAGCTCAATGCGCAGTCCGGTCTGGAAATCCATATTGGCAGTTACAGCCTGATCCCATTCTACATTTAAGAACTTTTCAGGATTTTTATCCTGATCACGAATGTTGAGACAATTGTAGTTATGGATCACCAGTCCCTTGCCCGGAGTGATATGGGCAATGATGTGATCGCCCGGGATGGGCTGGCAGCACTGGGCAAAGCTGAAGGGCAGACCGCCGGTTCCGGTGATGGGCAGACCCTTTTCATCATCATGCTGTTCATCGCCCTGCAGACGCTTGGCCACGATCACGGTCAGGATGTTGCCAAGAGCAATGTCGGCAAACAGGGCATTTAAATCCGGCTCTTTGAACTCCTTTAAGATCTGATCGATGCGCTCTGGCGGCACCTGATCAAGACGCACGCCCTTGAGCGAGTTCTGCAGCAGGCGGCGGCCGATGAGCACGCATTCCTGAGAGCGCAGGCTCTTTAAGTACTGGCGGATCTTGGAGCGGGCCTTGGGGGTCACCGCAGATGACAGCCACATGGCAGAGGGCTGGGCATTGGGTGAGGTGATGATCTCAACAGTCTGGCCGGAGGAGAGCTGGCGGGAGAGCGGGAACATGCGGTGGTTGACGCGCGCGCCGATGCAGTGCTGGCCGATATCCGAGTGCACCGCGTAGGCAAAGTCCACCGGGGTGGCACCGGCCGGCAGATCGTAAATCTTGCCCTCAGGGGTGAAGACGTAAATGGCATCCGGGAAGAGATCGGTCTTTACACCCTCAATAAATTCGGTTGATGAAGAAGCGCTCTGCTGCAGATCGATGATGTTCTTGATCCAGCGCTGGGCGTTCTTCTGGGCGGCGGTGGAGGTGGGCTCGGAGCCCTTTTCCTTATAAGACCAGTGGGCAGCCACGCCGCGGGCTGACATCTGATCCATGAACTCAGTTCTGATCTGCACTTCAACCGGCACGCCGTGCGGACCGACCAGCGAAGTGTGCAGGGACTGATAGCCGTTGATTTTGGGGATGGCTATATAGTCTTTAAACAGGCCGGGACGGGGCTTGAAGAGATTGTGCATCTGGCCGAGCACGCGGTAACAGGTGTCCACGTCCTTGACCACAATGCGAAAGCCGTACACGTCCATGATCTCGCGGAACTGCAGTTCTTTGTTCACCATCTTCTTGTAGATGGAGTAAATGCGCTTTTCGCGGCCTAATACCCGGGCCTCAATCTTAACTTCCTGCAGACGGCGCTTTATGGCCTCCAAAATGGTGTTGACCACTTCCTTGCGGTTGTTGCGGGCCTTGGTGACCGCGGCCTTGAGCACGCGGTAGCGCATCGGGTAGAGTGCAGCAAGTCCCAGCTCCTCAAGCTCCACCTTAATGTCGGAGATGCCCAGGCGGTTGGCTATCGGGGCAAAGATATCCAGGGTCTCACGGGCAATGCGCTTTCTCTTGTCAGGGCGCAGGTTGCCCAGGGTGCGCATATTGTGGGTGCGGTCGGCGAGCTTGATTAAGATGACGCGGATGTCGCGCGTCATGGCCATGATCATCTTTCTGAAGTTTTCAGCCTGGGCTTCGCGGTAGTCATGGAAGCGCAGCTTGTCGAGCTTGGTGACGCCGTTGACCAGTTCCATCACGGTATCGCCAAAATCGCGTTTGATGTCCTCTTCAGTGACAAAGGTGTCTTCCACCGTATCGTGCAGCAGGGCCGCCTCAATGCTCTCGGTATCAAGATGCATCTGTGCAATGATGACGGCCACCGCCACCGGGTGGATGATATAAGGCTCGCCGGAGGCTCTTTTCTGACCGTCATGGGCGCGGTCAGCTAAATGAAAGGCCTTGTCGATAAGCGGTATTTTGTCCGGATCAAGGTAAGAGCAGCACAGTTCGCGCAGCGGCAGATAAACACTGAAATTAGGTGATTTCTGCACAGCTTCAGGCGGGACAGGATAGCTGCGCACCTCAGGCTCAGTGGGGCCGATGTGCGGGGCGCCTGCCGGTTTGTTTGCGAGCATGCTGTCCTCAGCCATAACTGTCCCTTAGTCGAAGATCTCGACGCCGTCGATCGGAGCAAATTCATTGTCAGCCGGAGTGGATCTGCTGTCATTCATGTCCTTGTGCTCCTGCTTGTCGAGGAATTCCTCGGTGATTAAGCCGTCTTCGATCTCACGCAGTGCGATCACGGTGGGCTTGTCATTCTCTTCGTCAACCAAAGGCTTGCTGCCGTTTACTGAAATCTGACGGGCACGGCGTGCTGCGATCAGCACCAGGTCAAAGCGATTGCCAATTTTTGCGACTGCGTCCTCAACAGTGACTCTAGCCATGTAAATAAAACCTCAAAGATATTAGAAAAAAGTAGCGTGGATTTTACTACAAAAAATGCTTGTCTTATGCCTGATTGTAAAACAGATTGGGCTTTTCTGAGCAGAAAGACCGAAAAAAGAGCGCTCTTTGTGCACTGCGGCACAAAAGATGCGGGCAGACGGGCGGCAGATCCGGCAAATACGGGTAAAATATGAGCCAAAAGCGCGGTCGTGCACAAAATTAAGATCCGCTGATGCAGGGCCTGGCGGTTTGGGTTTAACATTATCACATGAAAAAAATTCAGGAAATTAAAGAGGCTTCGCTTTCACTGCCTGATGTGCGTTACGGCATCGACAAACAGCTGCGGCTGATTTACGCCGGCACCGCTTTGATGGGCCTGTTCAATCTGCTTACCCTGGCCCTGCTCGACGTCGAGGTGCTCACTTACTTTTACGCCGTCTATATCGTGTTCTTTGCCCTGGCTGCCAAAGCTGCCCGGGTCACGAATTTTGCCCGCATCTACAGCCTGTCGCTCTTCATGATCATCTTGCAGGCCTTGATGAGCACGCGCTTTTTGGGTGATGCCTGCGCCATTCCGGTCTATCTGCTCTCGATGCTGCTTGTGAGCAATTACGTGCATGCCACTGCCCACAGCCGGGCTTTCCGGGTGCTCTTTATCGGGGCGGTTACGGTGGCCGGCCTGATTGCCTATCTCATTATTGATGACTTTATAGATTTCTTTGTCCGGCCGCATCTGTGCATCACGAAGAGTGCCAGGATCTTCTTTACCATTCTGAATGCCTCCTGCAGCTTTGCGCTGTTCATCTTCATCTGCAGCGTGTTCGCGCTGTCATTCCAACAGCAGCTGCGGCTCTTAAACCAGCGCAACTCCAATTTAAAGAATGCGGCCAGCACCGACAGCCTGACCGGGCTGTTAAACCGCACCGGCTTTTACTCACGCTGCGAGCGCATGCTGCCGGAGCTGCGCAAAAGCGGCAGCCTGCCCTGCGTGGCCATGCTCGATATCGACTACTTCAAGAGCATCAATGACGGTTACGGACATGAGGGCGGCGATCTGGTGCTGCGCCGCTTAAGCGCGGTGCTGCGCACCTTTTCTACCGACTTTATCCTGATTGCGCGCTGGGGCGGTGAGGAATTTTTACTGCTGCTGCTGCCGGGCGATCTTACAAAGGCCGGAGCGCTGCTGGAAGAGCTGCGCGCGGAGATAGAAAAGCAGGAAATCAGCTTCTATCACCACACCTTAAAGTTCACCATCAGCGCGGGCATCGCCAAGGTGCACGCCGATGAAACTCTGACTGAAGCCGTCCGCCGGGCTGATTTGGGGCTTTATCAGGCCAAGGAAAACGGGCGCAATCAGGTGCGCACGGTAAGCGCAAAGGGCAGCGGCCGTGCCGGGAGTTAAGGCTGTAACAGAGCAGATCTACTGTGCAGACTGCCTTGAGGTGCTGCCAACGCTCAAGGAGCAGTCGGTTGATCTTATCTGTCTTGACCCTCCATTTTTTACTCAGAAGATACAGCAGCTTAGTAAAAACGAGCGCTGGTATGAGTTCAGCGACATCTGGGCCTCGCGCGGGCAGTACCTTGACTATCTGCGGGTCAGGCTGGAGCTGATGCGTCCGCTGCTCAAGCAAAGCGGCAGCATCTTTTTGCACTGCAGCAGCAGCGCCTCGGCGCATATCAAGCTCCTTATGGATCAGATTTTTGGGGAGGAGAACTTTAGAAGCGAGATCATCTGGACTTACCGGCGCTGGTCCAATGCTGCCCGGGGACTTTTGCCTGCCCATCAGACCATTTTCTTTTACTCAAAGAATGCTGCTGACTTTAAATTCAATCCGATCTACTGTGCTTATTCACCGGCTACCAACCTTGATCAAATTCAGCAGCAGCGTGAGCGCGTGAATGGCCGGGCGGTCTACAAAAAGGACGCGGACGGGCAGGTGGTGCAGGCGTCCGAAAAGAAGGGCGTGCCGCTGTCTGATGTCTGGGAGATCCCCTTCCTCAATCCCAGGGCCAAAGAGCGCACCGGCTATCCGACGCAGAAGCCGGTGGAACTGTTAGAGCGCATCATCAGGCTGTCCACTGACGAAGGGGATGTGGTGCTCGATCCTTTTATGGGCAGCGGCACCACCCTGGTTGGTGCCAGGCTGCTGCAGCGCAGCTGCATCGGGATAGACCAGAGCGCAGCGGCCTGCGAGCTTGCAAGGCAGCGGCTGGCCGCGCCCTTTAAGAGCAGTTCTGCGCTGCTGCAAAAAGGCAGCGGGGCGTTTTGCACTAAATCTGAGGAAGTGCTCTCACAGCTCCGGGGGCTTAAGTGCGATGTCGTGCAGCGCAACAAGGGCATTGATGCCTTTTTGCGGCAGCACTATCAGGGCAGACCGGTGCCGGTTAAAGTGCAGAGCCCGGAAGAAACCGCAGATGAGGCGCTTTTGTTCCTGCAGCAGGCGGCGGCTAAACGCTCCTGCCTCAAGGCCGTGCTGATCGTGCGGGAGCTGCCTGCCCAGCCGGTGCCGGAGCACATCCTGCTGATCCCAAGTACTGCACTGCAGCTTGGGCAGCAGCTTGGGCAGTAATGCCAAGGGAGCGCTTTGCCTGCAGTTGCCGGGGATCGCGAAGGCAGGCGGGTGGTGAGTGAAGTGTTATCGTTATCATGCTGGTAAAATAAAGACCTGCCGGCATTTTGGAGTTTTGTGTATGTTGTCGCTCAAAGATTTCTTAATTTATCCTGCCTCTGTCACTGTTGAGGACGGCGTTTTCTGCCTCAGGGTTAAAACTACATCCCCCAATGTGGGCATTAACGCTGAAGGCGCCACCTTGGAGGAAGCTGCAGCAGAAGCCAAAGATGTAATTTTGTCTATGACAATGGTCTGTATTTCTGATAAAGAACCGGCACCCGCTGCTGCCGGCTTTGCAGGCGGTGATCTGGCGCTGCAGATGACGCCTGACTTTGCGCTGAAATGTATGCTGCAAAACGCCATGCTGGAGCGCGGGATCAGCGCAGCTGAGCTTGCACGTCTGCTTGGCAGTGAGAGCACAGAGCAGGCACGTGAGCTGCTGAATTTTGAGCATGCCACAGCGCTGGACCGCCTTTACCCTGCCTTCGCAGCTGTCGGCCGTCCTTTGCAGGTGAGCTGCTGAGGGCTGCGGCACTGCCCTTAATCCGGGTGAGTGAGGTACAGCAAGCCGCCCACCAGAACAGCCTCAGTACAAAGAATAATAATGTAAGCTGCCATGTTTTTGCCTGCTTAAATGCTCAAGGCATTCTTTCTAAAATTTAGTTGATGCTGTTTTAAGCCCTGTGCAGAACCAAAAAAGCCCGGCCGAAGCCGGGCTTGTGGTCTTGGGACAAAATTCTTTAAGCCTCAGTGCTGCTTTCAGGATCTATGTACCCTGCAAGCAGGTTCTCAAAGAGCTCATGCCTGGCTTCTTCCTGCTTTTCGAGCAGGCAGCGGCGGGCCAGGATGATGCCGCGCAGCTGTACCAGCGCATTGTCGTATTTATCGTTTACTACCACGTAGTCGTATTCACGGTAATGGGAGATTTCGCGTTTTGCAAGTTCCATGCGCTGATCAATCACTTCAGGGGTGTCGCGCTGGCGCTTTTCCAGGCGGTGTCTTAACTCTTCAAGTGAAGGCGGCACAATGAAGATGGACACGCAGCCTGGCATCTGAGCTCTGATATTGCGTGCACCCTGCCAGTCGATGTCCAGCAGCACATCGCGGCCTTCATCGAGCCACTGCTGCACCACCTCGCGGGAGGTGCCGTAATAGCGGTCAAATACCTGGGCGTACTCCAGGAAGGCGCCGCGCTCGATCAGTGCTTTGAACTCTTCTTCATTCACAAAGAAATAGCTCTGGCCGTCAACCTCTCCCGGGCGCATATCGCGGGTGGTGTGGGAGATGGACAGGCGCAGCTTGTCATCGAGGTTAAAGCGCTCAAGCAGGCCGGCAATTAAGGATGATTTGCCGCCGCCGCTTGGTGCTGAAAGTATGTAAAGAGTGCCTTTTGCTGACATGTTTTTTCCTGTTGTATTCTCTTGTCTCTCTATCTTACTGCTTAACGGCCCAAAGTGGTAAACCAGCTCTTTAACACCGCCCGGGTTTCATCAAGGCCGATTTTGCGCAGGGCCGAGAATGGAATCACGGTAAAGGTGCCGCCAAATTCGCTGAGCTGCATTTTCACTTCATCTGCAGCCTGGCGTCTGACATTGGGGCCCAATTTGTCGGCCTTGGTAAGCAGGATCAGGGCAGGCAGATTGGCGCCGATTGACCAGTCAAGGATCAGGCGGTCATGATCTTTTAAGGGATGGCGGATGTCCATGGTCACCACAATGCCGCGCAGGGCCTGGCGCTTTTGCAGATATTCAGACAGTGACTTCTGCCAGGCGCGCTTCATGCTCTCGGGCACGGCAGCATAGCCGTAGCCGGGCAGATCAACTAATGAGCAGCCGGGAGCGACCTCAAATAAATTAATCAGGCGGGTGCGGCCCGGGGTGCGCGAGGTCTTGGCCAGATGGTTTTGATCGCAGATGGCATTTAAAGCCGAGCTCTTGCCGGAGTTGGAGCGGCCGGCAAAGGCAATTTCGGTGCCCTCATCCTTTGGCAGATGATTAAGATCAGGTGCTGAAGTAATAAAGCGGGTTTTGCGAAAATCCAGGATGATGTCGGTCATGTCATGCCCTCTCAAGCTGCGCGTTTTTCTGATAAAGTCCGCGTATTTTACTTTTCGTTGAAGACTGAAGCAAGAATATCGTCAGGATCGATTTCCTCGTGCTCGGAAAGCTCACCCACCGGAATAAACTCAGTGTCATCCATGGTGTATTCAAGGTAAAACACATTGCCGCTGCCGGTCTTAAAGGTGATGCGCGAGGCCTGCGGGTTGTCGAGGGCCATATTGATGCTCACCTGCACCTCATGGGGCAGGGCCAGCATCTTGGGCTGGCTTTGTTCAATGCGCGAATGCAGGTTGGCACTGACCTTTGAGGTGAAGTTGCCTAGGATTTGATTCATGAGCTCGCCCAGGCTGTTGGCCACTTCATCTGAGGCGTAGTTTTTGGTCAGCTCCTGCTCGGGCAGGCCCATGGTGGTCATGTAGCCGGTGTAGATTTCCATGGCGGCTTCCTTGGAGAAGTTAATCACCACCATGCCCGAGAAGGAGCCGGTAAACAGCACAAAGGTGCCGATATCCGGGCGCAGGGTGGTGCGGGTGATGCGCTGCACCATCGGGGCATATTTAATCTCACAGCCGGTGGCGGTGGACATCACAAAGCTGACGCTGTCGCACAGGGTGATCAGGATGTCGTTGGGCTTGATGGTCTCTGAGTTCTTATCTGCAATAATCTCTGACATGGCTTCTCCTAACCGATTTTTCTGTTTTTCTGCATTATAGCCAAGCCTGAAATTTTGGTACGTGAACTAAGGCGAAAAAGCGCAAAGATCCGGGCCTGCAGGCGGTTAATTTTGATTGTTCTTGTGCTGCGCATTGGCGGTGAAGAGGCAGAATTAGTTGTTCTTGAGCTGCGCGCGGGCGGTGAGGGCCGGATTTGATTTTTCTTAAGGTGCGCACGGGCGGTGAAGGGGCAGAATTGATTTTTCTTAAGGTGCGCGCGGGCAGTGAGAGAGGCAGAATTGATTGTTCTTAAGGTGCGCGCGGGCAGTGAAAGAGGCAGAATTGATTGTTCTTAAGCTGCGCGCGGGCGTTGAAGAGCAGAATTGATTGTTCTTAAGCTGCGCGCGGGCGGTGAAGAGGCAGAATTGATTGTTCTTGTGCTGCGCATCGGCGGTGAAGAGGCAGATTTGATTGTTCTTGGGCTGCGCACGGGCAGTTAAGGTGCAGCACTGATTGTTCTTATCTTGCGCGCGGCAGATCCTGCCGTGGTTTTTGGGGGGCTTTTTAAGGAAAAAAGAGCAGGCAGTGAGCCCACTGCCTGCCTTAAGAGACAAAGGAATTTGTTTTGCCTGTCAGCGGTTGAGGTTTAACTCCTTGATCTTGCGGGTCAGGGTATTGCGGCCCCAGCCTAAGAGCTTTGCCGACTCCTGCTTGTGATTGCCGGTAAACTCCAGCGCAGCTTCCAGCATGACGCGCTCAAACTCGGGACCTGCCTCAGAGAGAATATCCTGCTCACCGGCACGCAGACGGCCGTCCACCCAGTTGCGCAGCTGATCCTGCCAGGAGGTGGGTTCTTTGACATTGCCGGCAATGGAGGTGGAGGTCACCACGCTCTGCTGTGTGCGGCTGCTGTTTAAGAAGTCCGCAGGCAGATCGGACAGCTGAATGTCGCGCCCGGTCACCATGATGGTGAGGTATTTGCACAGGTTCTTAAGCTGTCTGACATTGCCCGGCCACTGCTGACGGCACAGGAACACCAGCACCTCAGAGGTGAGCTTCTTGGGCTCCTGATTGTTCTCCAGGGCGGCCTGGGTTAAGAAGTGCTTGGCCAGCATCGGAATGTCATTGTTGCGGTCGCGCAGCGGCGGCATATTGATGTGAATGACATTCAGGCGGTAGAGCAGATCGGCAATGAAGTGGTTTGTGGCCACGCTGCGCTCTAGATCCTCAGAGGAGGAGGCAATGATGCGCAGCTTGCAGCTGACTGGTTTGGTGCTGCCCACCGGCAGATAGGAGCAGTTCTGCAAAATCTGCAGCAGGCGGATCTGCGCGTCTATCGGCATCTGGCAGATCTCATTGATAAAGAGCGTGCCGCCTTCAGCGCGCTGTACTGCTGAGTTTTTGCGGCTCTCGGCATCACTCTCGCGCCCAAACAGTTCATACTCAATCATGTCCTGGGGCATAGAGGACATATTCACTGAGACAAAGGGCTTGTCCTTGCGCTCAGAGTGATTGTGCATGGCCAGGGCCACAAGCTCGCGGCCGGTGCCGGGCTCACCCTGAATGAGCACCGGAACGTCTGCCTTGGAGACGCGGCCGATTAACTTGAATACTTCCTGCATGGCCGGGGACTTGCCGATGATCTCAGCTTCATCGCCCATCGGGATCACCTGATCCTTGACTGGATCCTGGGTCTTCTTCTTGAGCTGGTTGAAGCGGTGCACGGCAGCGCGGCGCACCACGGCAATGGCCTGCTCAATGTCAAAGGGCTTGGGCAGATATTCAAAAGTGCCGTGCTCATAGCTTTCAATCGCGGCGGTGAGATCAGAGTGTGCCGTGATGATGATAAAGGGAATGGTGTCGTCGACAGCGTGCACCTTTTGAATTAAGGACAAACCGTCTATGCCCGGCATCTTAATATCGGAAATGATCACATCCGGGACTTCAGTCTTTAAAGCCTCCAGGGCTTTTTCGCCGTCTTCAAACAGGCGGTGTGTGATGGAATTGACGTCCAGCGCTTTGTCAAACACAAAGCGGATGCTGTCATCATCATCAATGACCCAAATTATCGGATCCATACTTTAACAACCCTCGTGTCTTATGCTTGATGTCTGCTCTTACGCCAAGTTGTCTTTGCGCAAGGGCAGGACAATTTTAAAAACCGTGCGGCCTTTTTCACTGTCGCATTCAATGATGCCGCTGTGCCGCTCCACAATGCTCTGCGCAATCGAAAGTCCCAGGCCCGTGCCGTCGGGACGGGAGGTCACCATCGGATAGAACAGGGTCTCACGGATGTTCTCCGGAATGCCCGGGCCGTTGTCGGTGATGGAGACAATCAGGGCAGAGGGGTATTTAATGCCGTTGATCACGCGAGAGCCCAGCTGTGCCCGCGTCTGAATTACTATCTGCGGATGCGGCGTTTTGGCCTCAGTCAGCGCATGAATGGCATTGGATACCACGTTCAAAACCGCTTGCTGCATGGCGTCGATGTCGAGCATCAGCTCCGGCAGCGAGGGGTCATAATCTTTAACAAAACGGATGTGTGAGCCCTGCGAGAGCTCCATGTTTTCCAGCGACAGCACCTTTTCAATCACGTAGTGGATATTGCACAGCGTGAGCGGATTGGGCCGCTGCGGGCCTAAGAGCTTGTCCACCAGGTTCTTTAAGCGGTCGGACTGCTCAATTATCACCTGGGTGTAGTCAGTAAGGTGCGGATATTTGCCGTAACTCATCTCCAAAAGCTGCGCTGCGCCGCGGATGCCGCCCAAGGGGTTTTTAATCTCGTGGGCAAGCGAGCGGATTAAATCGCGGGCTGCCAAATGCTGGGTGCGGCGGGCTAATTCCTGATCCATCTTCTGCTGATAGTCGATGGCCTTGAACTCGGCAATCAGGCCGCGGCCTTTGCCCGAGTAATGGGAGATGGAAATATCCGTCTTGATGGCCTGATGGGGCTCAGGGATGATCCAGATGTCAGAGGCGGTAAAGCCCTGGGCACGGGGCTTTAATGAATGCTGAATGTTTTCAAACAGGCCCTTCTGGCCCTTGTCGAGCAGATCGGTGAGCTTTAATAAGCAGAGCTTGGAGCGTGACATATTGAACAGCTGCTCAGCTGCTGAATTTGCATAAACAATTTTCAAATTGTGATCTGTGAGCAGTACTGCGGTTGCTAAGCTCTCTAAAATAGCCTTGGACTCTGCCTGCATGAAATGCCTCTCTAAAAAAATGCATGGTCAATATTAGTGCAGTGATGCAGCAAATATGCAAAATGCACTGAAATATATAATTCTCCCTAATTTGGTGCAATACAGAATCATAATTTTTGTATGTCACTGCTAAGACAAAAAGGCAGGATGCAGGCAGGGTTACGCCCGGGCAGTCAGCGGCTGAAGTAATTGCAGTGCATTGTGCTAAATAAAAAAGCAGCAGGAGTGCCGGGGTGCCCTGCCTCAGTTTGGTTCAGCGCCGTGAGAGTTTTTGCAGGTGCGGCACTAAAAAAGCACAGCAAAGTGCAGATTTTGGGCGCACCACTTTAGTGCCTTAAAGAGCGCTGAAAATGCGGCATTTTCGCCAAAAACCTCAGCTTTGGCACGTTTTGTGGCACAGCGGGCGGCAGCTTTCGCAGCGATCTTTGGGCCGCTTCAGGCAAAAGATCCATGTTCCAGGTGCAGACTTTAAAGCCTTAAAGGGTAAAAATCGGGCAGGGCTTGAGAGGGACAGAAAAAATTCGGGCACCCCGCGGGGTGCCCTGATAGCTGCAAATTTGCACTGCAGCTGATTTTTGGTGCTTATTCCTTCTTGCCGCCGGCAGCACGGAAGGCGCGCACGCGGTCCATCTCAGAGAGGTTCTTTTTGCGCAAGCGGATGCTCTTTGGTGTTACCTCCACCAGCTCGTCTTCGTTGATGAACTCCAGGGCCTGCTCTAAGGTCATGTGCACAGCCGGGGTCAGGATGATGTTGTCATCAGAGCCTGCGGCACGCACATTGGTGAGCTTCTTGGTTTTCAGCGGGTTTACGGTCAAATCATTGGTGCGCACGTGCAGACCGATGATCTGGCCCTCATAGACGTCCTCGCCGGCATCGACGAACAGACGGCCGCGCTCCTGCAGGAACCACAGGGCGTAAGGCACGGTCTTGCCGGTGTCGTTTGAAATGAGCACGCCGTTCTGGCGCTCACCGATGGAGCCGCCGACGAACTCGTCGTAGCTGTCAAAGGTGTGGTACATCAGGCCGGTGCCTGAGGTCAGGGTCAGGTACAGGGACTGGAAGCCGATTAAGCCGCGTGACGGAATGCGGTAATCAAGGCGCACGCGGCCCTTGCCGTCCGGGGTCATGTTCTTGAGCTCACCCTTGCGGCGGCCGAGCTCTTCCATCACTGAGCCCTGATTTTCCTCCTGCAGATCAAGGGTCAGCACTTCATAGGGCTCTAAGGTCCTGCCGTTTTCATCCTTGTGAAGAATTACCTCCGGACGGGAAACGCCCAGCTCATAGCCCTCACGGCGCATCTGCTCAATTAACACGGACAGGTGCAGCTCACCGCGGCCGGAGACGCGGAAGCGGTCAGGCTCATCGGTGTTCTCCACGCGCAGGGCCACGTTGTGCACCAGCTCTTCGCGCAGGCGCTCCTCGATATTGCGGGAGGTCACGAACTTGCCCTCACGGCCGGCAAAGGGTGAGGTGTTGACGCAGAAGTTCATGGAGACGGTAGGCTCGTCCACGGACAGGGCCGGCAGGGCCTCGACCTTGGAAGGAGCGCAGACGGTATCGGAGATCTTAAGCTCACCAAGGCCGGTTAAGGCGATGATGTCGCCTGCCTCAGCCTCTTCAACCTCAGAGCGGTGCAGGCCTAAATAGCCGAGCACCTGGCCGATTTTGCCCTGGCGGACCTTGCCGTCAGCACCGATGATGGAGACGGTCTGATTGGGCTTGGCCGTGCCGCGGGTCACGCGGCCCACGCCGATGACGCCCACGTAGGAGGTGTAATCAAGTGAGGAGATCTGCATCTGGAACGGACCGTCCAGATCGGCCTCAGGCGGGGAGACGCGCTCGATAATGGTGTTAAACAAGGGCTCCATGTTATCGCCGTGATCGTCCGGATCAAGGCTGGCCCAGCCAGCTAAGGCAGAGGCATAGACAATCGGGAAGTCAAGCTGCTCATCGGTGGCGCCTAAGTTGTCAAACAGGTCAAACACCTGATCGATTACCCAGTCCGGGCGGGCGCCTTCACGGTCGCACTTGTTGATCACCACAATGGGCTTTAAGCCGCGGGCAAAAGCCTTCTGGGTGACGAAGCGGGTCTGCGGCATCGGGCCGTCCACGGCGTCAACGAGCAGCAGTACAGAATCAACCATGCTCATCACGCGCTCCACCTCGCCGCCGAAGTCTGCGTGGCCCGGGGTGTCTACGATGTTGATGCGGTAGCCGTTCCAGTTGATGGCGGTGTTTTTGGACAGAATGGTAATGCCGCGCTCTTTTTCAATGGCGTTGGAGTCCATGACGCGCTCCTGCCCGAGCTCGCTTCTGTCCAAAGTGCCGGACTGGCGCAGCAGCTTGTCCACTAAGGTAGTTTTGCCGTGATCAACATGCGCAATGATGGCAATGTTGCGGATCTTCTGTACATCCATCTTCTTAGAAACCTGTAAAACTCAAAAAACTGTAAAATGAGAAAGAATAGAATTAAATGCCAAAAATCTGGGCGCTATTGTACTCTAAAACCGGACAGATCTCGCATTTTGTGAGCGCTGGCGCAAAATTTTGGGCTGATGCACGCTTTTAGCTGCACCCGGCATGCGCACCGCTCCGGCCGGACTGATTAAGCGCGTGGCTTGGGTAAACGGGCTGGAGCGCCTGCAGGCCTTGTTAACAATGTTAAGAACATGTTATTTCAGAAATAGGAATGGCTTTCATGGGCAAGACAATCATTAATATCTGTATTGATGCAGATGTGAAGCGGCAGTTTCAGGCTTTGTGTGCTGAAGCAGGCCTGAGCATGACAGCGGGGTTTAGTCTCCTGGCGCGCAAGTGCGTGGAGGAGAAGCGCATCCCCTTTGAAGACGGCGGCGGGGTGCCGAACAATGAAACTATTGCACCGAAGGAAGATGCAGAGAATGAAGGCTAATCCGCTTTCTGAGGACGAATAAACAAAGGCTGCAGCAGGGTGTGTGGGCAGGGGGAGGTGCTGCCTGAAAAAATAGTGCAGATTCCGATTTTTATGCGCCAAATTGTGACGTTGCGCACCTTTTTTTGCTAAAATTCAGGGCAACTGTGACTTATTTTTGTGCAAATGCACTTTTAGGAGATTTATATGACCGTTGCTGAAGTGATGGAGCTCATTGCAAAGGAGAACGTGCGCTTTGCAGATCTGCGTTTTACCGATACCAAGGGCAAAGAGCAGCATGTATCTATTCCAGCAAAGATGGTAAATGAAGACTTCTTCACTGAAGGCAAAATGTTTGACGGCTCCTCCATGGCCGGCTGGAAGGGCATCGACAAGTCAGACATGGTGCTGATGCCTGATGTAGAAACAGTGCATCTCGATCCTTTCTATGATGTGCCGACCATCATAGTGCGCTGCGACGTGCTCGACGCCGCCACCATGAGCGGCTATGACCGCGATCCGCGTTCCGTGGCCAAGCGCGCTGAGGATTATCTGCGCTCCACCGGCCTGGGTGACGAGTGCATCGTCGGCCCGGAGCCTGAGTTCTTTATTTTTGATGACGTGCGCTGGGATGTCGGCATGGGCGGCAGCGCTTATCAGGTCGATGCCTATGAGGCCGCCTGGAACTCCAAGACTGAATATGAAGACGGCAATTTGGGCCACCGCACCAGCGTCAAGGGCGGTTATTTCCCGGTGCCGCCGGTTGATCCCTCACAGGACATCCGCTCTGAAATGTGCATGGTGATGGAGGATATGGGCCTTGTCATCGAAGCCCACCATCACGAGGTTGCCACCTGCGGCCAGAACGAAATCGCCTGCCGCTGCAACACCCTCACCAAGAAGGCTGACGAGGTCATGATCTACAAGTATGTAGTGCAGAACGTAGCCGACAAGTGGGGCAAGTCCGTGACCTTTATGCCCAAGCCCATCATGGGTGACAACGGCTCTGGCATGCACTGCCACTTCTCCTTCGTCAAGGACGGCCAGAACACCTTTGCCGGCAATATGTACGGCGGCCTGTCACAGGACGCTTTATGGTTCATCGGCGGCATCATCAAGCATGCCAAGGCCTTAAATGCCTTCACCAATCCGTCCACCAACTCCTACAAGCGCCTGGTGCCGGGCTTTGAAGCTCCGGTGATGCTGGCCTACTCAGCTGCCAACCGCTCAGCTTCGATCCGCATTCCGCACACCATGAACCCGAAGAATGCACACCTTGAGGTGCGCTTCCCTGACTGTATGGCAAATCCATACCTTGCTTTTGCGGCCATGCTGATGGCCGGCATCGACGGCATCTTAAACCGCATCAATCCGGGCGATCCGATGGACAAGAACCTCTACGACCTGCCCCCTGAGGAGGCCAAGGCCATTCCGCAGGTCTGCAGCTCACTTGAAGAGGCCTTAAACGCCCTGGTGGAAGATCACGAGTTCTTAACTGAAGGCGGCGTCTTCACCGAGGATATGATCAAGGCTTACATCGAGATCAAGCGCGCTGAGGTTTCACGCCTGAACTGCGCTCCGCACCCGGTGGAATTTGAGATGTACTACAGCCTCTAAGCATTTAGGACATTCCTCCGGGGCCCTGCTTTGGTACAATCTGAAGCAGGGCTTTTCTTTTTCAGGTGGTTAACGTGGCAAAAGGCAGAAGCGCACTTGGCGAACTTTGTGATTACTTCATTTCGCGTGTCAAACGGGATGAACTCTTTTTGGAAGCGGCGGCGCTGTCCTTTACCACCATTCTGGCCCTGATTCCGGCGCTGACCGTGGTGGTCTCCATTTTCACCATGGTGCCGGCCTTTGAGCCGCTGCGCGAACAGCTGCTCAATTTTGCGGGCCAAAACTTCATGCCGGTCTTCACTGAGGCCGTCAACGAATACATCGGCAAGTTCGTCTCCCATGCAGGCTCCATGACCGTCACCGGCAGCATCATGCTGATCGTGGTCTCGCTGCTTTTGGTGCGCGCGGTGGACAAGACCATCAACCGCATCTGGCGCGGCGGCAGGCGCCGCGCGGCCATGACCGTGGCCATCTACTGGACCATGCTCACCATGGGCCCGCTGGTGGCGGCAGCCCTGATGTGGCTGACCTCACGCATCATCACCCTGACCTTATTTGAAGTGGATTTGAACTTTGCGCAGCAGAGCCTGTACTTTGTGATGCCGGTGGTGATCGAATGGGGCATGGTGACCGTGCTCTTTATGGCCGTGCCGATAGCTCAGGTCAAGCTGCGCGACGCGCTGCTCGGTGCCCTGCTTGTTACCTTTTTATTTGAGGCGGCCAAGCGCATTTTTGCGGCCTTCATTTTGAACTTCTCTGACTATCAGGCCATTTACGGCGCGCTGGCGGCGCTGCCGGTGCTGATGATTTGGATCAACATCAACTGGTTTATTGTGCTCTTAGGCGCTGAGTTTACTGCCTGCCTTGGCACCGTGCGCCAGGGCACGGCGGATGTGCCGCTGCTCTTTGTCAAATTTGCCGAGCTTACCGGTTCGACCTTTGGCAACGACCACTTAAAGAAGGTGCAGCCCAAGATCAGGATCAAGGTCAGCCGCAAAACCCAGCCTGAGCCTGAGCGCTGATCTGACTGCGCTGCGGCGGTCCCGGGCTTTCTTGTAAGTGAGAAAAATTAATCAAAAACTTTAATTTTGTGCGCTGCGGCTAAGCATGGGCTAATTCTTCAGACTTAGAATGGAACCATGCAGAACGGCAGAGTGCTCTGCCGGATTTAAAGGAAATCAGGGGCCTGAAGCTGCCCCGGACTGAAAAGAATAAAAGAGGAATGAAGTTATGAAGAAGTTATACATCACCGCAGCTGCCGCCGCTTTATTTTCCGCTGCTGCTTTAGCCGCCCCGCAGGGTTTTAACGGCGGCCAGGGCGTGGCCGGCGGCCCCCAGGGCTTTAACAATGCAGCTCCCAATACCGTAGCTGCCGTGAAGAGCCAGGCCTACGATGATCAGATTGTGACCCTGCAGGGCCGCCTGACCAAGCATCTGCAGAAGGACCACTATGAATTTACCGATCTGCAGGGCAACACCATTGAAGTCGAGCTCGATGATGATCAGGACTGGAGCAATATCGCCAAGGATCAGTTAATCGAGATCGTCGGTGAAGTCGACAAGGATCTGCTGAGCATCAGCATCGACGTCAAGCGCGCCGTCCCGGTGCAGCAGTAAAGCAGTAAGCATTACATAGAAACCAAGCCTCTGAAAAGTTCCTGCAGCTCCCGCTGCGGGGCTTTTTATTTTGGTGCTTTCACCGAGAGCTTTAATTTCGGGACATAGAACTCTTCAATGCGGCTTTTTAAATAGGCAAAGGGCTCGGACATGGCGATGCTGTCCTTCCAGATGAGGTTCATGGTGGCATCCGGGAAATCGAGATTGCTGTCATCAAGGAAGGTGAGCTTGCCGTAAAAGTCATGCTCGGTGAGGATCAAAATCTCCGGCACCACTGCAAAGCCCACGCCGGAGGCGACAAGCGACAGGGCGTAATAGAAATTGTCCACTTCCCAGTTGAGCGGGGAGAGCGTGATGCCCTTGTGGTTGGCGCTTAAATTCGAGCAGATCACGATCTGCCGGTAGTGGGCCAGCTCATCGCGGGTGATTCCTCTGCTGCCGCACAGAGGGTGATTTTTGCTGATGATGACGCGGTTGACCACGGTGCCTAAGGTGAGACAGGCATAGGGGAGGGTCTGGCTGTGATTGAAGAACAGCGCCGCGTCGAGCGGGTAATCCTGCATGAACTCTTTGACATCAAAGGAGGAAATCGGCGACAGGCGCAGCTGCAGCGCCGGATAGCGCCCGGCAAAGTCGCGCAGGATTTCAAAGAGCTCCTGATTGTAGATGGAAAAATCAATGCCAAAATGCAGTGACGGTCTTTCGATGCCCATGAGAGAGCGGGCGCGCTCGGCAAAGAGCAGATTGTCATCGTAGAGCTTCTGCATCTGCGGCAGCAGCAGTCTGCCCCTTTCAGTGAGCCTGATCTTGTGGCCGCGCTCAAAGAGCTTGTAGCCCAAATCAGTCTCCAGATCGTCAATGCGTTTTGATACTGCCGATTGTGCGCAGCCCATGCTGCGGGCTGCCTGAGAAAAGGAGCCGGTGCGGGCGGCGAGCAGCACTGCCTGCAGTGTACTGTATTGTATGGCCTGCCCGTCGTCCATGATGCACCAGCCTCCGTGGAGATGTTATGCCTGATGGCTGAAAACCTTTGGTGTGGCGCAAATGAGCACGGTAAGCG
The DNA here is from genome assembly GCA_017694225.1 of Candidatus Avisuccinivibrio stercorigallinarum. Classification (GTDB taxonomy): domain Bacteria; phylum Pseudomonadota; class Gammaproteobacteria; order Enterobacterales; family Succinivibrionaceae; genus Avisuccinivibrio; species Avisuccinivibrio stercorigallinarum. The sequence goes on from JADINH010000174.1 coordinate 71,541, forward strand.
CCAGCACCGCCAATCCCAAGGTAAAGAAAGCCCCGTTCAAGGTCAAGTGCTCAGCCAGATATCCAATCAAAGCCGGGCCCACGATCAGCGCGCCGTAGCCGCAGGTGGAGACCGCGGAGATGGCGGCTAAGACCGGCATGCTCTTTTGCTTTCCGGCAAGGCTGATGCAGATGGGCATCACGTTGGCAAGGGACAGGCCCAGAACCAGGAAGCACACATAGAGCAGCAGCAGATGGTCGATGAAGAACACCGCAATCAGGCTTAAGGCGCACAGCAGCACGCTCACGCTTAAGACTTTGTAGGTCTTGAAGCGGCCGATTAAGTAGGCGCCGGCAAAGCGCGAGGCTGCCATGGCGGTGACCAGCACCACATAGCCTGAGCTGGCAAAGTTCAGCGGGATGTCGGTCTTTTGCAGCAGGAACAGCGCAGACCAGTCCAGCATGCCGCCTTCGACCATGTAAATCAGGCTTGAGACCAGCGCGAACATCAGCACCGCGCCCTTGGGGATGACCAGGGCTGAGCTTTTCTTCTGGCCCTTGAAGTCAGCGGGGCTGAACTTGATGGTGCCAAGCGTGCTTAACACGGTCAGACTTAACAGTGCGCAGGGCACAAACAAGGCTGCAATAAAGCCTAAGTTAAGCCCCAGCAGCACCACGGCGGTGATCAGGGCGCCAATCTCACCTACAGAATAGCAGCCGTGCATCGAGGGCAGCAGGATCAGCCTGAGTTTATCCTCAAGGTATGAGGCATAAATATTGCCGCCCACCTCCAGGATGCCCAGGGCAAAACCAAAGCTGAAAATGGCGATGGCCGCCTGGCTGTAGTCATTGATCAGGATGCAGCTGAGCAGTGCTGCATTGATGGTAACTGCGGCTGCTGCAAAGATCCACTTCATCGGGATGTAACGCAAAAACAGCGAAATGCAGATCATGCCGATAATGGAACCGCTGCCCATGAGCAGGATCAAATGGGACAATTCCAAATGCGAAAGATTAAGCTCTGCCTTAACATACGGCACCAGAGGCGCCCAGGCTGCGACAGCGAAGCCTGCCAGCGCGAACAAGGCGCGGGCTGAAAAGATTGTTCCGGCAGGGCGTTTTGTGTCGTGTATAAACATACGAACCTCCGTCCTGTTGTGTTTCTGTTTTTATTATCCATCATTTGAGAGGGCTTACAAAGTTAGGATCCATCTCAAAAAAGATGGATCGTTTAAGCAGCAGCCGGAACAGAGGGAACTGCCGGAACGTCAGAGGAAGCTGGAGCTGCAGGCACGGCTGGTGCTGGAGCTGCAGGGGCAGGATCGGCTGGCGCAGGATCAGTGGGCTGCTTGCCCATTTTGGAGGGGATGAACAGGCCGGGGCGGTGCATGCCGCGCTCCAGGGCTTCAATTAAAAAGCCGGGCTTTGTCAGGGTTCCCTGCAGGGTAAGCCTAGTTTTGGCATCGCCTGAGAGTGAGGAGAAATTGCTCTGCCCCGAGAGCGCCTTACTGTCCAGATCGAGGGCAAAGTTGACAAAGACATGCGAGGCCGGGGTGTCAAAGGAGCCGCGCAGGGCGGCGCGGCCTTTGGCGGCGCTGCCCTTTAAATTAAGCTGGTACAGCCCAATGTCGGCATCTGAAAGGGCGGTCAGAATCTCGTCTTTTGTGAGGGTCAGGGGCTGCAGGCTGTCCCCGCCGTTGATTAAATCAAGCCCAAAGCGGGAGATGAGCAGACTGTCGCCCTTTAAGCTTACAGAGCCTGAGAGCTCGGAGGCAAAAGTGTCCAGGTCAAAGGGGCCGGGGGCCTTTAAATCGAGGTTGAAGTTCACCACGCCGGAGAACAGATGCGGGCTTAAGGAGCTGTTTAAGTCATCAAGCCTGAAGTCCGGGGCACTTACCAAAAGGTAGCTTGGCGCCTGATTAAAGGACAGGGCGGCTGAGGCGCTGAGGCTTGAGGAGGCAAAGGTCAGCTGCGGCAGGGCAAAGGTCAGCATCTCATCGGTAAGCGTAGTCAAAGCCATGCCGTCACGCAGCAGCAGATCAGAGTAGAGCAGATTGGAAAACTCCACATTGATAAGGCCGGCGCTGTCACCGCTTAACCTGCCATCTGCAAACTTTAAGGCCGAGCCCTGCAGGCTCAGGCTTTCAATGGAGAGCGGCAGGGTGGGAATAAAGGACAGCACTTTGAGCTCCTGGGCGCGGGCGCTCTCCAGGTGCAGGGGCAGGCGGTAAAGCAGGGTCTTTAAGGCCTCATACTGCCTGGCATCAAACTCCAGCACATTGTGTTTTAAGTCAAGCTCGTGCACGGTAAGCGTGTCTGAGGGCGTGCCGGGCGCTGCAGGCGCTGCATTCGGCAGGGTTAAGGTAAAAGCGGTATCCAGACTGCCCTGCCAGAGCCGGCCCTGCAGTCTGGCGTTGAGGTTTAAGACTGAGTAAGAAGAGGGTGCGGACCCCTGAGTGAGCGTGCCGGAGAATTTGGCCTCAGTTAAATTGAGCTTGTACTGAGGCAGGGCAATTTCAGCGGCACTGCCGGAGGTGAGCTTAAGCTCCAGCCTGCCCTCCGTGAGCCTTAAGCTTGAAAAGCTGCCGGAGAGATCAGAGAAGATCAAAGCCTCTGGCTCTGCAGCAGCATCAGGCTGCGGCAGGGCCGGGGCATAGAACAGATCGCTGAAACTGCCCTCCTCCGCCTCCAGGGTGTAAGGGGCGGTAAACTCAAGCCCGTCCTTTAAGATCAGCCGTGAGGCATTTAAATGCCTGAAGGCAAGCTTGTTGTCCGCAGCCGAGAAATAACCGTCCTGGGCGCTCAGCATGCCGCCCAATACTTCAGCCTGCAGGGCGCTGATATTCAGGGTGCGGCTTTTTGCTTCCCGGCCCTGCGGGGCGGTGAACTCAAGGCGCAGGCTTTTTACCGGCAGGCGGTCAAGGGTGAGCCCGCTTAACTGGGCCTGGCCGCTTGAGAAGCTGATGTTAAGCGAGCGGTCGATGCGCGCGTCGTTAAGGCGCAGATTGGCGCTTTTGGCTTTGATGCGCTCTGCGGCGATGGGAATGGAGTTAAGGCGCAGGGCGTCGATGACCAGGGGTTTGGGGGCAAGCGCAGTAAAAAGCTGGCGGCGCTCATTTTCATCGGGAACCTGAAGATCTTTTAAGTACAGATCGTAAAGGTGCAGAGGCTGGTCAGACAGCAGTGAGCTTAAGTCGTATTCAAGGTAAATCTCCCCGGCCTTAATGGAGCCGGCGCTGACCTTTGTGAGCTTAATTACCTGCGGATAGAGCGGGGAGAACTCGGCCTTTGCAATCGTGGTCTCAAGGCCGGTGAGTTTGGTGAGGTACTGCTCCAGCGGCTCCCGGATGCGCTCACCGTTGACCAGAAGCAGCAGGGCGGCAAGGGCAATAATAAGGAGCGCCACGGTGCTGAGCGTGATGCGCCGCAGCCACAGCCAGGCTTTGGAGGGCGTTTTTCTGCGCGGCGGCCGGAATGCCATTTAAGCCCCCTCGCTGTCCTTGTCGAGCACGCCGGGGAACCAGCGGCAGACTAAGTTCACCGCGTTCTGCGGTGAGGCTTTGCACAAAGCAGCGGCGGCGTTTTTGGCCTGCTCCAAAAGCGGCAGATCACGCACCACATCGGCGATGCGGAAGATGTCAAAGCCGGCCTGGCGGGTGCCGGCGGCATCACCCGGGCCGCGCAGGCGCAGATCTTCGGCGGCAATCTCAAAGCCGTCCGTGGTCTTTTTCATGATCTCAAGGCGCTGTCTTGCAATTTCCGTGGCGCTGTCATCATCGTAAATCAGCAGGCAGTAGGACTGTTTCTGGCCGCGGCCGACGCGGCCGCGCAGCTGATGGAGCTGCGCAAGACCCAGGCGCTGTGCGCTGTCGATGATCATGATGGTGGCATTGGGCACGTCCACCCCGACTTCGATGATGGTGGTGGCAATGAGCAGCTGTATGCGCCCGGAGGCAAAGGCCTCCATCACCTCATTTTTCTCCTCGGTGTTCATCTGCCCGTGCAAAAGGCCGATGGAGTATTCAGGCAGCAGGCGGGTAAGCTCAGCGTAGGTTTCCTTGACGGAATTGACTGAGAGCTCCTCGGTGTCCTCAATTAAGGGGCAGACCCAGTAGGCCTGCACGCCCTGGGCTAAATTGCAGCGCAGGCGCTCGACGGCCTTGTGCTTGAGCTCTGAGCTTACCGCAGCGGTGATGATGGGGGAGCGGCCCTTGGGGATCTCATCGAGCTTGGATACCGCAAGCTCTGAGTAGAGTGCCAGCTGCAAGGTGCGCGGAATGGGGGTGGCCGTTAAGGTCAGCTGATGCGGGGTGAGGCCTGAGACGCCCTTTTTGAGCAGCTCAGAGCGCTGCTCCACGCCAAATCGGTGCTGCTCGTCGATGATAATGAGAGCCAGGGAGTGATACTCCAGCTTCTCCTGAAAGACTGCATGGGTGCCGATGACAAGCTGCACCTCGCCCGATTTTACCTGTGCATAAACCTCATTGCGCCTTGCTTTGGGCATTTTGCTGGAGATAAAGGCGCAGTGCACCCCCAAGGGCTCTAACAGGGCTGCACACTTTTGATAATGCTGCTTGGCCAGGATCTCGGTGGGGGCGAGCAGGGCGCTCTGCAGGCCGCTTGCTGCCGTGTGCAGCGCAGCGGCGATGGCGATCAGGGTCTTGCCCGAGCCCACATCGCCGTTGACCAGGCGCAGCATCGGCACTTCTTTTGCGAGGTCTGCAAAGATCTCCGCCATCACGCGCTGCTGCGCCCCGGTCGGGGCAAAGGGCAGGGCGGCGAGAAATTTTTGCTGCAGCTCCTCGCTATAGCTGATCCTGGGGGCGGCTTTGACCGCCTGGCGGGCCTTGAGCAGAATAAGCGAGGTGAGATAGGCCGTCAGCTCCTCAAAGGCCAGGCGCGTAAACTGCGGCAGAGCTTCAGGCTCCGGCAGCAGACCCGGGCCTAAGGGCTTGGGGTGATGGCAGGCTGCGATGGCCTCGGAGATGGAAAGCTGCTGCGGGCAGTACTCTGCGGGCAGAAGTTCAGTCAAGGGCTGGGACTTTAACAGCTGCAGGGCCTCATTTTCGATTTTCTGCATGGTGCGCTGCGGCAGCTTGTCAGTCAGATGGTAAATCGGGGTGAGGGTCTTTTCCACCCGGGCGGCCTCACCGGAGCGCAGAAAGATCACCTCCGGCTGATACATGGTGAGCACCCCGGTGTAATTGTCGTATTTGACCGGGCCAAAGGCCTGCAGGCGGCAGCCGCGGGTGAAGTTCTGGGCAAAGGTGGGATAGATGTTAAAGTACTTAAGCGCAATGCCCCCGCTGTCATCCACCGCGTTCACCTCAAAGATTTTGGCGCTGCGCCCGGTGTAGGAGGCTGAGATCACCTTGACTTCAATCAGCTTGGGAAAGCCGTCGGGCTTTAACTCCCGGACTTTGACGCAGCGGGTCTTGTCAAGATAGCGAAAGGGCAGGTTAAGCATCAGATCAAAGACATTAAAAAGCCCTAAATTGTTGAGCTTGTTGGCAAAGCGCGGGCCGATGCCTTTGAGGTTTTTTACCGCAATGTGCTGATACTGCTCGTCGATGCGATCCATGCGCTGCGTTCTCCTTAATTGTTATTGATCCGCCCTTCGGCTTTGACCTGCTGATGGCGGTGCCAGGCGTACAGCGCAAAGAGCATTAAAAAGCTGCCTGAGACAATAAACTGGGTGCTGAGGTTGAGAAAATGCGCGATCGCACCGGAGAGCAGCGGGCCGAACATCGCGCCGTACTGCCCGGCCATGGTCATCAGGCCAAAGCCGCGGCCGCGAAACTCCGGGGCGGTGTTAAGCGCCAAAAGGGCATTGAGGCTTGGCATAATGCCCACGATAAAGAGCCCGAGGCCCACTGAGGTCACCATCAGCAAAGTGATATTGGGCACAAAGCCCTGCATGAAGATAAAGGCTCCGGCTCCCAAAAAAGCGACGGCCATGGTGATGAAAAAGCCTTTTTTCTGGCCCATGCTGCCCCAGAAGGGCGCGGTTAAGGCGCCCACAAAGGGCGGGAGCGAGCAGGCCAGGCCCGAGAGGATTTCCACGTTGTTCTCAAAGCCGCCGGCAAGTTCGGCCACATACAGGGACAACACCGGCTGAATGGCCACCATCACGATGTTAAACCCAAGGAACATGACCAGAAGTTCCATCAGTTTGGGCTCATGCCAGGCGGTCTTGAAGTCATCAAAGATAGACGTGCGCGGGCCGGTTTTGGCGGCAGCACGCTCATCCTTGCTCTTTTCATTGGGCATGAAGAGCGTAATGAGAAAGATCATTAAAAGCGCACTGCCGGCCACAAAGAAGGAGGCGCGGATGCCGAGCACGTGGGCCAGCACGCCGCCAATCAGCGGGCCTGATACCGTGCCGATAAGCTGCGCTGACTGCATGATGCCCAGCGAGTACCCCAGGCGCTCACGCGGGCAGGTGGAGGAGATCATCGAGAGCACCGCAGGCAGATAGCCGTTGGCAAAGCCCTGCAGCACGCGCATCAGCAGAAGCTGCACCGGGGTCTGCACAATGCCCCCGGAGGTATAAGTCAAACAGAGCAAAAAGGCCGAGCGCGCGGCCATCACCTTTTGCCCGCTCTTGTCAGCAAGACGCCCCCACACCGGCGCCATGGTGCCGGCAATGAAAAAGCACACCGCAAACACGGCAGCCGACCACAGCTCCACATTGTTTTCCGTGGCGCCCAGGTGCAAAAGATAGATAGGCAGGAAGGGCACCACCATGGTATAGGAGGCGCTGGTGAAATAGACGCAAAATGCACAAAGATATAAACGGGTCTGCCACTTCATCTTGCTTTATCTGCCTGCTGCTGTTTATTGATGCGGCGCGGACCTGCGCGCGCCGCCGCTGCTGCCCCTGCCGGCTTTTTGCTTCAGTTAAGGCCGCAGGGCGCTGTAAATTATTTCAATCCCTCCCGTAATTATGGCACAAAGCGCGGGCGCTTGGCAGGGCGGGGACTGCTCAGGTGCCGCTGCAGCCTGCTACAACAATTGTTTGATAATGAGCGAGGCTTTAAAGCGGCGCACCTTCTCCAGGATGCGGCGCACCTGCTCGGGATAGCTCTCCAGGCTGTCAATTGCTGTAAAGTCCTGAATGCGTTTGGTGTGGCGCAGAATGAACTGCTGCTCATGCACGAACTTCTCGCGCATCAGGCGGTGCGGATCGTGCACCAACAGGCCGTTTTCCAAATCCAGCGCCCAGGCCCGGGGGTTTAAGTTATTGCCGGTAATGAGCGCATAACTGCGGTCGATGAACATGCCCTTTAAGTGATAGGTGTTGTCCCCGTCGGTCCAGAGCATCACCTTAAGATCGCCTGATGCGACCTTGTCCTGATATTTTTGCATGAACTCGCGCAAATTCTGTTCATAGATATAGGGGATGGCCCCGATGGCTGAGAACTTCTGCGGATCAGAGATATAAAAGTCATTGGCCTTTTTATCCCCGGCCACGATGGTGACCTTAACCCCGCGCTGCAGCGCGTCTTCAAGGGCGACGAGCAGCGATTTGGGCGGATTGAAATACGGGGTGCACAGGAAGATCTCGTGCTTGGCCGCGGTGATGCACCACAAGATGGTGCGGTTTAACTGATTGGCCCGCTTGCCAAGGCCCACCAGGGGCGTGATGCCCACTTCATCGTCATGAATGCGCCCTGCTTTGTAGTTGTAATGCACCTCAGTCAAATGGCGGCGCAGCTGCTTGATTTCATCCTTGATTTCGCGGGTCGGACGCACCTGTCCCTGCGAGAAATCCTGCACCGCAAAGTTGATGTGAAAGGCCTTGGTGGCAAAGTCATCCATGCAGTCGGCAAGCTCACGGCTCACGATTTCATGGTAGCGGTCAAGGCGGTAGCGGCCGTTATAGTCCAAATAGACGTCATTTACCGAGGCGCCTGAATAGAGCACGGTGTCATCAAAGACACAGCCCTTTAAATGCATTACGCCAAAGAGCTCGCGCTTTTTGACCGGCACGCCGTAGACTGCAGGCGGATGGGAGCAGCCCTCGGCTTTCTTGTAGTAAAGCGCAGCATTGCCCGCGCTCTTGTCCTGGCCGATTAGCCCTCTCTGGGCGCGGTGAAAATCCACATAGATGCGGATGTGCAGCTGCGGATGCTCCTTTTGCGCGGCATAGAGCGCATCTAAGATCTCCCGTCCGGCCTCGTCATCCTGTAAATAGAGCAGGGTCATGGTGATGCGCCGGCGGGCGGCTTTAATCAGCTCCAGCATGCGCTGATGAAAGTGCTCCGGGCGCTCCAGAATGGTGTAATTGTTGGCCTTGACCGGAATGCAGGGCAGCTGCTTTAACTTGGTTTGGCAGTAAAGCGAAGTGGGCAGGCTTTTCTTAAAAAAGAACATAGGCACTCCTAAATGGCTGCAGTGGCGGCGGCCAGCCAGTTGAGCTCCAAATCAGAGAGCGTGGTGGCTGTGGATGTAATGAGATTGTACACATGCTGATGATAATTATTAAGCCACTCGCGCTCGCGGGCGGTCAAAAGCTCGCGCTCGATAAGGCGCAGATCAAAGGGCACTAAGGTCAAAGGCTCAAAGCACAGCATGTGCGACATATTAGGGGCCGAGCAGGGGGTGACCACCACGAGGTTCTCAAGGCGGATGCCGTACTCCCCGTCTTTGTAAAAGCCCGGCTCAATTGAGACGATCATGCCCGGGCGCAGGGGCACCGTGGAGCTTCTGCTGGAGATATTCTGCGGGCCCTCGTGCACTGACAAAAGGTGGCCTACGCCGTGTCCGGTGCCGTGCTCATAATCAAGGCCCAGATCCCAAAGCGGACGGCGGGCTAAGGCATCAAGCTGCAGGCCTGAGGTGCCGCGCGGGAAGACCGCGGTGGCCAGGGCAATATGGCACTTTAAGACCACGGTGAACATCTTCATCATCTCGGGGGTGACATTGTTGCCCACCTTGATGGTGCGGGTAATATCCGTCGTCCCCTCAAGGTAATGCGCGCCGCTGTCAATCAAATACATCCCGTCAAGCCCAAGCTGTCTTGGGGTGCCGAAATTTTTGTGATTGTAATGGCACATCGCGGCATTGGGGCCTAAGGCTGAGATGGTGTCAAAGGAGGCTTCGATGTAATCGCCTTCGACTTTGCGCAGCTGTTCGGCTTTCTGCGCCAGGGTGTCCTCAGTCACATCCTCCAAATCACGGGCAAAGGACTCGGCGTCGGTGTTCTTGTCCAGATTGGTGTATTCATCAAGCCAGGTCAGAAAGCGGCACATGGCCGTGCCGTCCTTGATGTGGGCTTTGTGCTCGCCGGCAAGTTCCAGATCATTCTTGCAGGCCTTGGGCACTTCGCACAGCCCGAGGCCCTCCACGACATCAGCACCGCCTTCGTAGAGCTTTTTTAAGATGGCGGCATTGGTGGCGGCCGGATCTATATAGACCCTCGAACGGGCAGAGCACAGGCGCTCTAACATGTCCTCAAAGCGCTCCTCGGGGAAGATGTCGATGTGGCCGAAATGCTGTTCCAGCTCACCCTGCAGATCATCATTTAAATGCTTGGAATTGACGTACCACTCCAGGGCCTCATTGGCATAGGCCACCAGGCGGCAGTTGATGACCGGCAGGCAGTGGCGGTCGCGGCCGCGGATGTTAAGCAGCCAGCAGATGGTCTCCGGGCTTGAAATCACAGTGGCGTCAAAGCCCTCATCGCGCAGGGCTTTGGCCAAATTCTGGCGCTTTTGCATGCTCGGGCAGCCGTTGTATTCGTCCGGGTAAATCTCAACCTGTGACAGTACCGGCTCAGGGCGGTCTTCCCAGATGGCGTCCACCAGGCAG
>JADINH010000175.1 GCA_017694225.1 Candidatus Avisuccinivibrio stercorigallinarum
GGGGCATCAAGCCCGAAACCATTCCGGCAGGCTCGGATCTTGACTTTGTAAAACAGCTCTATCAGCCTGAGGTGATGACAGAGCAGCTGCAGGGCCTTACCCTGCACCTGCCTGCCATGGAGCGCGGGGAGAACGAGGTCAGTCTGCTGCCCTGCTACATCCTGTTCTATAAAGACGGCCGCCGCCGCGTCATGACCTTAAAGGAGCTTTTTGATGAAAACCGCAGCGACAGCCTGCTCTTTGCGCTGCTGCGCGGCTGTGAGCTCTACCACTTCCTGAGCTTTGCTGAATTTTTGCCCGACGAACTTGAAGTGCAGTCTCACGGCTTTGACTTCAGCTGTGAGCTCGACCAGTTTGAGTCCATTATCGAGAGCATGAATCAGTACTGCGGCAGCGTCCGGGCCGGCATCGAGCCCAGAGCAAGGTTCGTTACCATTCCGCTCTACACTGTGGCCAGCTCCAACATTCAGACCATGGAGCTTACCGATGTGCTCTACATCGATCTGCCGGATATAGTCAATCTGCAGCTGCCGGACAATTACATTGATCTGGAGAGCATGCTGCAGTTTAACTGGAAGCTTGCCGTCGGCTCCGACACCCTCTCTGAGGATGATTTTGAAAAGCTGCGCAAAAACTCCGGCAAAATCGTCAAGCTGCATGACAAGTTCGTGCGCGCGGATGAAAAGAAGCTTAAAAACTACCGCGAAAAGATTGAGCGCCTTGACCGCATGAACCGCCACCTGCTGCTCCTGGCCACCTTAACCGGCTCCTATGACGGCTCGGATGTGGTGGTGGGCAAAAAGCTTGAGGACGCCCGCGCCTCCATTTTTGCCGCCGGGGATAACTCCCTGCCCCGCAATCTGGCCTCTGATCTGACATTGCGCCCCTATCAGGTGCTGGGCTACAGCTGGCTTCTGCGCAACGCCCGCTCAGGCATCGGCTCCAGCCTGGCCGATGACATGGGCCTTGGCAAAACCGTACAGCTCATTGCCGTGCTGCAAAAGCTCAAGGAAGAGGATGAACTCAATGAGCATCCGGCGCTGATTGTGGTGCCCTCCTCGGTGCTTATCAACTGGAAAAATGAGCTCAAGCGCTTTGCCCCGCAGCTGCAGGTTTACATCTATCACGGTGACAAACGCAGCCACGAGAACCTGACCTGCCATGATGTGATTTTGAGCACCTACGGCACCGTGCGCACCAGCTACAAGAAGTTAAACGGCCTCACCTACAGCATCATTGCGGTTGATGAAGCGCAGAAGATCAAGAACTACGCCTCGCAGTCCGTCAAAGCCCTCAAGGCCTTAAAGGGCAGGCGCTATGCCGCCTTAACCGGCACTCCGGTGGAAAACCGCCTGTCTGAGTACTGGTCAATTATGGACTTTGTCAATCCGGGCCTTTTGGGCGCGCGCACCCGCTTTAATGCCGAGATTGCCGTACCGATTGAAAAGTACCGCGATCCGCTGGCCCTCGACCGCTTCAAGCGCATGACCGGGCCTTTTATTCTGCGCCGCGTCAAGACCGACAAGAACATCATCTCCGATCTGCCCGACAAGATTGTGACCGATGAGTTCTGCAGCCTGACCCCGGCGCAGGTCACGCTCTATCAGGCAGTGCTTGACGAGATCATGCAGAAGATCCGCGACACCAGCACGGTGTTCACCATCGAGCGCTCAGCGCTGGTGCTGCAGCTTATCAACAGCTTAAAGCAGATCTGCAACAGCCCGGTGCAGTATGTCAGCGGCCGCAACATCGACCACCAGTACACCGCCGAGGACTCCGGCAAGGTGCGCCATCTGTTCTCGCTCTGCGGCCGCCTGATGGAAAACGGCCACCGCACCCTGATTTTCACGCAGTACACCGTGATGGGCGAGCTGCTGCAGGCCTGGATGAAGAAGGAGCTTAAAGTTGACGTGCCCTTCATCCGCGGAAGCCTCAGCCCCAAGCAGCGCCAGGATATTGTGGACAAGTTCCAGTCCGGTGATATGCCCTTTTTAATGCTCTCCCTTAAGGCCGGCGGCACCGGCATCAACCTCACCAAGGCGGATGCGGTGATCCACTTTGATCTGTGGTGGAACCCGGCGGTGGAGGAGCAGGCTACCGACCGCGCCTACCGCATCGGCCAGCACAACAATGTGCAGGTCTACCGCTTTATCACGGCCAATACCTTTGAGGAGAAGATCAACGCCATCATTCAGAGCAAGAAGGAGCTGTCCGATCTCACCGTGGTCAGCGGCAGCAAGTGGCTGGGCGAGCTGTCAAACGACGAGCTTGCCGATCTCTTTGCCCTCACCCGTGAGGATTTGAGCTGAGGAAATAGAGCAGACTGCCCCGGGAGAAACAGATGCCGAAAACCATCCGCCATTGCGATATCAGCCGTGCTGCGCTGCTGCTAAATCAGCAGTTTGCAGCCGTCATTCAGAGCAAGAAGGAGCTCTCTGCCCTCACCGTGGTCAGCGGCAGCAGATGGCTGGGCAAAATGTCCAATGAGGAGCTGGCTGAACTGTTTACCCTCACGCGCGAGAGCCTGAATTAAGCTGTGTTTTAGGAGGCAAAGATGGAAAAACTAGAGCTTTTGCAAAAGTTAAATGCGTACCTGATTGCAGAAGATCCCAAGCTCAAGACCGCCGCAGGCAGCAGGCCGGATACGGTGGAGGGGCAGTGGCAGCTCTTTCGCGCCCTGGTTAACGTCCGCCCGCCGCGCCCGGTGGGCCGCGGCTTTATCGCGCTGCAGGATGAACTGCTGCAGCAGGTGCGCACACAAAAAGGCGTGGTCGAGCTCTCCGCCCTCACCCCGTATGAAGATGGCATTTACCTGTGGCTTGGCGATATCACCCGCCTTAAGGTTGACGCCATTGTCAACGCCGCCAACGGTGAACTGCTCGGCTGTTTTGTGCCGGGACACCACTGCATTGACAATGAGATTCACACCTATGCCGGCGTGCAGCTGCGCCTTGAATGCAATGCGATAAAACAGTCCATTAGGCGCTCAGCTGCCGTAGGCGAGGCCTATATTACCCGGGCCTATAACCTGCCCTCGTCCTTTGTGCTGCATACAGTGGGCCCCTGTGTGGGCGGCCTGCTCACCCCGCAGCACTGCACGGCCCTGGCGCAGTGCTACCGCTCCTGCCTGCAGCTGATGCTTGATCACAAGCTCAAGACCATCGCCTTCTGCTGCATATCCACCGGTGTGTTCCATTTCCCCAAGGACAAGGCCGCCGCCATCGCCCTGCACGAGGTACGCGCCTTCAGGCAGGTGCACCCTGAGATCAGCGTGCTCTTTAACGTGTTTGAAGCGCAGGACTTTGAGATCTACAAGGCTCTGCTTGGCTCGGGGCGCTGAGCCTGCCGCCTGAAGCTTTCTGCCGCCGCCCCCTTTCCGGCGGCGGTTTGGTTAACACATCTGATCATCTGATCTCACTGCTGATAAACAGGTTCTTGTAATAGAGCGCCTTACTCTGCGCTGCTGCAGGTCTGTTGTCTGCACAAAAAGTCACATCCGGCACATGTGTTCAGTCTTCAGCCAAATTGGTATACTAGTAGACCGTGTCCACATCTGCAAAAGCTGCAAATGGGAGCAAATGCGCCAACAGTGCGCAAAGCCTTGTAGAGTCTAAGTTTTTGCGCTATGTCATATTTTCAGGATTTATCTCCGAACTTTTGTCCAGCTTTGTGATCTGCCTCAGATCTTAAAACGTCCGCCCTGCCGTTTCTGTGTTAACTTAGGTTCGGGTACAGTGTCTGCTGCCTTGCAGCCGGCGCTGTGGAGGATGGTGCGAACTATGCAAAACTGGCGATTTTGAGATTAAAATCAAAAGTCAAGCGAAAAATTTGTAATTTTCGTCAGACAAATTTTCAAAAATTTGGCGCTGTTAACACTTTTTACAAAAATTTTTGTTTATAGTTCGTGCTCGACTGGTATACAAGCTCAAAAGCTCATATTGGTCAAACTTAATAAATAAAAGAGGACATTCATAATGCATTTTAAGAAAATCTTAGGCACTGCAGTTGCTTTAGCTGTTGCTTCCACCTTCGCCTTAACCGGCTGCGGTGAAGACTCCAAGACCCTGGTGCGTATGTCTCACTCCCAGATTGAGACCCACCCTGATCACATAGGTCTGGTTGCTTTCAAGAACTATGTTGAGAGCAAGCTCCCTGAGAAGTATGAAGTTCAGATCTTCCCGAACGCCACCTTAGGCGCCAATGAGAAGGTGCTTGAGCTCATCAAGCAGGGCTCTGTGCAGTACCTCGTGGTTTCCACTGCCAATATCGAAGCTTTTGACCCGATCTACTCCTTATTCTCCATGCCGTACCTCTTCACCTCTGAGGCCGCATTCGAGAAGTTCATTTTAGACGGCAAGATCATGGAGCAGTTAGGCGTCAACTCTGACAAGAACGGCTTCTATCCGGTCGCTGCATTCACCGCAGGTTCACGCAACTTCTATGCAAAGACCCCGATCCGCACTGTGGCTGACCTCTCCGGCAAGAAGTTCCGTGTACAGGCAGGTCCTACCAACGTCGCCATGATGAACGCCTTCGGCGGTGCCGCCACCCCGATGAGCTTCGGTGAAGTTTACTCTGCTCTGCAGCAGTCCGTGATCGACGGCGCTGAGAACAACGAGCTGGCCTTAACCGATCAGAAGCACGGCGAAGTCTGCAAGTACTACACCTACGATATGCATCAGATGGTGCCTGACCTCTTAGTAGTGTCCAAGAAGTTCTACGACGGTCTGTCTGCTGACGACAAGGCAGTGTTCGATCAGGCTGCAGCTGAGGCTGAAAAGGCTGAGTTCGAGGCCTGGGACAAGGCTGTACAGGATGCAAAGAAGACTGCTGAAGGCATGGGCGTTGAGTTCATCACCGTCGACGTCAACGAGTTCCGCAATAAGGTGCTGCCGCTGCACGAGGAGCTGTTAAATGCCACCCCGGCACTGCGTCCTTTATATGAGGAAGCAAACAAGGCCAATCAGGCTCAGTAATTAATTTTAGTTTTTCAATAGGAGAAACAGTATGGATGCACTGCGCAAAATGCTTGATAAGGTTCTCCTGACCTTCTGCGTCTTCTTATTTATGTTGATGACAGTGGTCGGCACCTATCAGATCTGCACGCGCTACTTCTTCAATTCCCCGTCAACCATTTCCGAGGAGTTGATCACTTACAGCTTCACCTGGCTGTCCATTTTGTCCGCAGCTATTGTGTTCGGCGAGCGCGGCCATCTCTGCATGGCTTTCGTCTACAATCAGTTCAAGGGCAAAAAGCGTGTTTTCCTGGACATGATCTCTGAAGTGCTGGTGATTGCAACCGCTGTCCTGCTCCTGATCTACGGTGGCTACGTAATGGCTGCTGAGAACATGAATCAGCTCACCGCATCCTTAGGCGTCAACATGGGCCTGATGTATGCAGTGCTGCCGATTTCCGGCGTTCTCATCACCGTTTACGGTGTGCTTAACTTAGTTAAGATGGTGCAGATGCTCTCTGATCCCAATATCGATCAGTACGGCGTAAACACCGAAGAAGAATAACCACCGCGGGGAGGCCCGTGCCTCCCTGATTAGGAGAAAAACATGACAGTTACAGTCGCTTTAATCATGGCTTTAGTGATGATCGCACTGCTCATCCTGGGTGTGCCTATTTGTATCGCTATTGCTATTTCCTCAGTTGTGGCCGGTGCCAATGCACTTGATTTCAACATGATGCTGCAGACCGGTGCACAGCGTACCTTCTCAGGTATTTCAGTATTTACCCTGATTGCCATTCCGTTCTTCATCCTCGCCGGCAATATCATGAACCAGGGCGGCATCGCCATCAGGCTCATGAACTTTGCCCGCCTGCTGGTCGGCAAGGTGCCGGGCTCCTACGCCCACACCAACGCCATGGCCAACATGATGTTCGGTGCAATTTCAGGTTCCGGCGTGGCAGCAGCTTCCGCCATGGGCACCATCATCGGCCCGATTGCCGTTAAGGACGGTTACAGCCGCAATTACATGGCAACCGTGAACATCGCCACTGCTCCTACCGGCCTGCTCATTCCGCCGTCAAACGTGCTGATTACCTACTCCCTGGTGTCAGGCGGCACTTCAGTTGCTGCCCTGTTCCTGGCAGGTTACATCCCGGGCATTCTCTGGGGCCTGGCCTGCATGATTGTAGCCTTCTTCTGGGCCAAGAAGCTCGGCTATAAGGGCGACAGCCAGAAGATCACTGCAGCACTGGCACTTAAGGTGACCCTGGACGCTGTTCCTTCCTTACTGCTTATCATCATCGTGATCGGCGGTATCGTGGCCGGCGCCTTCACCGCAACCGAGGGTGCAGTGGTGGCCGTGGTTTACTCCCTGATCTTGTCAGTCATTTACCGCAGCATTACCTGGAAAGCATTGGTTAAGATTTACGAAGAATCTGCCAAGATGACCGGCATCATCGTGCTGCTCATTGGCGTGTCCTCCATCATGTCCTGGGTGATTTCCTTCGTGAACATCCCGGCTCTGGTAGGCGACGCCTTAAACGGTGTCAGCTCCAACCCGGTAATCATTCTGCTCATCATCAACATCGTGCTGCTGTTCGTGGGTACCTTCCTTGATACCACTCCGGCTATCTTGATCTTCACCCCGATCTTCCTGCCTATCGGCATGCAGTGCGGTTTGAGCCCGGTTGAGTTCGGTATCGTGATCACCTTCAACCTCTGCATCGGCACCATTACTCCTCCGGTGGGCAACATTCTGTTCGTCGGTGTGAAGGTAGCACAGACCACCATCGAGCGCGTGATCAAGCCTTTGATCCCGTTCTACCTCGTGATCATTGCAGTGCTGATGCTCTGCACCTACTTCCCGACCGTATCCAGCTTCATCCCGGAGCTCTGCGGTTACGAAGCAACACTGCCAAAGTAGGCTCTTTAAGGTATATGACCTTTTAAAGACCTGTTTTAAAAACCTGCCCCTTTGCGGGGCAGGTTCCCGGACAGGCAGAGACTGGAAAATAAAGAGAACGTAATTCAAGTTTTTAATTAAATGCCCCCTGGAGGGCGCTTACTTAAACATTTGTTTTACTTAGGAGTTTTTAACATGAAGCCTTTTATGGACCAAGATTTCCTGCTGGAGACTGATACCGCCAAGACTCTGTTCCACGATTATGCAGCCAAGATGCCGGTCATCGACTATCACTGCCACATCAATCCCGAGCAGATCGCCAACAACTATCAGTTCCGCAACATCACCGATGCCTGGCTGTCAGGCGATCACTACAAGTGGCGCATGATCAGATCAAACGGCATCCCTGAGAAGCTCATTACCGGCAATGAAAGCTCTGATTATGAGAAGTTCGAGCAGTTTGCCAAGACCCTGCCCCGCGCCATCGGCAACCCGCTTTATCACTGGGCCCACCTGGAGCTGCAGCGCTATTTTGGCATCACCAAGCCGCTGTCTGAGAAGACCTGCCGCGAGATTTGGGATCAGTGCAACGCCAAGCTTGCCACCGACGAGTTCCGCGTACAGTCCATCATCAAGCGCTCAAATGTCAAGTTAGTCTGCACCACTGATGATCCGGGTGACAGCCTGGAGTGGCACAAGAAGCTTGCCGCTGATACCAACTGCCCCTGCAAGGTGCTGCCGGCCTGGCGTCCTGACAAGGCCATGAAGATCGAAAAGCCGGGCTTTACTGAGTATGTAAGCCACATCGCCAAGTTAACCGGCCGCCACATCTCCTCCTGCGCTGACTTCTTTGCCGCTTTGGATGACCGCATGGCATTCTTCAATGAGATGGGCTGCAAGGCTTCAGATCACGGTGTTGACTATGCCTACTGCCGCGTAGTGTCTGACGACAAGTTAGAGCACATCTTCCAGAAGGCTATGCAGGGCGAGACCCTCTCCGATACCGAAATCGAAGCCTACAAGACCATGATCTTAATTTACCTCGCCAAGGGCTATGCCAAGTACGGCTGGGTAATGCAGATGCACTACGGCGCCATCCGCGATCCGAACACCCAGATGTTTGACAAGTTAGGCGCTGACACCGGCTTTGACTGCGTTGACAATGTTGCCTGCGCCCACGGCGTAAGCAGCCTGATGAACGAGCTCTTAAAGCGCGACAGCCTGCCCAAGATGATTTGGTACTCCTTAAATCCGTGTGACAACGCCGTCATCGGCTCTGCCATCGGCTCCTTCCAGGGCACCGTCACCCCGGGCATGATCCAGCAGGGTTCCGGCTGGTGGTTCAATGACACCTATCAGGGCATGGTCGATCAGATGACCTCCCTGGCCTCCCTGTCCATCCTGGGCAACTTCGTGGGCATGCTGACTGATTCAAGAAGCTTCCTGTCATACTACCGCCACGAGTACTTCCGCCGCATTATGTGCAACCTCATCGGCGGCTGGGTCGAGAAGGGCATGTATCCGGCTGATATCGAGTTCTTAGGCCAGCTGGTGCAGGATATCTCCTTCAACAACGCAAACCGTTACTTCAATTTCGGTCTGTAACCTTTTTGCTATGTCCTCATGTGGGCGGCCCGTCAGGGGGCTGCCCTTTTCGTTTTCAGCGCCTGATCTTCACTGACACAGCAGCACAGCGGCATCCCGGCTCAGCAAAGGCACAACTGCAGCGCAGCAGCCTTAACTGCCCGCGGTTAAACCTGTCCTGCGGTTTTCAAAGGTCTGCCGGTTTATGCTTAGAAGAGCTGAAATATAAAAAAAGCGGGCTCCAAGAAGACCAGGAGCCCGAACAAGCAAAAAACCACCGTTAATTGCACATGCAAGGAGCAACAAATTTTTGAGGACACACGTGAAAAACCTCTTTTGCTGCAGTTAGTCTTAACTAACTGTTGGTTAGTGTATCCTAACTCACCCCATGTAGCAAGGCTTTTTGCAAAATTTTTAAAAAATTTTTAAATTTTTTAAAAAGATGCGGAACTTTTGGAACTTCAGGCACTCTAAGTATCAGTTCCGATGGAGAACAAAGATTTTTTAGTTTGCTTCTGAATAACCGTATCCCATACCAAGCGCCGGACAGGATTGCACCCTGTCCGGTCTTATTTTGTGGGTACTAAAAAATCTCTGCGCTTTCCCCTCTCCCGGCGTGCTGCCCGCGCTTGAAAACTCACACCCCATCAGCCATCAGCTGTCAGCCCGGTTAGGCTCAGACCTCAGCCCAGATAAAACCGCCTGCTCCCGCCATGAAAAAATTTTTTAAATTTTTTGCCAGATTGGTGGAACTTTTCAGCCGCCCGGCGCTCTAAGTGATAGTTCGCAAAAACGAACGCCGATTTCTAGTTTGCTTCTGAATAATTCTTTCCCAAAGGCCGGCAGCTTAGCCGGCCGTTTTCTTTTCTGCCATCCGGAAATCTGCCTTAAC
>JADINH010000176.1 GCA_017694225.1 Candidatus Avisuccinivibrio stercorigallinarum
TCAGTTCTGCTGGCTGTGGCAAAAAGTGAGGCTGCAAAATAATGAACATCATTTTTATCGACAACTTTGATTCCTTCAGCTACAACCTGGCCGATGAACTGCAGGTTTTAGGCTGCTCCCTGAAGATTTACCGCAACGACGCCCCGGTGGACTTCATTCACGCCGAGCTTGACCAGGCCATGGCAGAAGTCCCGGCTGCCCTGATCCTCTCGCCCGGCCCCTCCACCCCGGCACAGGCGGGCAATTTAATTCCCATCATCAAGGACAATTTAGGCCGCGTGCCGATGCTTGGCATCTGCCTTGGCCATCAGGCAATTGCCGAAGCTTTGGGCGGCAGGGTGGTGCGCGCCCCGGAGATCTTTCATGGCAAGACCTCGCTGATTGAGCACAGCGGCGCCCCGCTTTTTGCCGGCATTCAAAGCCCGCTGCACGCTGCTCGCTATCACTCGCTGGTGGTGGAAGATCTGCCCCCGGAGCTGACGCAGTGCGCGCAGGTGGACGGTCTGTGCATGGCTTTTTACTCTGACAAGCTCAAGGCAGCCGGACTGCAGTTCCACCCCGAGTCCATTCTGACCACCTACGGGCGCACCATCCTCAGAAACTGCCTTAGCTTCCTGGGCAGCCGCTGAAAAAATGCCCCGCCTGCAGAAGGCGCTGACGCTGTACTGCGAAACAGTGCAGCGCCGGCTTAAGAGCGCAGCGAGAGCAAAAGCTCGTAGGCAAGCTTAACGAGCAGAGCCTGCTCCTTGGCCTGCTCACGCGCCCGCGCGGACTTTCCGGCCTGATGATCAGGATGGTACTTAAACATCAATTTGCGGTAACGGGCTTTGATCTCACTTACAGGCGCAAGTGCGCTTACCCCTAAGATCTGACAGGCTTCACTGACCGACATTTCATTTAGCGAAGCCGCAGAACTGCCCGAGTGCGGGCCGGAGCTGCCGCTCTGCTCATAGCTGTACCCGCCATACCCGCCGTAATCATCAGCGCCATAGCCTGCTGCGCCCTGCGCCTGTGAATTTGCACCAGGATCATCCTGCGCCTGCTGCCCCGGCTGCCCCTGCTCCTCAAAGAACGAGAAGTTCCACGGGCAGGAGGCAAGCAGCGCCTCACGGCGCGAAAATGCCCGCTCCGCCCGGCTTTCAAGCTTTAAATGCAGCTGACTTTCACTGTCTGCCTTAAAGGCGCCCAGGGCAGCTGTCAGCTCATAATAGGCCTCCTCGACCAGGGCGTTAAGCTGCAGGGAGGTGAGCGCCAGGTCAGCCAGGCGCGCACAGATCCACGGCCTTAGCGCATAGAGCTTTCGTTGGCTGCAGGTCTGATTGAGATAGAGCAGTGCAGCCTTAAGTTCACGCTCCGGCCCCTGCGCCCCGGCCTTTAGCCAACCGCCTGCGGCAGTTAACTTAAAGTGCAGCGCCCGCTCCTCCTCAGCACTCAGAGCGCTGCCTGCACCGGTGCTTAATTTGCGGTCACTTACGGGAATGAGCTCCAGGCGCATGCAGATCTTAAAAAGCAGCTCACGCTGCAGCAGATTGACCGGAGCGCGCCCGATGAGGGCGCCAAACACCCGGAACAGAGCCTCCTGCAGCAGCACATCGCCCTGCAGATACTGCACGCACTCCCCCAAATTGTCCTTGTAGGCCTGATGCAGGCTGAGCCTTGGCAGATCAAAGAGCACAAAGCCAAACACCAGCCCAAGCAAAGCACCGACGGGACTTATCGAGGAGGCGAGCAAATCCTCAAAAAACCAGGTTGAACCAAAGCGGGCACTCAGGGCCTGCGCAAGGGCCGCCGAGCTGTCACCGAGCAGCAGATTGCCAAAGACAAGCCCCAGAGCTGCACAGCAGCACGCTCCGGCATAAGTCAGTCTGTCCCGGGCCCGTGCGCTGTTTGTCATGAGCCCTCTTCCCTGTGCTTTACAGCTGCAGCTTCACTATCTGCAGCCTGTGGGGCCAGCATCCACTCAAAGGGACAGCTGCCATGCAGGCACCGCTCCAGCATCTGCCTGACAGCAGCACTCAACTGCAAGACTGCAGCCTGACGCTGCGCCGCGGCCTCAGGCATAGCTGCGCCTGCTTCAGCGCCTGGCAGACCAAGCATGGAAAACAGCAGCCCGAGTGCCTCAGGCCAGGCATCAGGAATACAGTTAAGCACCATCCCCGGGTGCAGTTTATGCAGAGCACTGCTTACCGCCGCATCAAGCTCATTGGCGGCAATGACCTGAAAATGGCCGGACGTCTTTAAGATCTGCGCATTAAACAGACGCTGTACAAAGCCCGGCAGATCAGGCTTTAACTGCTGCTTTCTCTGCCCTTTGGCAGCTGCCGCAGCTGCAGTCTGCAAAGCTGTGAGCAAAGACAGCGCTCCAGCTCTTTTGGCAGCAGACTGCAGGGCCCGCGCCACGGCCGCATCATAAGTTTTCACTATTCCGCCGCGCAGCACAGCTTCAGGCTGCACTGCTGCAGACTGATTTGCAGCCTGCTCCTCCATCAAATCCGCAGGCGCTGAAGGCAGGGCACGCAGGATCAGCGCACTGTCAGAGCAGGCAAGATACAGCCCCGCAATCTCAAGGCCTGCCCCGCATCCTGGCTCAAGCGCCTGATCAATTGAAACCGGCAGCTCAAAGCTGCGCTGTCTTAACAGCGTCAGGCCGTGCTTTCTGGCAATTTTCCACACCTGACTGGCGGAAATGCCCAGCTTTTTGGCAGCACTGCGCCCGTCCCAGCAGCGCATGCCCTCAGGCGGGGGTGAAGAGAGCAGCTGCAGCAGAGCGCTTTCATCTGCCTCGGTATAGCGGGCCTTTCTGCCAGAACGCGCATCATACAGGCCGCTGATCCCTGCTGCTGCAAAGCGCCCGCGCCATTTAACCACCGACACAGTGCTCAGCCCCAGCCTGGCTGCTGTTTCCTTAACCGTCAGCCCCTCAAGGCAGCAGAGCACGGCCTGCGCACGCGGCGCCAGGCGCCCGTCCCCTGCGGCCAGGGAGCGCAGTTCCTCTATATCTTTTGCAGCTGCACTGACTATTTTTGCTGTTCTGCTCATGGCTTAAAACTAAAAAAGGAGCAGTTTACTGCTCCAGTAAATGACTGCCTGCCTCTGCAGGCTTTGCGTTAAATCAGGGCCCAGGCTGCCTGCACGCAGGCATCAGGCTCAGCCATGCTGCCGGGCGTAGGCTTCAGCCTTGGCCTCAGGCGTGATCTTATCCCAGGCCTGCTTAATGGGGGCAATCAGCCGGGCGGCCTCATCAAGCGGCTCCATGGTCAGATCCATTGAGGCCCGATTGATAAGCTCCTTGAGATAATCGTACAGCGCATACATGCGCTCATAAAGCTCTGGATCCTGCGAGCGGTCCAGCGCGGACTGCAGTCCGTTGACGATGCCCAGAGCCTTGGTGACGCGGTCTGCCTTATAGGCATAGTCCTTGCGTTCAATCGCACCTTTGATTTGTGCCAGCCGTTCGAGCAGCCCCTCAAACATCATCTGCACAATACGGTGCGGATCTGCCACCGACAGTTCTGCCTCCAAATTGGTCTTCTGATATGCTCTGAGGTTGCGGCCGTACATTATTTAACTCCTGCTGTGCCACGACATGGCGTTGTGCGCTGGTTTACGCGGTTTGCGCCTGTCTGGTGCTTAAATCTGTTTTAGTGTACTTATCTTCTCATATAAGTTACGGCAAAAGCACTAAAAGATAAAGAGGCGCGGACTTTTTGGCAGCAAAAGGCTGATTTCAGACAAAAAATCGGCCTGGCAGCACCCTGTCAGACCGAAATTTTGCAGATCTTTAGGAAAGTTATGGTCAGACTAACTGATCGAGCAGTACTCCTCTGGCCTCCTGCGTGGTCTTGACCTTTTCGCCCCGGTTGTCGGTCAGCGCAGCTTCATCCCCTGCGGTAAACTCGCGGATGTTTTTGGCCATCTGCACAAATTCCTCTGAGGGGATCTGGCGGATCACCTTGTCACTGCTGCGGTCGGTCACCGATATGAGGGTCTTGTCCAGATCCTGTTCCACCGAGAAAGACAGACCATAATTTTTCAGATCAATACTGCCGATGTACTCGCGTGCCTTATCAATGGCCTGCTCCAAGTTCTGCCGTTTTTCATCCTGCATCTCGGCATTCTTTTGCTGCAGCTCCTGCGCCCCCTGACTTGCCACCTGCGCGGTGCTCTCTGCGTCCTGAGAGATCTTGTTCTGCACCCCGCTTTCCTGAGCCTGCACTACGCTGGAGCCGGACTTTTCAGCCTGGCGTTCGGTCTTTTCTGCTGCAGCCTGCTCACGGGTCAAGTCGGTATTGACGGCCTGCGCCACCGCATTCTCTGTGCGGTTAAGTCTACTTATATCCATTCTTTATCCTCCATTCTGCGTGGAGTTCTCTCTCCTAAAGCAATATGCAGGTTAGATCCTGCCTTTCTTGACTTGTTTATCGGCAGGCCTTTAATTACATTAAATTTAAATCGGAATTTTGTGATAGAGATCACATTTATTTCGGTGCAAAAATCAGCAAACCCACGACCTGCACTGCTGTATAACTGTAAAAGCTGTGCAGAGGCCTCTCCCAAACCGCGCTAAAATGGGCATCTCACGCAAACGCTTTTGCACACAGCATACTTACAGATGAGGCACAGATGGCATCCACAGCAGCAAAGGACAAGGACTTCGGCCGCGGCAAAGTAAGCTCGCACATTATATCCATTGCTGTTCCCTCCTTTGCCGCGCAGCTGGTGCAGCTTCTTTACTCCGTGGTTGACCGCATTTACCTGGGCCACTACGAAGAATCCACGCAGATGAGCCTGACCGGCCTTGGTCTGTGCTTTCCGCTCATTTCCTTTGTGCTGGCCATGACCGCTCTGTGCGCGGGCGGTGCTGCGCCGCTGTCATCCATCGAGCGCGGCAGAAAAGACCTGGTGCGTGGCGAGCAGATCATCGGCAATGCCTTCTTACTGATCCTGGCAAGCTCGCTTGCCGTCATGCTGCTTTACTATCTGCTGCTTGACCCGCTGCTCACGCTCTGCGGCGCCGGCCCGGCCTCCCTGCCCTATGCCCGGCAATATATGCTCTATTACACCGCCGGCACCTTCTTTGCCATGGCCGGCACCGGACTGCTATTTTGCGTGAACGCCCAGGGTTTTGCCCGTGAGGGCATGTGCTTTGTGCTTACCGCCTGCATCGTCAACATCGTGCTGGATCCGATCCTGATCTTCTATTGTGACCTCGGCATCAAAGGCGCGGCCATCGCCTCAGTCATTGCGCAGCTGGTGATGTTCCTGCAGGTGCTGCACTTTTTGACCCGCGGCCGGGCCATCTTAAAGCTGCGCCGTGAGCGCTGCCGTTTTGACAAAGAACTGTGCAAAGCCATTATGTCTCTTGGGGTGGCGGGCTTTGTGATGCAGGGCACCAACGCCCTGGTTCTTATTACCTGCAACAGCACCCTGCGCCGCTTCGGCGGTGACGCCATGATCGGCATCATGACCATCGTAAGCTCGATACGCGATCTGATCTCCCTGCCTTTAATTTCCCTGACCCGCAGCGCCCAGCCGGTGATCTCCTTTAACCTGGGGGCAGGCAAGCTCGGGCGCATTATGGAGGCGGTAAAGTTTATGTCGGTGCTCGGCCTTGGCTACATGCTGCTCTCCTGGGCTGCGGTGGTGATCTTTCCACGGCCGCTGCTGGCGCTTTTCAATCTGCCTTCCGATCTGATGGACGAGGGCATACACGCGGTGCATCTGTACTTCTTTGGCTTCTGCTTCATGGCCCTGCACAGCGCCGGGCAGAGCACCTTTGTCGGTCTGAACCTGCCGCGCCCGGCCATCTTCTTCTCACTTTTCCGCAAAGCCTTTATCGTGGTGCCGCTGACCCTGCTGCTGCCCTGGTGCTGGGATTTGGGCTCAGACGGCGTCTTTATCGCAGAGCCCATATCCAATGTCTTAAGCGGTGTGATCTGCTTTTCCTGCATGTGGTGGACCCTGCGCCGCCTGATGCGCGAAAAAACCGAAAGTCCTTTAGTGCAGTAAAAGCCCTAAAGCCGGAGCCGATTGTCAGTCGAGCAAATCCTCAAGACACAGGCTGTGCAGCTCCAGGTGCAGCTCTTTGAGCTCAGAGCACTGCTGCGCCTTATACACTTTGACTGCCCGATCTGTAAGCGGGCTCTGCCTGCGCCTTAAACAAAGCTCAAAGGCAGCACCACTGCCGCCGGACTTTAAGGCCAGCAGATCAAGGCCCTCCACTCCGCGCTTGGCCGCCCGCGAGTGCGGCTGCCAGGGCCCGGCCTGCCCGTAAGCACCGCTCTCCATGAGCCAAAGCGCTGCAAGCTTTTTAAAGCATGCAAAGCGCCAGCGCTCAAAGTCCTCCAGGCACCGCAGCATCAGCTCCGGTGTACAGCCAGGCCACGTAAGCTCAGCCTCATGCCTGATGACAAAGCGCAGAAAGAAGGCCAGGAAGAGATCTGAAACCTCCCAGCGCACTGTCTGCGAAGCTTCTGCTGCACACAAGGAGCGGGTGCTGCGCAGCAGTCCGTAATCCTGCTCCAGCCGTTTTAAATAACCGTTTACCGGGGTGCCAAACTGCTCTGCCAGCTTAGCCGCCGTATCGGCACCACAGGCACAGGCCTCAAGGATGGTCTTGTAAATCAGGCGGCGGCCGCCCGCAAAAGCAAGGCGCGTCAGCCCCTGCATTGCCACATAGGAATGCCGGTCAAAAGCAGCGCTTAAGATCTCCTGTGCATTGAGGCAGCCCGAGCTTGCCAGATCACAGGCAATCCCAGGCAGACCGCCGCTTACGGCAAAGAGATTAAGCAGTTCGTCGGCGCTGTAATTGGGCTTGATGGTGTAAAGCAGTTCCTTGAGCTCCCGGCAGCCAAACGGCTTTAAATGGATCTGACAATCTGCCAGCTCAAAGAAAGCGCCCCTGGGGCTGTCGAAGATCTTACTGGCCTGCGGCTCTGATACCTCAACAATCAGGTGGATATGAGCCAAGGCGCGGTACTTTGACCACAGCCTTGCAAGCTCAGGCAGCAGCCCGGCTTTGACCTGGGAAAGCTCCTCAAAGCGCTCGATAACCAGCGTAAACCTGTGCTCCGTCCCGGCTGCAAACAGCTGCTCAAACAAAGCCGCAAGGCTTGAGGGCGCAGGGGAGAGCTGCAAAAAGTGCTGCTCTGACTGCAGTTTTTCAAACAGATCACGGCAGAGCATGGCATCACAGGCCCGATTGATAAACAGGCGAAACACCTGCTCTGCAGAGGCCTTGCAGCTCTCTAAAATAAGCTGCGTCTTCCCCACTCCACGCATGCCGGTAACCACGGTCATCAAAGCCCCTTCCTCAAAGGCCCGGCGGCGCATCACTGCCAGCTGCTCAAGCTCTGCCCGGTGTCCGATAAAGTCCATTTCTGCTCCTGCTTGCTGCATCAATTACACCCACATTGTAAGGGACGCTGCTTATACAAAGTTATTTATTCCAAAAAAACATTACTTAACAGATCTATATTTTTATAACCGCCGTTACAGAAACCGCCGTTACAGAAACCGCCGTTACAGAAACTGCCGTTATAGAAACCACCGTTACAGAAACCACCGTTACAGAAACCACCGTTACAGAAACCACCGT
>JADINH010000177.1 GCA_017694225.1 Candidatus Avisuccinivibrio stercorigallinarum
CCCCTTACAATTTAAGTGGCTGCTACCAGGAGCATAAAGAGCGCTTTTTGGAGGTGGTCAAAGCGCAGTATGAGGCCCTCACCCCGGAGATCTTCTGCCTGCTCTTTGATGATCAGACCCTGGACAGTGAAAGCGCCGGCCGGGTGCAGCATCAAATTATTGTCGATGCACTTTCACTCATGCCCGGGGTGGAGCGCTTTGTCATCTGCCCTACCTATTACAGCTTTGACCCCATCCTGGAAAAGCTCTTTGGCCCCCGCCCGGAGCACTACTTTACCGACTTGATGGACGGACTGCCCGACAAGGTTGAGGTATTCTGGACCGGCCCGAAGGTGCTCTCCCCTGACATTACCCCTGAGGATCTTAAAGCGGCAGAAAAAGTGCTCGGCCGCCGCCCTTTTATCTGGGACAACTATCCGGTCAATGACGGCAAAAACAGCTCACAGTTTCTCAATTTAAAGCCCTTTAACGGCAGACGCAATCTGGCAGGCTGCTGCAGCGGACACGCGGTCAATCCGATGCTGGAGTGTGAGCTCAACAAGGTGGTGCTCAAGACCCTGGCCCTTAAATATCAGGGCATGCCAGATGATGAAATTAATGCCGTGTGGGAGCAGGATCTCAAGGCACAGTTTGGCGCCGGCGCTGACATTTTGTTTGAGCAGCTGCATCTTTTAACTGACAGGGGCCTTGATAAATTAAACGCCCTGCAAAAGGCCATGCTCATTGCAGCCTGTGAGCTTGAGGATGCGCCCAATCCGGCCCTGGAGGAGATCATGGGCTTTTTGAACAATGAATACGCCTTTGATCCGGCCTGCCTGACCTAAGCGTTTTCCGCCTGCCTGATTTCCTGCGTGAGGCGCTCAAGACGCTCCTCACGCACGGCTTTTTTAAGCTCGCACTCCCAGACCGTAAGCACGCGCCAGCCCGCAGCCTCAAGCTCCGCCCTGACCTTTTTGTCACGCTCAACGTTGCGCTCAATCTTCTGCTGCCAGAACTCACGGTTGGTGGCAGGCAGTACAAAGCCGCCGCAGTCATGATGATGCCAGAAGCAGCCGTTGACAAAGATCACCGTGCGGTATTTGGGCAGCACCACGTCAGGACAGCCCGGCAGGCTGCGCACATTTTTGCGGTAACGGAAACCATGCGCAAACAGATAGGAACGCACCGCCTGCTCCGGCTTTGTGCCGGTGCTGCGTATGTGCGACATGTTCTTATGCCGCTGTTCCGGGGTTAAGACGTCTGGCATAACTCTCTCCCGCACTGCTGTTTTCAGCTCCGCACCTGCCGCCTGCTGCAGCAAACAAATCTGCTCTTGTGCATATTCTGTCCTGACTTAAAGCAAAGCTCTTATTTAGTCATTATGTACTTTTAAAAGGAGAAGCCTTCCTCCTGTGCCCGCTGCAGCAGAGCGAGCAGAAGCATACTCTGTTCCTCTGTCGGCAGATGAAGACTTGATATTCTGCCTGCAGCTTTCAAGGCATCCTGCTCCTTAGGTGAATTAATAAGCGAATGCTCCTGCATAAATGCTCTTAATTTTACCCACTGTGCAGCCTTGTACTTGAAGACCTCCGCCACAGCTTCAACGCCAGAGAGCATTTTCTGATCTTTTTTGGCAGCACTCTCCGCGCTGCGCTGTTTACGGCGGGAAAGCAGGAGCTCAGAAAAACTCTCAGGCAGGGTCAGATTAATCTTCTGAACGCTCTCCCAGCATTTTTCCTGCTTGCACCACTCAGTGACGTTGGCGGTTCCCCTGTGCGGATCTGTAATAGTTTTGAATATTTTTTCAGAGAGCAATGTCAGCACATCAGAAAGAAGCTTTGGCACCTCCTGCTGCTGCCAGATAAGCCCCAGATCCAAGTCGCTGCCA
Source organism: Candidatus Avisuccinivibrio stercorigallinarum (assembly GCA_017694225.1). GTDB lineage: Bacteria > Pseudomonadota > Gammaproteobacteria > Enterobacterales > Succinivibrionaceae > Avisuccinivibrio > Avisuccinivibrio stercorigallinarum. The sequence goes on from JADINH010000177.1 coordinate 1,868, forward strand.
CCGCACTGATCCTGAATAAGTTTGTGCAGCATCGCCATGGAATAGGTCACGATATTGGCGCGGTAGCCGTTTTCATACCAGCTCTGCCTGGGGATGATATCCTCAAGATGCTTGAAGATAATGCCCAGGGCTGCGGTATTGGTGTAATACAGCTCATTGAAGATTTCCGGCGTTTCCTTCCATTTTTCATCAATCAGCCTGGCAAAATAAGTAAAGTTGTTCTGTGCTCCTTTGCTGACGATATGCGGCAGCCCGTTCCAGGAATTTCTGAACTTAGCAAGATCTGTCTTGGTAATGACCTGCTTTTTGGGGTTAGCCAGCTTAAACTGCTTCTGCTGTGCCGGAGTCATGCGGGCCTGAGACTGAACATACTGTCCGCGTGCTCTTTCATAAAACCATTTGGTGTTGTACTGCACACCGCCTTTAGCCGGGGCAAAGATACGCCTTGATATTTGCTCCATGCGCCGGTGGAACGGATGCGAGGCAAAGAAGTCAGCCTCACTGACCTTGTTCTGGCTGTTGGACGAGCGCGAAATATTTTCAATCAGCTTTTCTGAGCGTTCACTTTCGGCCTCATTAATCTCCGTAAGCTTCATCTGCACATAAATATGGTTAAGCGAAGCTTTATCCTTGAGCCTTGCCGTGGATAACGAGGCAGTGGTCTGGCCGCCGTTAATGATTTGAAAATCACTGGCTGCCGTGAGGTAAAGGCCGTCGGAGGTCTTTTCAAACTTCAAGTTTTTGGCAATGGCCGAAACACCGTTGTTGTAGGCAAAAAACATCTCCGGAGCCGTCAGAATAGTGGTGCGAATCTTCTTGTTCACTGCCACTTTGGTGGTCAGGAAGGAGCGCACATTGCTCTCAAGCAGCTGGCTTCCGTACTGATCGTAAATGTCGGCCAGCACCGATCCCGGGATCATGCAGAGATAACTCTGATAATCACCGACAAAGTCCTCTCCTTCTTCAATAGATGCAGACTTGTCCGCTGCCGCTGCACTGCCTGCCTTGAGACAGGGGATGCCGCCTTTTATGTACGACGTAAAATCAATCTCCACCTGCTCGCGGCCGTCAGATGAACTGCAGACATTGAAAATACGGTCAATATCCCAGATCTGGCACTCCACCGGCACACCGTCAATTTCCAGCTCATCAAGTTCCTTAATACGAGAGCTCATGGATGCATCAGTGAAAATGAAGAAACGGTATCGGCGGATATCTTCACGGCGGGTGCGGATAGTGTCCACCAGATCGGCACAGGGTGTACTGATCTCGATATTTTTATACAAATCGCTGTTTAAAGAGCCGTCCACAAAGCGCAGCAGCTGCCTGAACAGGGCAGATGCATCAGTTTTAGTGAGACTGCGCTCCTTATACGGCTCATAATCTGCAATGATGAGATTCAATGTTAAATCCAGCTCATCAAAGGCATAGCCGTCCACACGCATCTTTCTGGTGCCTGCAGTATTTTGATAATAGGACGGGTAAAAATCAGGAAGCACTTCTGCCTCAATCAGATAATCCGCCGCCAGCTGCACAAAAGCCGCACACGAGCCCTCACCTGAAACAGCCGCTGTGGTCTTTACCTGTTCCAGAAATTCCTGCCTAAATTCTGCCTCATTCATTTTTTAAAGGCTCTCCTTCCATTGATAGAGCGCAGACAAAGCAAGCTGATACTGCGCATTAACGATACCTGGACTGACGCTGTCCGGGGTAAGTCTGGGGAACGTTTCGTCAACTTTAAAGCTTACCC
>JADINH010000178.1 GCA_017694225.1 Candidatus Avisuccinivibrio stercorigallinarum
CCTTCTGCTGATAAGAGCAGCCCCACACCAGCATCACCTCGATGATCTGCTTTAAGCTCATGCCAATTTCCGTAAGTTCATATTCAACGCGCGGCGGCACCTCCGGATAGACCGTGCGCAGCACCAGGCCGTCACGCTCAAGCTCGCGCAGATTGGCGGTCAGCACCTTCTGAGAGATGCCGGGCAGGCCCTTTGAGAGCTCAGAAAAGCGCTTTCTGCCGCTTAAGAGGTTGCGGATAATGAGGGTCTTCCACTTATTGGAAATGAGCGACATGGTAAGCTCCACCGGACAGGCGATGGTGCTGCGATCGATTTTTGAGGCTGGCATCTTTGCACGTTTTCCTTGTATATATCCAATGCTTCCTTTTTGGTAAGTATAGAACAAAATAGTGCCTTCTTTACAATGGATAGTATAGCGCTACAATGCTCTTAACAACAATGATTAATCCGTGCCAGGAGAATAAAAATGGCCAATTATGCTGTAACTTCCATCGATTTAAATGCCCCGCGCTCTGAGCTGCACGACAAGCTCGCCCTTACCGGCTGCGAGGTTTCTTACAATGTGCTGCCCGCCGGTGCTGCCATTCCCTTCATTCACACCCACAAGCAGAACGAAGAGCTCTACTTAGTGGTCAAGGGCAGCGGCACCTTCTATCTTGACGGCGAGCTCGTTGAGGTCAAGGCCGGTGACAATGTGCGCATTGATCCTGCCTGCGAGCGCTGCATCAAGGCAGGCAGCGATGGCATCGCCTACTACTGCATTCAGACCAAGCAGGGCTCACTTTCTGCCTACACCATGACTGACGGTGTGATGGTTGAGGGCAAGAAGGCCTTCTAATTTCACGCCCGGCCGCGACAGGCAGCTCAATGGGTGAGCTGCTTTGCTCCATGGGGCCGGACAGGTTACCGGGTGCAAAGGCCGTTTCCTCATTAAGCCTGCGCGCCCGGGCTCTTCCTTTGGCCGGAGTAACATCCAGCCGCTTTCCAGCTTTCACAGCCCTCAGAGGCTCTAAGACGCAAAATCCCGGATTTATCTGCAAAATCTTGCAAAAATGCCGCAAAATCCGCACAAAATGCTAAAATTTAGCAGCGTTGTGGAGGAAGTTGCGCCCATGTCTCAAAATAAGCTCAAGTGTTTACTCGGCTCTGCCTTAATAGCCCTTACCCTGGCTTTGACCGGCTGCTCCAGTTCAGATGGCGGCAGCACGTCCTCTTACAAAGTGAGATCGGGCGACACGCTCTACTCCATTGCCTTTAAGTACGGGCTTGATTACAAGTCCCTGGCCAAATTAAACGGCATCAGCTCGCCCTACCGCATCTATGTAGGACAGATCTTGGATCTCGGACAGGCAGTTTCAAGCTCTGGCACCTATATCGTCAAATCAGGCGATACGCTCTCGGGCATTGCTAAAAAGTCTGGCAGCACGGTCAAGACCTTAGCCTCCATCAACGGCCTGTCTGCACCCTACACCCTGTATGTGGGCCAGAGCCTCAAGCTTTCAGGTGACGCCCGCTCCGGCTCACGCGCCGCAGCGGCAGTCAATGTGGCCGCCCTGCCCAAGACGGTTACCACCAATGGCCAGCGCCAGGCCAGCGGCATAGTGTGGTCATGGCCGACAAGCGGCCGGGTGACTGCCGGTTATTCCAGAGGTGAACTGGGCAACCCCGGCATCACCATTGCAGGTCAGCGCCATCAGTCCATTAAGGCGGCAGCTGACGGCAAGGTGGTGTACTCAGGCAGCGCCCTGCGCGGTTATGGCAATCTGATCATCCTGACGCACGGCACCAATTACCTCACTGCCTATGCACACAATGAAAGCCTGCTGGTTAAAGAAGGGCAGCAGGTAAAACGCGGCCAGCCCATTGCCACTATGGGATCGACCGATACTGACAACGTTGAGCTGCTCTTTGAGCTGCGCTATCAGGGGCAGACCGTTGATCCCATGGCCTATCTGCCCGCGCAGTAGCACCGGTCAAGGCAAGCGCGGCTATCAGCCCAAACCGACATTGACAGCTGACTGCGGGGGCTTAACTTCAGTCATTGAGCGCATCCGCGGCGGCCTTAAAGCAGCTGCCAAGATCAGATCATCGGCAGCAAGAAGCAGCGTGCACAACAGCTAACGGCCCAGCATGACATCATCAGAATCCTTGCCGGAAATTTTAAGCTTGCTGTCGATGGCATTAAAGGCACGCCAGTAATCCCTGAAATCACAGCTTTCTCCAGGCTCAAGCAGCCTTGTGGTGATCTCTTTGCTCAACTGAAGAAGTTCTGCGAGCTGTGCAACAGTTTTTCCTTTTTGCACCAGCCGGTTGTGCAGCATGCATTTAAGACCGAACTCAGGCTCCAGTTCAATGTAGAGATCAGGTTTTTCCTGCAGATCCTGCTCTGTGCGTGAATCCAGAATTGGCAGGCCATTGTGCATATCAGCCTGTACACGCTCAATGAGCACCTGTTTCAGGGCAGCTGCAGCTTCCTCATTATCCACAGGCTCAGGAAAATCAGCCTGCACTTCAATGATGCCGCGGTTTGCGTTGTAAGCATCAGCATCATTAAGATCTAAGCCATCTTCCCCAAAGCGCCAGGTTGGATCAAACAGAACACGGGCTGAAGATATACGCCCGTCCTGCTCAGTCAGGTACGCAGGAAACCTGATAAAGGGCAGCATGCTCATGTGCGTGCCATCATCGGGATCTACATCACAGCAAACCAAAAGCGGGGCATCAATAAGATCAAACAGCTGGCAGATACGGTTGAAGTCCACCGCCACATTAAAATCAGTCTGCCCGGCCGCGGATTCAATTGAAGAGACCACCGGTCTTAATGCCTGCTCATCCAAAGAAGGCTTGCTTACCAGCCGCATATTGTGCAGCATCAGCTTAAAGGCAAAATCAAGCTCAAACTCAATATAAAACTCATCGGGTTTCTGGTCTAAATAAGCACCTGCGGGCACGGGCTTGCCGCTTTTTACAAACATCTGCAGACGCTTTTTCCATTCCGCAGGACCGCGCTTTGCAAAGTCTTCAGGCGAGCTGAAAGTGACCGGCAAAGTTACCATGGCACCGTCATCCATCCGGATCTTTGCACAAAGAGCCTTGGATTTTTTGCTTTCATGGCGCAGCGAAACCGGGTAATACACAAAAGAGTGCAGCTTGATTTTCCTTTTGGCATATTTTTCAGGAGGAAACAAAATATCTGTCAAACTATTAAATTCTTTGGCCATGAAAAACCTCTTTAATTCCTCAGGCGGCCGGACAGAACCAGGCCGCACCTCTGCAGTCCCTAATCAACAAATGTTTTGTACAGCAGCTCTGCAGCTTCTGCATCTTCCGGATTATGCTCTGCATCAAACCTTGAGCAGGAGAAATGGAGGCCGCCGCCCGCTTCGTCAAAGGCCTGATACAGCAGACTAAAATCGTCTTTGTGCGACAAATCCTGCAGCAGCAATAAAAGCAGCTGCGCAGGCAGGCCAACCTCTTCACCCAGTCCTGAAAGATCCTTTCCGGTATCCAGCATGACGTTGTGGAACATGATTTTAAGTGCAGTATGCACGTCAAGTCTGACAGACAGATTGGCCCTGCGGTTGGATCTTCCGCTGTTGCCGTCGGGTACCCGCTTGCCTTCCAGGATCAGCCTCTGAGCCCAGTTGGTGACCGCTTCTTTATATCTTTCAGCATGATCGTGCTGATTGAAGAAAACATGCAGTTTTGGCTTGGCCCTTGAGTTATTGACCATCAGTTTAAGCTCGGCGCCGGTTCCGTCAGGATCAGGGATACACTCAGCATCGTACATCACATAATCAGTATAGGAGTACATTTTCCTGCTGTCCTCTACGCAGCAGGTTAGATTGGTTCCCACACCGAGGCAAGCCAGGAGGCGCACCATTTCATCGAGATTGACGTCTGAAGAAAAACTGCGCAGCTGTTCCACCTGCTCCACACTGCGGCCGGCTTTGCGGGCCAGCTCCTCAATACTGACACCGGAGTCAAGGAAAATGTTGTGGAACATATGCTTAAAGGCCCGGTTGATATTGATGTAGGTCTCCATATCAGCGTCATCGACTAAAGGCGCCGTGGGGATCGGTTTGCCTTCTTTAAAGCATTTTTCAGCCAGGTTAAAAAGCAGTTTTGCTGCGCTGATTTTGAGCTTTACTTCAGATTCGAACCTGCTCCTGCGGGTACGCTTAACCGTGCCGTCCTTAAAGGTGAGCACGGCGCGCACAAAATCAGGATCAGCCTTATCGGTCTCCATCCTGAATGGATAATAAAAATAGTCATGAAAAGTATAGATGCCGCTGTTTGAGAGCAAGTCCAGAAGTGCCTGCGGATCGTCAAGCAGTTTGGTAAAGGACTCAAAATCCTCATCGCTGACGCCCATAATTTCCTTTGCCTTTTTAAGCTCAGCCATTAAGTGTTCCATATCAACCTGCATATTTAAATTCTCCAATTGTGCTAATCCTCAAATTGTGCTGCTGTTTCTTAATCCAGATTGCCCGCATACGGCGCCTGCACCAGCAGCGGGTAACCGAGCAGATACAGGGCATTGACGATGGGGCCGAACTCGGGCTCGACCGTGGGCTCAAGCAGTCTGGCCGCCTGAATGGGAGTAAGTCCGGTTAATTTAGCAAAATCATCAAGGCTCTTGCCAGAGTCGATAAACACATCATAGAATTTACAGCGCGGAAACCCTCGTATTTATACGAGGGAGGAAGCGCTCTCCTCCTGTACTA
>JADINH010000179.1 GCA_017694225.1 Candidatus Avisuccinivibrio stercorigallinarum
GGCAGCACGTCCTGCAGCACCGGCTGCTGAGCAGTCCGGTACTCCGGCAGCTTCTTAATACAGGAGGCACAATAAATGTTACAACCTAAGCGTACCAAGTACCGTAAGACTCAGAAGGGCCGCAACGAGGGCTTAGCTTACAGCGGCAACGTGGTGTCCTTCGGTGAGTTCGGCCTGAAGGCCACCTCCCGCGGCGCCATCACTGCCCGTGAGATCGAAGCTGCCCGCCGTGCCTTCACCCGTGAGATGAAGCGTCAGGGCAAGGTCTGGATCCGTGTGTTCCCGGACAAGCCGATGACTCAGAAGGCTCTGGGCGTTCGTATGGGCAAGGGCAAAGGTGCCGTTGAATACTGGGTAGCTCCGATTCAGCCCGGCAAGATGCTCTTTGAAGTTAGCGGTGTTCCTGAGGAAGTAGCACGCGAGGCATTCCGCCTGGCTGCTGCCAAGCTCTCCGTGACCACTACTTTTGTTCGCAAGGCGGTGATTTAATGAAAGCTAAGGAATTACAGACTAAGTCAGTTGAGGAGCTGCAGACTGAGCTCTCTTCTCTTCAGCGCGCGCAGTTAAACCTGCGTTTTCAGTTAAAGACTGGCTCATTGCAGCAGACCGACAATTTAAGAAAGGTGCGCCGTGACATCGCTCGCGTCAACACCGTCTTATCACGCAAGCTCAAAGAGCAGCAGGCTAAGTAAGGGAGCGTATCATGACTGAAGCTACTAACGCTAAAATCGTTCGCACTTTACGCGGCAAAGTGGTAAGCGACAAGATGCAGAAGGCCTGCGTGGTTGCCATCGAGCGCCGCGTCAAGCACCCGCTGTACGGCAAGATCGTAAAGCGCACCACCAAGCTGCATGTGCAGGACGTCAATAACGACGCACGTGTAGGCGATTATGTCGAGATCAAGGAGTGCCGTCCGGTCTCCAAGACCATCGCCTGGACTTTGGTGCAGATTGTTGAGAGAGCTGAGAAGGTCTAAGTTATTTAAACCTTATTAAATGACTATGCAAAACCCTGGCTTAAGGTCAGGGGATTTTGCAGAAAATTTAAGTTCTTTCACAAAAAGACCGCGGCTTTTAGCTTGCGGTCTTTTTCTTTCCGTGGTAAAATTCAGCGCCCTTGTATTGTGCAGGGGTGGTTCTATTTTGTTATTAACCGGAGCATTTTGAAATGATCCAGATGCAATCTATGCTTGATGTTGCTGACAACTCAGGTGCTCGCAGCGTAATGTGCATTAAAGTCCTTGGTGGCTCTAAGCGCCGTTATGCAGGAATTGGCGATATCATCAAGGTATCCGTCAAGGAAGCGATCCCCCGCGGCAAGGTCAAGAAGGGCGACGTGGTAGACGCCGTGGTAGTGCGCACCAAGAAGGGTGTGCGCCGTGCCGACGGTTCTGTCATCCGCTTTGACAGCAACGCAGCTGTGCTCTTGACTTCACAGCACGAGCCTATTGGCACTCGTATCTTCGGACCGGTCACTCGTGAGTTACGTACCGAGCAGTTCATGAAGATCGTGTCCTTAGCTCCCGAAGTACTCTAAGTAGACAGGAGTAGTAAATGGCAGCGAAAATCCGTTGCAACGATGAAGTAATCGTTATCACCGGCAAGGACAAGGGCAAGACCGGCAAGGTCACCCGCGTTTACCCCAGTGAGCATAAGGTGCTTGTCGAGGGCATCAACCTCAAGAAGAAGCACCAGAAGGCAAACCCGAATTTAAATATTCAGGGCGGTATCGTTGACAAGGAGGCCCCGATTGATGTCTCCAACGTCGCGATTTATAACAGTGCTACCCAGAAGGCTGACAAGGTTGGTTTCCGCTTTGACGAGAACGGCGTAAAGGTCCGCTTCTTCAAGTCAACCAACGAAGTCATCCCCAACGGCACTAAGTAATATTCAGGAGATTAACGATGGCGAAACTGCATGATCAATACAAGCAGGAAGTGATCAAAGCTTTAACCGAGAAATTCGGCTACAAGACCGTCATGCAAGTCCCTCGGATTGTGAAAATCACCCTTAACATGGGTGTTGGTGAGGCAGTAGCAGACAAGAAGGTTTTAGAGAATGCTGCCCGCGACATGGCCGCTATCTCCGGTCAGAAGCCGCTTATCACCAAGGTTCGCAAGTCTGTAGCGGGCTTCCATATTCGTGAAGGTTACCCTATCGGCTGTAAGGTGACCCTGCGCGGTGAGCGCATGTGGGAGTTCCTCGAGCGCTTAATTGTGATCGCGATTCCCCGCATCCGTGACTTCCGTGGTCTGTCCTCCAAGTCATTTGACGGACGCGGCAATTATTCCATGGGTGTGCGCGAACAGATTATTTTCCCTGAGATAGATTATGACAAGGTCGATGCGATAAGAGGCCTTGATATTACTATCACCACAACGGCGAAGACCGATGAAGAGGGCCGTTCTCTGCTCGAGGCCTTTAACTTCCCGTTCCGTACTTCTCAGGCAGGCAAGTAGAGGAAGGCAGACTAATGGCTAAAACTTCTATGATTAATCGCGAGCTCAAGAGAGAGCGCCTTGAAGCCAAATACCGCAGCAAGCGCGAAGAGCTCAAAAAGACTATTTCCAGTGTATCAGCCTCTGATGAAGAGCGCTGGGCTGCCGTGGTTGCCCTGCAAAAGCTGCCGCGTGACTCCAGCCCCTGCCGTCAGCGCAACCGCTGCTCTGAGACAGGTCGTCCGCATGGTTATCTGCGCAAGTTTGGTCTGTGCCGCATTAAGCTGCGCGAGCACATGATGCGCGGTGAGATCCCTGGTTTAAGAAAGGCCAGCTGGTAAGAGGAGATACATAGATGAGTATGCAAGATCCGATTGCGGATTTACTTACCCGCATCCGCAACGGCCAGGCCGCAGGCAAGGTTTCCGTTTCCATGCCTTCTTCAAAGCAGAAGCTTGCTATTGCCAAGCTTCTGGAGCAGGAAGGTTATGTCGCTGCCGTAAAAGAGACCGGCGATGTCAAGAAAGTGCTGGAGATTGAGCTCAAGTACTATGAGGGCAAGCCTGTGGTAGAGATGATCCAGCGCGTATCCCGTCCGGGCCTGCGCATTTACAAGAAGTGCCGCGATCTGCCGCGCATTATGAACGGCCTCGGCATTGCTGTGATTTCCACCTCCAAGGGCCTGATGACTGACCGTGCCGCACGCCGTGACGGCCTGGGCGGTGAAGTCATCTGCTACGTAGCTTAAGGGAGTATCAATATGTCACGTATTGCAAAAGAGCCTGTGCTCGTCCCTGCCGGCCTTGAGGTCAAGATTGACGGTCAGGCATTAACCATTAAATCAAAGGCAGGTCAGATGACCCTGAACGTACACGAGTTAGTGCGCGTAAACTTTGAGGACAACAAGCTTTTAGTTTCCGTTGTCGATGACAGCAAGGAAGCCAACATGCAGTCCGGCACCACCCGTGCTTTAGTGCACAACATGGTGCTCGGCCTTGACAAGGGCTTTGAGAAGAAGCTGACCTTAGTGGGCGTGGGCTACCGCGCACAGGCTAAGGGCAAAGTGCTGAGCTTGAACTTAGGCTACTCCCACCCCATCGAGCACGAGCTGCCCGAGGGTGTGACCTGCGAGACTCCGTCACAGACTGAGATTGTGCTCAAGTCATATGACAAGTGCCTGCTCGGCCAGGTGGCAGCTGATATCCGTGCTTACCGCGCACCTGAGCCTTACAAGGGCAAGGGCGTCCGTTACAGTGACGAAGTGGTGCACTTAAAGGAAGCTAAGAAGAAGTAAAGGTTAGGGGCAGATAACATGTTTGATAAGAAAGCATCCCGCATCCGCCGCGCAACCAAGAGCCGCGCCAAGATGCACGAACTGGGAGTTACGCGCCTCGTCGTTACCCGTACTCCCCGTCACATTTATGCACAGATCATTGACAAGTCCAGCCATGTGCTCGCCTGCGCCAGCACCTTAGAGAAGGACCTCGTTAAGGATCTGAAGTACACCGGCAATATCGAAGCTGCCAAGCTCATCGGCAAGACCGTGGCTGAGCGTGCTTTAGCTGCCAATGTACAGACTGTTGCCTTTGACAGATCTGGTTATCAGTATCACGGCCGCGTTGCTGCTTTAGCCGACGCTGCCCGTGAGGCCGGTCTCAAGTTCTAGGAGTTGAGCAATGCAACACAAAGAAGAAACTTCTCAGGCAGGCGAGCTGCAGGAAAAGCTGGTTGCCGTAAACCGCGTCGCTAAGGTGGTTAAGGGCGGCCGTATTTTCTCATTCACCGCTCTGACTGTAGTGGGCGACGGCAACGGCCGCGTGGGCTTCGGCTACGGCAAGGCCTCCGAGGTTCCGGCTGCCATTCAGAAGGCCATTGAGCAGGCCCGCCGCAACATCAACAGCTCCATTACCTTAAACAACGGCACCTTATTCCATGCCGTCAAGGGTGAGCATTCAGGTTCCATGGTTTACATGCAGCCTGCATCCGAAGGTACCGGCATTATCGCCGGCGGTGCTATGCGTGCTGTGCTTGAGGTCGCCGGTGTGCGCAATGTGCTCGCCAAGGCCTACGGCTCAACCAATCCGATTAACGTAGTGCGTGCTACTGTGGCTGCCCTGGCATCCATGCGCACTCCTGAGGCTGTAGCCGCCAAGCGCGGACTTTCAGTCAAAGAGATTCTGGAGTAAGAAATGGCAGACAAGAAAACCATTAAGGTTACTCAGATTAAGAGCACTATCGGCCGCAAGCCCGACCATATCGCCACCATGCGTGGCTTAGGCCTGCGCCGCATCCGTCATACCGTTGAGCTGGAGGATACCCCCTCCGTGCGCGGCATGATCAACAAAGTCAGCTACATGGTTAAGGTCGAGGAGTAAGACATGTATTTAAATACTCTTAAGCCAGGCATCGGCGCCCGCAAAAAGCACGTGCGCGTAGGCCGCGGCATCGGCTCCGGCCTCGGCAAGACCTGCGGCCGCGGCGTCAAGGGTTCAGGCGCCCGCAAGAGCCCGAACGTACGTCCCGGTTTTGAAGGCGGTCAGATGCCGATGAAGATCCGTCTGCCGAAGTTTGGTTTCTGGTCAAAGCTGTCTTATGTGACTGCTGAGGTCTCCTTAAACGCCCTGAACAAGGTTGAGGGCGACGTGATCGATCTCGCAGCCCTGCAGCAGGCCGGCCTTGTCGGCAAGCGTGTGCAGTATGCCAAGATTGTGCTGTCCAAGCTCCCGCAGTTCACCCGCAAGGTGACTGTCAAGGGCCTGGGCGTGACCCGCGGCGCCAAGGCTGCCATTGAGGCCGCAGGCGGCACCGTGGAGGTCTCAGAGCGCGCCGCCAAGGCTGCAGCCCGTCTGCAGGCCTCAGCCGACAAGCGTGCTGCCAAGGTCAAGGGCCTGCAGGACAAGCTTGCAGCTGAAGGCATCAAGAAGCCTGCCAAGAAGGATAAGACAGAGAAAGCCCAGAAGGCTGGCTCTAAGAAGTAGGATGAAGGGCGTGAAAGCGCCCTTTTGGAGATAAAATGGCAAGAAAATCGCTCTTAGAAAAAAGCCGTGAAGCCGGTGTGAGCAAGGGCATGAAAGGCGGCAGCGAGCTGCGTTCACGTCTCCTGTTCGTCATCATCGGCCTCGTGATGTTCCGTCTCGGTTCATACATTCCGGTTCCGGGTGTCAACGCCGAGGTGCTGTCACGACTCTTTAACGAACAGAGCGGTACCATCATCGGCATGTTCAACATGTTCTCAGGCGGTGCACTGGAGCGCGCTTCAGTCCTCGCTTTGGGCATCATGCCGTACATCTCTGCTTCTATTATCATTCAGCTTTTGGCCGTCATTAATCCAACTCTTGCCGAAATGAAGAAGGAAGGCGAGAGCGGCCGTCGCAGACTGACGCAGTACACCAGAGTGTCAACGCTGTTTCTGGCAGCCCTGCAGGCTGTCGGCATTGCCACCGGCATCCCGAACATGATGCCCGGCCTCGTGGACAACCCTGGCTTTGGCTTTTACTTTGTAACAACCATCTCCCTGGTCACCGGCACTATGTTCCTGATGTGGCTTGGCGAGCAGATAACCGAGCGCGGTATCGGCAACGGTATCTCCCTCATTATCTTCGCCGGTATTGTCGCAGGACTGCCGCGTGCCTTGGTCTCGACCATCGAGCAGGCCAGACAGGGTGATCTCTCAACTATCGCTCTGCTCATCATCGGCGTGGTGGTAGTTGCAGTGACCTTCTTCGTGGTGTTCATCGAACGTGGCCAGCGCAGAATCGTGATAGATTATGCCAAGCGTCAGATGGGCAATCGTATTTATTCTCAGCCGCGCTCCAGCCTGCCGCTGAAGATCAATATGTCCGGTGTGATCCCGGCGATTTTCGCCTCTTCGATCATCCTGTTCCCGGGCACCGTGGTTTCATGGTTTGGTCAGGGCGAGAATGCAGTAGCCAATGTCCTGCAGGAGATTTCACTCTTCCTGCAGCCGGGCCAGCCGCTTTATGAGCTGCTCTATGCTGCTGCCATTGTGTTCTTTACCTTCTTCTACACTGCGCTGGTGTTCAGCCCGCGTGAGGTGTCAGAGAACTTAAAGAAGAGCGGAGCGTTTATTCCGGGGATTAGACCGGGTGAAATGACGGCGCGCTTCATCGACAAGGTGATGACCCGTCTGACCCTGTCAGGATCGATTTACATGGTTTTGGTCTGCCTGGTTCCGCAGCTGTTGATGAACTGGTTTAACGTCCAGTTCTACTTCGGCGGCACCTCGCTCCTCATTATTGTGGTGGTGATCATGGACTTTGTGGCACAGCTGCAGAGCCATCTGATGCAGCAGCAGTATGGGGATTTGCTTAAAAAGGCCAATCTCAGGAATTACGGGCGTTAAATGCTGCCCTTTTTAGGAGAATTGAAATGAAAGTTGGTGCTTCTGTTAAGAAGATCTGCCGTAACTGCAAAGTGGTCCGCCGCCACGGTGTAGTACGCATCATCTGTTCAAACCCCAAGCATAAGCAGCGCCAGGGTTAATTTCCCCGCAATAAATGCGGCAGATGCTTGCAAAAGCATTGCTGAATTTATATAATACGCTGCATTTTCGGCGTCTGAGACCTCTCAGGCGCTGTTATTTACAATTTTTGCCAAGTTGGCACTAGCTGCGGTCGCGTATCCTGACGGGCTTTGCGATCGCGTATTTTTTAACCGACCTTATTTAGGAGATTATAGTGGCCCGTATTGCTGGCATTAATGTGCCTGATCAAAAGATCGCCCTGATTGCTCTGCAGTCAATCTTCGGCATCGGCCCTACCCGTGCACGCGATATTCTCGCTGCCGCGGGCGTTGACCAATTAACTAAATTTAAGGATCTCGATGAAGCTTCCGTGGAGAAGATCCGCCAGGAAGTGGCCAAGTACACCGTTGAAGGTGATCTGCGCCGTGAGATCTCTATGAACATCAAGCGTCTGATGGACCTCGGCACCTACCGTGGTCTGCGCCACCGCCGCGGCCTGCCGGTACGCGGTCAGCGCACCAAGACTAATGCACGTACCCGCAAGGGCCCGCGCAAGAGCATTAAGAAGTAGGAGGCACGTTCATGACTGAAGAAATTAAGCAGACCCAGGCTGCCCCGGCTGCAGCTCCTGCTGCCGCTCCCGCACCTGCCGCCGCTGCCGCTGCCCCCAAGGCTGCTGCTCCGGCCCGTTCACGCGGCAAGCGCTCCAAGAAGCAGATTGCTGACGGCGTGGCTCACATCCATGCATCTTTCAACAACACCATCGTGACCATCTCTGACCGTCAGGGCAATGCCTTATCCTGGGCAACTGCCGGCGGTTCAGGCTTCCGCGGTTCACGCAAGTCCACTCCGTATGCAGCCCAGGTTGCAGCCGAGCGCGCCGGTGAGGCCGCCAAGGAGTATGGTGTCAAGAACCTGGAGGTTCTGGTCAAGGGCCCTGGCCCCGGCCGTGAGTCCTCTATTCGTGCTTTAAACGCCATTGGCTACAAGATCACCAACATCACCGATGTTACCCCGATCCCGCACAATGGCTGCCGCCCGCCCAAGAAGCGCCGCGTCTAACTGGCTGAATATCAGGAGAAAGATAAATGGCAAAATACACTGGTCCTGCCCTGAAATTAAGCCGCCGCGAGGGTGTTGACCTTTATTTAAAATCCGGCGTACGCGCTGTTGAAAGCAAGTGCAAGTTAGATACTGCCCCCGGCCAGCACGGTGCCAACAAGACCCGTCTGTCCGACTATGGCATGCAGCTGCGTGAAAAGCAGAAGGTGCGCCGCATTTACGGCGTGCTCGAGCGTCAGTTCCGCAACTACTACAAGAAGGCTGCCAATATGCCCGGCAACACCGGCGAGAACCTGCTGCAGCTGCTTGAAGGCCGCCTTGACAACGTCGTCTACCGCATGGGCTTTGGCTCCACCCGCATGGAGAGCCGTCAGTTAGTCAGCCACAAGGCTATCACCGTCAATGATAAGGTAGTGAATATTCCTTCTTATCAGGTGCAGCCTGATGACGTGGTTGCCGTGCGCGAGAAGGCCAAGAAGCAGCTTCGCATCAAAGCAGCCATCGACTTATCCGGTCAGCGTGCTCTCAAGCCCACCTGGATTGACGTTGATCACAACGCCATGAAGGGCACTTACAAGAGCAAGCCTGAGCGTGCTGAGCTTCCTTCCGACATCAAGGAACAGCTCATCGTCGAGTTGTACTCGAAGTAATAACGGCAATAATGCCTGGCAACTGTTTGAACTTTGTGGGGTTTATAAGTGTCAGTTTGTGAACTGCTCAAGCCAAAGCCGGTGAGCTTTGCTGAAACCGGGCCGCATTCAGCCCGTATCGTACTTGAGCCGCTTGAACGCGGTTACGGCAATACCTTAGGCACAGCCTTAAGCGGTGTTCTGCTCAAGGCCCTTCCGGGCATGGCAGTTGATGCCATCCGCATCGAAGGGGTAAGCGATGTCAATGCGGTCAAAGCAGACCTGAAGGAAAGCATCTTTGAGCTCATCATGAACTTAAAGGAACTGGCCTTCAGCGCCCCGGCTGATTTTGCCTGCCCGGTGTGGGTCAGCCTCGACAAGACTGGCGAAGGCCCGGTCACTGCCGCAGCGCTCAAGCTGCCGCAGGGCCTTGCGCTTGCTGACAGCAATGCCCCCATCTGCACTTTGCAGGGTGCTAAGGCTTCATTGTCGATGCAGCTTCGCGTGGCGCGCGGCCAGGGCTATGTTCAAGCCCGGGACGACAACCACATCTTAAGCCAGAATGCTGAGGATATTTTGATCGACGCCAACTTCTGCCCGGTGCGCAGATTTGTGTACGAGGTGGAACAGGCCCGCGTCGAGCAGCGCACGGATTTGGATCGTCTGGTCATCGATATCGAGACCAACGGCACCATTGCACCCGATCAGGCTTTAATGAAGGCGGCTGAGATGCTCAATTCGCCGCTCGAAAACCTGGTCGACAAGGAAGACGTGGCCGAACGCGCCATGGTTCCTGCAGCCCCTCCGATGCCGGATCCGGTGCTGCTGCAGCCGGTGGACGATCTGGAGCTTACCGTGCGCTCAGCCAACTGCCTTAAGGCGGAGCAAATTATTTACATCGGCGATTTGGTGCAGCGCACTGAGGTCGAGCTGTTAAAGACCCCCAACCTGGGCAAAAAGTCCCTGACCGAGATCAAGGACGTGCTGGCCCAGCGCGGCCTTTCCCTCGGCATGCGGGTTGCAAACTGGCCCCCTCAGGGTCTGCGTACACCAAACAAGTAATTTATCAGGAAGGATTGAAAAATGCGTCATCGTTTAAGCGGTCGTCACCTCGGTCGTACCTCTGCTCACCGCACTGCGCTGTACCGCAATTTAACCAAGGCACTCATCACCCATGAGTGCATCAAGACCACTCTGCCCAAGGCCAAGGAACTGCGCCGCTTTGCAGAGCGTTTAATCACCATCGCCAAGGTGGACACTGTGGCCAACCGCCGTCTGGTGTTCTCCCGCGTGCGTGATGATGCCGTTGTGGCCAAGCTCTTCACCGATATCGGCAAGCGCGTCGCCACCCGCAACGGCGGTTACACCCGTATTTTAAAGTGCGGTTTCCGCACTGGCGATCAGGCCCCGATGGCTTATATCATGCTGGTTGACAAGCCGGCTGAGGCCGCCGAGGCTGCCGCACCCTCAGATGAGGCTGCTGCACAGTAATGAGTTAGGGCGCCCGCAAGGGCGTCTTAATTACCCTGCCGAATTTTCTTAAACGAGGGTAGAACCTTGGATCTTAAAACTGCTTTATTAAAGCCTCAAATTAAGGACGTCAAGCAGACCGCGGTCAATACCTACCGTGTCACCCTTGAGCCCTTTGAGTCTTTTTATGCCCAGATAGTTGGTACTGCGCTGCGCCGTATCATGCTTTCATCTATCCCCGGTTATGCCATTACTGAGGTAGAAATTGACGGCGTGGTGCATGAGTACAGTGCTCTGGAGGGCGTGCAGGAAGACATCCTGCTCATCTTATTGAATTTAAAGGAAGTAGCTGTCAGCGCCGAGGCCTTAATCCACACCGATCCGGTGCTGGAGATCTCAAAGACCGGCGTGGGCCCGGTCACCGCCGGCGACATCATCTGCCCGGGCGGCGTTGAGGTGACGAACAAGGATCTGGTGCTCTGCCACATCACCGACCCCAAGACCGTGCTCCACATGCGCATGCATGTCAGCCGCGGCCGCGGTTATGTTCCGGCATTCAGCCATCCTCATGTCGAAGGCTCCGATGAGCGTTTCATCGGCCGCCTGCTCATTGACGCCTCCTTCTGCCCGGTGCTCAACGTGGCAGTGCACACTGCACCGTATGCAGGCGGCAGCAGGGAGCAGCTCATTCTCGACATCGAGACCAACGGCACCATTGAGCCTGCCGATGCTGTCTCCATTGCAGCTACTATCTTCTCAGAGCAGTTAGGCTCCTTTGTGGACATCAGAAATTCAGTGGCACCGGCTGAGGATGCCTCATTCCGTCCGCTGATTGATCCCAAGTTAGTCTGCCCGGTGGAAGATTTGGAGCTTACCGTACGCTCTGCCAACTGCCTCAAGGCCGAAGGCATCAAGTACATCGGCGATCTGGTGCAGCGCACCGAGGTCGAACTGCTCAAGACCCCGAATTTAGGCAAGAAGTCCTTAACTGAGATTAAGGATGTGTTAGCCGAGCGCGGCCTGACCCTGGGCATGCGCCTGGAGCACTGGCCTCCTGCCGATTTGGATCTTAATCACTAATATAAAAGATGGGTCACAGCGCTGTGGCCCATTTTGCTTTATTCTGCCCGTGCTGTATCATTTTCAGAGTGATATGGTTAAATGCCGCAGCAGCCTTTTAGGCTGCAGTTTTCTAAGACAACAGGTATTTTATGGGGAATCTGATTTTCTGTACCAACAGCCGCTATGCTCCGCATCTTGCTGTGCTGATTTACTCCATTCTCTGCAACTCAAAGCTTCCGCTGACGTTTTACGTGCTTTATTCAAGCCTGGATGCGCCCTCAGAGAATACTCTGCGCCAGATCGTGGAATCCTTTGACAGTGCGCAAGAGCGCAGCTTAAAAATCGTGTTTGTTAAAGCCGACATCGAGCAGATCCTTAAGGAGAAGAATCTGCAGCTCAAGCCTTTCCGCGACTCCTACGATACCTATACCCGTTTCTTTTTGACTGAGCTGTTAAAGCCCTATAATCTCAAGAAGGCCATATATCTTGATGTGGACATGATCTGCAGGCAGGATATATCCGTGATGTTCTCGGCACTCGATAACATCAGCACTTTAGGCGGCGTACTGGATACCGTGTCGCTCGGCCTTGATTATTTCTACCTCACTCCGACCTATGTCAACGTCGGCATGCTGATGCTGGATTTTGATTATCTTGAGCGCATCAACTTTGCGCAGCGCTGTGTGGACTTTATCAACAACTGCGAGATTGACAAGCTCACCTGCAACGATCAGGATGTCATTAACAACATTATTCCGGAAGAGGATTTGGTGCTGGTCGATCAGAGCTTCAATGAGTATCTGCACTCCAAGTCAGCAGTAAAGAAGGCGGTGATCCTGCATTACACCGGCCCGGGCAAGCCATGGCTGAAGCATATCCGCTGGCGCCTGAAGAAGGTGTGCTGGCTGACCTATGCCCTGTGCACCACAGCTTTCCTGCACGGCATCAAGATAGGACAAACCGGCCGCACGGTGATCTTCCATTTCCTGTCGCTGATCCGTGGTTTTGTCAATTTATACCTTTCCCTGAGGGAATTGATTGTCGGCAGAAAGCCTTAGGAAACAGGTGCTGCCGGCGGCAGTCCGGCGGCGTTATCAAAATGATAAAAACTGTAACGTTATCAATTTACTAAAAGTGTAATGATTATCAATTTGATAATCACATGTTTGACAAATTAATGATTTGAAAATTAAGGACAAGAGATGAGCGTTCAGGACTTTTTGACTGAAGAGCGTGAAAATGAGCTGCAGGACCGCTTCCTTGAGATCTATGAGGATATGCTTGAGGAGTGGATGTCAGATGATGAGAATTATCCACGCATTATGCAGCTTGCTGATAACGAGGAACTCTCAGCCTGCGTGATGTTAAATCCCGGGCTCACCCCGGGCCGCTGGGATGACAGCGGCTATCTGCACGAGGAGCTCGAAGAGTTGCAGGCAGTTGAGCTCTCTTTGTTTTACATGGCTCCTGCCGATGTAGTGGCAGGCAAAGATCCTGAGGAAATCGTGGTTTCTGCCCTGATGTCGGCCAACCCGGAGAACAACGATTTCTGCGTGCTGCAGTGGTTCCCTGAAGTGTAGGGCAGCTTATGTCTTTATTAAAAAAGTTCAGGCAGTGGCGCGATAAGCTGCGTTTTCAGCGCAATTTCAAGCGCTTTTACTTCATGCCCTCCGGCCGCCCTGAAGATTTTAAGTTTGCTAAGCTCAAGCACCTCGTTATTTCCAAGATGGACGGCAAGCTTGGTGACAGTCAGGTGATCACCGCTTTTATCCATAACCTGAAAATGCAGCTGCCTGAACTTCAGATCACGGTGATCTGTACAGATAACGTTGCAGCGATTTACCGTGATGTCCTCGGGCTGCAGACCATTGTGATCTGCAAAAAAGCGCAGCCTGAGGCTGTAAAGCAGGCAATAGGGGGCTCTGGGCTGTTTACTAAACAGCCCTGCGATGCGCTGCTGACCACTGAGCCCAATTTCAGACCGCGTGATCTCTGCCTTAACTTCCTGCTGCAGCCTCAATACCTTATTGGCATTGAGGAGCGCAGCGGCAGCGTCAATATCAATTTAAAGAGCCGCAGTTTTGGCCGGCATATCTCAGAGTATTTTGAAGATCTGCTGACCTTAGTCGGCCTTAAAGTGCTTGACCGTTCATATCTGCCGATTTTCAATCAAGAGCAGCAAGCCTGGGCGGAAGGTTTGTTTGACAAGCAGTGCCTGGGTATTGCTCCATACGGCGCTTCTACACACCGTCATTTAAGTGATGCCTGCATTCTGGAGCTGCTGCGCTTTATCGTGGATGTAACTAATTTGAAGCCTGCGCTGCTCTTTAACCCTTCAGCTGAGCTCTTAAAGTCCTGCCGTGAGATTTGTGGCGAGCGGCTGTTGGAAAAACCAAAAGACACCAGCGCGCAGGAGTTTGCAGCTTTGATTGCAGCCTGCGGCGCGATAGTCAGCGTGGACAGCGCCCCGGTGCATCTGGCCAACGGCTCGCGCACTCCAGCTTTTTGCATTTACTCGGGCCATGACCCTGAAGGCATTAAGCGCTGGGGGCCGGCACCGTTTGCAAAAGAGTGCAGCATTTTCTACAAGCAGGGTACTGCCATCGAACATTTAAATTTCGCAGATTTTAAGTCTGCACTTTTTGACTTTTTGGCCTCCAAGTTTGAAAATGGTTCTCAGCCATTAATGAGGAAAGAAAAATGACAAAGATTTGTGTAGTCGGCGCCGGATACGTTGGTCTTTCTCTTGCTGTACTGCTCTCAGTACACAATGAGGTGCGCCTCGTGGAAATCAATCCCGAAAAGGTCAAGCTCTTACAGCAAAAGCAGAGCCCAATTAAGGACAAGGATATTGAAGAGTTTCTCTCCACCAAGGATTTAAACCTCACCGTTGGCTCGGATGCCAAAGAGCTCATGAACGGCGTGGATTTCATCATCATTGCCACTCCGACCAATTACGACCCCAAGCTCAATCACTTTGATGTCAGCTCCGTGGACGCTGTAGTCAAAGAAGGCCTTGAGTTTGCACCGCAGGCACATATGGTCATTAAGAGCACGCTGCCTGTGGGCTACACCAAAGATGCCTCTGCGCGCTTTAACACTGATCATCTGCACTTCTCTCCTGAGTTCCTGCGTGAGGGCCTGGCGCTGCACGATAATCTTTACCCCAGCCGTATCATTGTCGGCACCAACAATCAGGAAGTGGGTGAGCGCTTTTCCGCGCTGTTAAAGCAGGCTGCCTTAAAGGAGAATGTTGATACCTTAATCATTCCGCCCACTGAGGCTGAGAGCGTAAAGCTGTTCTCCAACACCTATCTTGCGCTGCGTATTTCCTTCTTCAACGAGCTTGATACCTATGCCTGCAAGAAAGGTCTTGATTCCAAGTCCATCATTCAGGGTGTGTGCCTTGATCCGCGCATCGGCAACTTCTACAACAATCCGTCCTTTGGTTACGGCGGCTACTGCCTGCCCAAAGACACCAAGCAGCTGCGCGCCAATTTCGAGGATGTGCCGAGCTCACTTATCGGTGCCATCGTGGAATCCAATTCCGTGCGCAAGGACTTCATTGCCGACAGCATCATTGAGATGAATCCCAAGAGGGTAGGTGTTTATCGTCTCATTATGAAGAGCGGCTCTGACAATTTCCGCCAGTCCTCTATTCAGGGCGTAATGAAGCGCATCAAGGCCAAGGGCATTGAAGTGGTGGTCTATGAGCCCTTGTTAAAGGAAGATCTGTTCTTTAACTCCAAAGTCGAGCGTGACCTCAATAAGTTCAAGGCCGAGTGCGACGTGATCTTAACCAACCGCGCTGCTGAAGAATTAGCTGACGTGCAGGATAAGGTCTATACACGTGATTTATTCCATAATATCTAATTGCACCAATCAAGCTCCGTTGTTAATGCTGACT
Source organism: Candidatus Avisuccinivibrio stercorigallinarum (assembly GCA_017694225.1). Classification (GTDB taxonomy): domain Bacteria; phylum Pseudomonadota; class Gammaproteobacteria; order Enterobacterales; family Succinivibrionaceae; genus Avisuccinivibrio; species Avisuccinivibrio stercorigallinarum. Next base: position 15,051 of record JADINH010000179.1, read on the forward strand.
TAGTTTGTTCATTTTCTGCTCACTGATTTTGATCTTTTCTCAAGTGTAATAATTCCTCAGTTTGGGTGTAACGCCTTTTTGTTTTTGATCATTGATCGCGGATC
>JADINH010000180.1 GCA_017694225.1 Candidatus Avisuccinivibrio stercorigallinarum
CATAAATACCGATGTTTGAAACTTTTATTAAACCAACTGGTTTCCGGCAACTTGTAAGACAACCTACAAGTATTTTTAAACAATCAGGTGAATAACATGACAATCACTATTAAAGACCTGCAGGTGATCAACACCGCCCCTGAGGGTATCAACCTGACCGTAGTAAAGCTTATAACCTCAGAGCCCGGGCTCTACGGTTTAGGCTGTGCAACCTTTGCCTACCGGCCGCTGGCTGTTACCTGTTATTTGGAACAGTACTTAAAGCCGCTGCTGTTAGGCCGCGATGTCTCCGCCATTGAGGAGCTCTGGGCTTTAATGCATCAGAACGCCTACTGGCGCAACGGTGCGGTGGAGAACAACGCCATTGCCGGCGTTGATCTCGCGCTCTGGGACATCAAGGGCAGACAGGCCGGCATGCCGTGCTATCAGCTCTTTGGCGGTGCTGTGCGCAAAGGCGTGCCGGTCTACCGCCACGTCGACGGCAGCAGCGTCGATGAAATTGTGGATCAGGTGCAGTACTATCAGAGCCTGGGCGTGCGCCATCTGCGCGTGCAGGCAGGCGGCTACGGCGGCGGCCTGGATCTCAACGCTCCTGCAACCGCCCCGCGCGGCTCACTGCCCGGCATCTACTTAAACAGCCGCGAGTACATCCGCAAGACAGTGGATCTGTTTGACAAGCTGCGCGCCCGCCTGGGCTTTGAGATGGACTTTGTGCACGATGTGCATGAGCGCATTGCCCCTTCTGAAGCGCTGGTGCTGGCCAAGGCCCTGGAGCCCTACCGCCTGTTCTTCCTTGAGGATCTGCTGCCGCTTGATGCCACTGAATATCTGCGCCAGGTCAAGGCCCAGTGCTCCACTCCGATTGCACAGGGTGAGCTCTTCAACAATCCGCTTGAATACCGCCACCTTATAGTAGAGCGCCTGATTGACTTTATGCGCGCGCACATCACGCAGTTGGGCGGCATCACTCCGGCGCGCAAGCTGGCCATCTTCTGCGAGCAGTTTGGCGTGCGCACCGCCTGGCACGGCCCGGGTGACATGTCCCCGATTGCCCATGCCGCCAACATTCACATTGACCTTGCCGCCAGGAACTTTGGTCTGCAGGAGTGGTCTGGCATCGAGCCGCCCAACTTTGTGATCCAGGAACTGTCACACAAGAAAGGCGCGCTGCTGGAGGTCTTTGACGGCCTGCCTGAGTTTGACAACGGCTATGTCTACCCCAATGACCGTCCGGGCCTGGGTGTGGAGATCAATGAAAAGGAAGCCTTGAAATACCCGATTTCAAACGAAGTAACAACTTGGACGCAGACCCGCCGCGTGGACGGCTCACTGGTGCTGCCTTAAGGAGGAAAGACTTTTGGATTAAGGATTTTTTAAAACCGCAGAAAAAGGTGTTGAGGCCCCTGCAGCACATGGGCTGATGTACTGCAGAGCCGGAAAAAGCGACAGCCGGACCATCGCTTCGTGCACAGCAAGCTTACCCACTTGTATGGTTCGATGCAAGTAGTTTTTAACAAGTTTTTCTGCACCTGGCTGGGCCTTAGGGCCTGAGGCGGGCTTAAAAAAGCCCAAAATCATGCAAATCTTACGAGGTGAAAAAGCATGAAATTTAGATCTTTTACAGGTGCGCTGGCTGCTGTCTGCCTGAGCGCCGCACTGCTTGCAGGCTGCGGCTCAGACAATGACGGCAAATTAATCCTGCGCATGTCACAGGCATCGGCCGCTGACGGTGCCATCGGCATTTCCATGGACAAATTTGCTCAAGCCGTAAAGGAAAAGAGCGGCGGCACCATTGAAGTTCACACCTTCCACAACGGACAGCTGGGCTCTGAGCGCGAGAACATCGAAAGCGTGCAGATGGGCAATCTGGACTTTGCAGTGGTCAATCAGTCCGTGCTGGTCAACTTCCTGCCTGAGCTTGCTGTCTTCGACCTGCCCTACACCATTACCTCCTATGAGCACGCCGACCGGGTCTTTATGGGAGAAATCGGCCAGGAGATGCTGGGCAAGCTGCAGAACGTGCGCCTGTACGGCATGGCCTTCTGGGAGTCAGGCTTCAGAAACCTGACCAATTCAATCCGCGACGTCAACACGGTTGAGGACGTGCACGGCCTGCGCATCCGTGTGATGGAAAACAAAATCCATCAGGATCTGTGGGTCAGCCTCGGTGCCGACGCAGTGCCGATGAGCTGGTCTGATGCCTATACCGGCATGCAGCAGGGTGCCATCGACGGTCAGGAAAATCCGTCCACCGTGATCGACAAAAACAATGTGGTTGAGGTCAACAAGCACATGGCCATGACCGAACACTGCTACTCCACCGTGGTCATTCTGCTCTCACCCAAGACTTTGGCGCATTTCACGCCCGAGCAGAAAAAGATTGTATTTGACGCCATGGCTCAGGCCAGCATCGATGAGCGCGCCCTCTCGCGCAAGATGGACAAGGAGGCTATCGCCACTTTGGAGAGCAAGGGCATGGTGGTCACCTATCCTGACAAGACCGGCTTTATTGAAAAAACTGAAGTCGTGCGTCAAACCCACGGTGCGCAGTTTACAGAACTGGCCGCGCGCATTGCAGCTTTACGCTAAGGAGGCAGTATGGAACAGCTTCGCTCAATCTTCGAAAAAATTCAGTGCGCTGCCCGCACCATCATCGGCATCTGCATGATCGTGATGATGTGCGTGATCTTTGCCCAGACCATGACCCGCTACGTCATTTTCTACTCCCTGCCCTGGTCTGAAGAGCTCTCACGCTATTTGTACGTCACCCTGACCCTGCTGGGTGTCAACCTGGCTGTGACCTCCAAGCAGCTGGTGCGCATTGACATCATCGATATGAAGTTAAGCCCGAAAAACCTCAGAAGGCTCAACATCGTGCGCCAGTGCCTGGCCGTGGCTATCACCTTAATTTTCTTCTACTCATCCTTTGGCATGATCGACGTGTCACAGTATCAGCACTCTCCTGCCATGGGCCTGTCCATGCAGGTGATGTACGTCATCCTGGGCATCGGCTTTGCCCTGTCTGCCATAGCCTGCATCTTTGAGCTTTACGACGCCCTGCGCGCCAAGGAGGAATAAACATGGAACTTGCTGCAATCTGCATGCTCATCGTGCTCATCGCCCTGATGGTGATCGGCATGCCTATCACCTGGGCCTTAGGCGGCGCGGTGATCACTGCCTTAATGATCGACGACAACCTGTCACTGGCCCTGATCACCCAGAAGATGTTCTCCGGCTGCGACAACTTCTCCATGCTGGCCCTGCCTGCCTTCTTCCTGGCCGGCGATATTATGGCCAAAGGCGGACTGTCGCGCAGGCTGGTCAATTTTGCTGACAATTTAGTCGGCTGGATCTCAGGCGGCATTTCCCTGGTGTCCATCGTGGCCTGCACCTTCTTTGCGGCTATTTCAGGCTCCTCAGTGGCCACCACCGCAGCCATCGGCGGCATCATGTACCCGGAAATGGTAAAGCGCGGCTACCCCAAGGCCTACTCCGCAGCCGTGCAGGCCATCGGCGGCACCCTGGGCATCGTGATCCCGCCTTCCACCGTATTCGTGATTTACGGCAACGTAACCAACACCTCGGTGGCCGAGCTTTTGATGGCCGGCATCGTTCCGGGCGTGATCTGCGGCATTGCGCTGTGCATCTGGGCTTACATCAAGGCCAAGAAAGAGGATTTCCCGCGTGAAAGCGGCTTCTCCTTCATACGCTTTTTAAAGTCCTTCAAGAGCGCCATCTGGGCTTTGCTCATGCCGATCGTGATCTTAGGCGGTATCTACTCGGGCATTTTTACACCGACTGAGTCTGCTGTGATTGCTGTGTTCTACGGCTTTGTGGTGTGCCTTGGCATCTACCGCGAGCTCTCGGGCAAAGCCACCTGGAAGATCATTCAGGACAGCTCCGTGACCACCGCCAACATCATGTTCCTGGTGGTGACCGCTCAGATGTTCGGTTATCTCTTAACCTACTACCGCATCCCGGTATACGTCACCCAGGCCTTTATGTCCGTGGCTTCCAATCAGTTCGTGTTCATGGCCCTCATCATTGTGCTGCTGACCATCTGCGGCATGTTCATTGAGGTGGGCGCCACCAACTTGATCTTAGGCCCGATCTTAGCCCCGATCGCCGTCCACTTCGGTGTCGATCCGGTGCACTTTGGTCTGGTGTTCGTATTCCTGCTGGCTATGGGCCAGGCAACCCCGCCTTTTGGCACCACCCTGTTCGTGGCCTGCGGCATCTCAAAAGAATCTGTGGCCAGAGTATCGCGTGCAGTACTGCCCTTCGTGGTAGTGGAAATCCTCTGCGCCATTTTGTTTGCTTACGTACCGGTGCTTTCAACCGGCATTACTTACCTCATGAAATAGGAGTAAATCATGCATAAGTTATTTGACATCGAAGGTAGAAAAGCGATTGTAACCGGCGGCACCAGAGGCCTGGGTTACGGCATGGCAGAGGGCCTGATGGAGGCCGGCTGCGAGGTGGTGATTGTGGGCTCCAACAGCAAAGTCAATGATGTGGCAGCGAAGTTCTGTGACCGCGGCTTTAAGTGCCACGGCGTGGCTGCCGATCTGGCGCAGCGCGAGGCCACTTTAAAGTGTTTTGATGTATGCCTGGAAAAGCTCGGCGGTGATCTCGACATTCTGGTTACCGCCCACGGCATTCAGCGCCGCCACAGCGCCGAGGAGTTCCCGCTTAATGAGTGGGATGAGGTGCTCAATGTCAATCTGAACTCCGTGTTCCTGCTCTGCCAGCGCGCCGGCCAGGTGATGCTCAAAAAGGGCTACGGCAAAATCATCACCATTGCCTCCATGGTCTCCTGGTTCGGCGGCCAGACCGTGCCGGCCTACAGTGCAGCCAAGGGCGGCGTCACCCAGCTGACCAAGGAACTGTCCAATGACTGGATCGCCCGCGGCATCAATGTGAACTCCATTGCTCCGGGCTACATGGCCACCAAGATGAACGAGGCCCTGCTGGATCCCAATAATCCGCGCTA
>JADINH010000181.1 GCA_017694225.1 Candidatus Avisuccinivibrio stercorigallinarum
GAGTTTGGACAGATCAAAGTTCTTCGCAATGTCATGGAACACCCCGTCCTCCAGGGCATAGGCAAAGGTGAGTGAGCGACCCTTGAGGACAGCGCGCAGCAGCAGGGCGCCTTTTTCCGGGACGCTCTGGCGCAGGGTGCTGAACTCGGTCTTAACGCCGTTTTCAAGCTGCAGCAGCGCGAGCACCGGCCCTGATTTTTCGTCCAAAGTCTTGTGCAGATAGACAAAATTCATGTTGTCATAGTAGATGATGAGGCCTGCCGTCTGCAGCCAGCTTTGCGGCTCAAACTCCATTTTGACCGTGATCTGCCCGTAAACGGCAGTCAGTTTGCGTGCCAATATGCTCACCTTGTTAAGGGATGTGCCGGCCTCCTGTCCGCGCAGTCGCAGCCAGCCCGGGCGGGCGCTGAGACTTGCAAAGCTCTTTGGGTCAATGCGCGGGGCATACCAGTAAGGCAGCAGGGTGCTGCCCTCAAAATCATCACGCGCCGGGAGCCTTGGCAGCGGGCAGTCAGGCAGGGCGCTTTCTTTGACCGCATCCTGCACTAAGTTTCCCTCTCCTTCAAGGCGCAGCCAGCCGTCAGCCGTCCAGCGCATGCGCTGCAGCGAGGTCTCACGCCCCAGGGTGCAGCGCAGCTCCGGCACAAATGGTCTGGAGGTGTGGCAGACCAGATAGGTCTCTCCCGTGGGCAGATCTACATAGCTGGCATGCCCGGCCTTTTGCAGGCGCACCTTGGGGTTAAAGTAGCGCGGTTTTAAATGATCCCAGTCGGCGCGCTCATTTGCCTCCACCGGATTTGAGGTGAGAATGGGATTTTGCGGATCGCGCTCATACGGCCCCCATACACATTTGGAGCGCCCCATAGTGACCGAGTGGTAATAGCCGGTGCCGCCTTCGGCGCACATGATGTAGTAATAGTCCCCGTGCCGGGTCAGATGCGGCGCTTCAATGCAGCCGCGGTTGGTGCCCCCGCGCCAGAAGGGCTTGGGCAGGCCAATTATCTGTTTTGCCTTGGGATCGTACTCGGCAATGCAGATGGGCCCGGGCTTTTCAAAATCGGCGCGGGTCTCCCACTGCAGGGCCACTACATATTTGCGCCCGTCTATGTCATGAAAGAGCGAGGCGTCAAAACCCGCTGAGTGCAGGTACACGGGCTCACTCCAGGGCCCCCTGGGATCTTTTGCCGTGATAAGAAAGTTGTCCACATCAAAATAGCGCGCGCTCATGGAGTTCATGACGCCGTAAACCACATAGAACAGATCATCCTGCGCGCAGTAGGTCAGGCAGGGAGCCCAGATCCCCTTGGCGCTCGGCAGCTTTTTGAGATCCGGATTGTCCGCGTTCTGCAGCGCATGGGCGTAAAGTTCCCAGTGATTTAAATCGAGCGAGTGATAGATCGGAATGCCCGGGAACCACTCAAAGGAGGACACCGCCAGATAATAGTCATCGCCCTTGCGGCAGATGCAGGGATCTGCGTGAAAGCCGGGTAAAATCGGATTCTTAATCATGGTTTTTCTCTCCTTTCTCTTTAGCTGCGGGCCTGCTTTTCAGCTTTGGCCGCACGGCTGTGCAGATCGCTGATGATGCCGGAGAACTCTTTGTCTAAATGATAGAAGAACAGGATGGCGCCGCAGGCTGCAAACAGGCCGATCGGAATCCAGGTAAAGCACAGGCGGATGGAGAATAAGGCTGAGCTGCTTTGCACTGCTGCGCCGCCCACATAGCCGCCCAGCTCAATGATGATGCCCAAAAGGGCAGAGCCGATGCCGTTGCCGATTTTGTAGCCGAAGCTGCAGGCGCTGTTGACCAGGCCTTCAGTGCGGTGGCCGGTCTTCCATTCGCCATAATCAATGGTGTCAGAGACCATGGCCCACATGGTGGCGCCGCCGCAGGCATTGCCGATGCCGCGCACAATGCTTGAGATGATAATCGAAGCCTGTGAGCCCTGGCCAAACTCCAGGATCAACAGGCCGATGGTGACTAACACCAGGCCGATGCAGAACACATTGCGCTTGCCGTATCTTTTGACCAGCATTGCGATAAAGAACATGGCGGCGATCTGAATGGCATTGTAGATGCCGTTGATAGTGCCTACGAGGTCGCGGTCACCTAAGATCTCCTGCGCATAGTAGACGGTGGAGCCGCCGTTGATGGCGTAGTAGAGGAAAAAGAGCGCCAGCACCGAGGCCATCATTATCCAGTACTTATTTGCAAAGAGCGACTTCAGGCCGTCAATAAATGGCAGCTTGACCGCGGTGCCGGTAAGGTCTGCCACCGCGCGCACGCGCTCTTTGGTGCCAAAGAAGGTCAGCAGGAAGGCGATGACGGCGAGAATGCCGAAAACAGCAAAGGTCTTGGTCCAGGCCAGCGGATTGTCACCGAAATACTCCACCAAAGGCAGGGTGGCGATATTGATAAGCAGTGTGCCTGCGGTGGCCAGCAGATTGCGGAAGATGCTCAGCACCGAGCGCTCGTATGGATCCTGTGTCATCAGGGCGTTGAGTGAGGAGTAGGGCACATTGATGGCGGTGTAGACCACGGTCGAGGTCAGATTGTAGGTAATAAAGACGTAAACCAGTTTGGCCCCGTCACTCCAGCTTACCGGCACTGAGAACAGCAAAATGCCTGACAGGGCAAAAGGCACGCAGCAGCGCAGCAGCCACACTCTGGCCTTGCCGTATTTGGAGCGGGTGCGGTCTACAATCACACCCATCACCAAATCGCTGAGGCCGTCAAAGACGCGCGAGATCAGCATGATGGTGCCGACAGCCGCTGCGCTCACACCGGCATAGTCGGTGTAATAAAAAAGCAGAAAGGCCGACATCGCGGTATAGATAATGTTGCAGCCAAAATCGCCGCAGCCGTAGCAGAAGCGCTCATAGATCAGCGCTGCTGTTAATTTTCTCTTCTCTTGCATAGAACACTCCAGTTAAATTTAACACGGCCTGAAGCCGCGGGTTCAAACTTCGCACTAAAAGGGCATTGCTGCGCCTTTTATGGAAAAATTCTAGTCAGAGCGGCAGGCGGCGTTTAGGTGCGATCCTGTGCAATATATAGGTCAATATTATCTTTTAGTTAAAGCGCGGTAAAATAGCCCACAGAGGTGGTGTCCATGCAGAAGATCTTAACGGCCAACAATTTTGAGGTTATTCCTTTAGATGAGTTTACGCAGGTGCGCTTTTACACCTCAGTCGATCCGGGCAGCTATGTAGCGCCGCACTGGCATGATGCCCTGGAGATGGTCTATCTGCAACAGGGACATCTGCGCGTCTGCTCCGCAGGCGCCATCACCGAGCTCACCCCCGGACGCTGCATCCTGATTAATTCCGGCACCGTGCACTCCACCTTTTGCAGCCAGCCCAACCGGGCGGTGGTCTTTCAGATCCCTGAGGCCTTTTTGCAGCACTATATCCCGGAAGCGGCCCTGCTTGAGTTCTCCTTTGCCGATCCGGCGCGCACGCCGCAGGAGCAGGCGCAGGCCGTGGAAATAAAGCAGATCCTGCTTAAGATGCAAAAGATCAATGACGAGCGCCCGGAGGGCGGCATTCTGGAGTTCAACAGCCTGCTCTTTGCAGTGCTGCTGCGCCTGTATCAGGGCTTTGGACACAAGCTGCTGCCCTCTGAGGCTGCCGAGCATAAGGGCAGCTTAAAGCGCCTGCGCCAGGTGCTCGATTTTGTGCAAAAAAACTATCAGCGGCCGATTTCCCTCGATGAGATTGCCGCTGTGGCCGGCTTTGAGCGCAAGTATTTCTGCCGCTTCTTCAAGCGCCACATGGGCGAGACCTTTTTAAATTACTTAAACAAGTTCCGCCTTTCCAAGATCTACAGCGACGTGCTCTACAGCACGGAGAGCATCAGCGCAATCCTGGAGCATCACGGCTTTGTTAATTACAAGCTCTTTCGGCGCATGTTTGCTGAGCAGTTTCAGACAACGCCCAGTGATTTAAGAAAAAGCAGGCAGGCACAGCTTTCCTCTTCCCCGCCTTTTGCAGCCGCAGGCGCCATGTCTTAAGATAGGCTTACTGCGCAGCCATGGCCTATTGCTGCTTTGGCGCTTGCAGAAATGGCAGGGAACAACCGTGAAAGAGGATAACTAAACAGATGAAAAAAGTACTGGCCGTCATCGACGTGCAGCAGGATTTTGTGACCGGCGCCCTGGGCACGCTTGAGGCGCAGCAGGCTATGCCCGCTCTGATTAAAAAGGTGCGTGAGTTTGACGGTGAGATTGTGCTCACCATGGACACTCACGGCGCAGATTATCTGTCAACCCAGGAGGGGCGGCATCTGCCGGTGGCGCACTGCATTGAAAACAGCGCAGGCTGGAAGTTAATGCCTGAGCTGGATGCGGTGCTCAAAGACAAGCCCCACCGCATCTTTCGCAAGCCCACCTTCGGCTCGCTGCCTTTTGGTGAGTACCTTGCTGACAAGTTCAATGCCGGTGAGCTTGAGAGCGTGGAGTTTGTCGGCTTTTGCACCGATATCTGCGTGGTGTCGAATATCCTGCTGCTCAAGGCTCTGGTGCCGGAGCTGCCCATCAGCATCGATCCGGCCTGCTGCGCCGGGGTCAGCCCGGAGCGCCATCAGGCGGCTTTGGAGGTGCTTGCAAGCTGCCAAATAGGCGCCCAAGCTCACACTTAGCAGCGCCACTTTTGGCAAGAGTGCCTGTTTGAGCATATAATAGGTTCGTTTTTGCAGTACCGGGCCCTTACTGTTCCTGCAGAAACAAAGGTTAATATTGGTTTGTGGAGATTGTTGTTGAATGAACTGGCTTGAAAGAATCCTGCCCAAGAGCGATACCAGCACCAAGCATGAGATCCCGGAGGGCGTCTGGACTAAATGCGATGCCTGCGAACAGGTGTTGTACCGTGCTGAGCTCGAGCGCAATCTGAATGTCTGTCCCAAATGCGGCCATCACATGCGCATCAAGGCCAGAACCCGTCTCGATAACTTTTTGGATGAGCTGGGCCGTGCTGAATTAGGCGCCTCCCTTGAGCCTAAGGATGTCTTAAAGTTCAAGGATTTAAAGCGCTACAAAGACCGTTATACCTCAGCCCAGAAAGCCACCGGTGAAAAAGATGCCTTAGTGGTGGAAAAGGGCTATTTAAAAGGGATTCCGGTAGTGGCCTGCGCTTTTGAGTTTTCCTTTATGGGCGGCTCCATGGGCTCGGTGGTCGGTGCCCGTTTCTGCCTTGCTGTGCAGGAGTGCTTAAAAGAGCGCCGCGCCTTAGTGTGCTTTGCCACCTCAGGCGGTGCGCGCATGCAGGAGAGCCTGCTCTCTTTAATGCAGATGGCCAAGACTTCAGCGGCTTTAGCCCGTCTTGCCGATGCCGGCCTGCCTTTTATTTCCGTGATGTGCGATCCCACCATGGGCGGTGTGTCTGCCTCCCTTGCCATGCTCGGCGACGTCAACATCGCAGAGCCTAATGCCTTAATCGGCTTTGCCGGCCCGCGCGTCATCGAGCAGACCGTGCGCGAGAAGCTGCCTGAGGGCTTCCAGCACGCTGAGTTCCTGCTTGACAAGGGTGCCATCGACATGATCGTGGCCCGCAAGGATATGCGCGATGTGATTGCAGAACTGCTGGCCAAGCTGATGAAGCTTGATGATCCGCATCAGCTCTCCTCGGGCAAAAAGAATGGTGATGATGCCAAGACCGAAGCTCTGCCCGCTAAGCTTGAAAAGCCCGCCGAGCCTGAGAGCGAGACTCCGGCTAAGAAGACCACCCGCCGTCGCAGCACCAAGCCGCGCGTTTAAGCTGAAGATGAGCAATCTCAATCAGGGGGAGCTTGGAGATTGGCTCTCCTACCTTGAAAATATCAATCCCAACCGCATCGAACTCGGCCTTGACCGGGTTCGAGCGGTTTTAAAGCGCCTGAATTTAGATTTTTCCCGCACCAAAGTAATTGAAGTTGCCGGCACCAACGGCAAGGGTTCATCCGGCGCCCTGATTGATGCGGCGCTGCGTGCTGCGGGCCTTAAATCCTGCCTTTACACTTCACCGCATCTGCACCGTTTTAACGAGCGGGTGGTGATAAACGGCAGGCAGGCCTCAGACGAAGAGCTGGCCGAAGCCTTTGCGGCGGTATATGCCAGACGCGAGGGCGTGGAGCTCACATACTTTGAGTACACCACGCTGGCGGCCTTCTATCTTTTTGCCAAGGCACAGCCGGATGTGCTGGTGCTGGAGATCGGCCTGGGCGGGCGGCTGGATGCGGTTAATGTACTTGATGCTGACATTGCGCTCATTGCTTCCATCGGCCTTGATCATGTGCGCATCCTCGGCCATACCATTGAAGAAATCGCCCACGAAAAAGCCGGCATCATCAAGCCGCACTGCAAGGTGGTAACCGGCCTGCTCGATCCCGCAGCCCGGGCGGTGGTTAAGGCAGAGGCGAAAAAGCAGCAGGCTCAGATCTACTGTGAAGGTGAAGATTTTTCTGCCTGCAGCACAGACGGCACCGTCTTTGCTGAGGGCCAGACCGGGCCTTTTGACCTGAAGATGGGTGAAACAGTAATTTTCAGCGCGCTGCCCTATCCCAAGATCCCCATGATCTGCGCGCCCTCTGCCCTGATGGTCATTTATCTGCTGCGCAGGGCTGGACTTAACATTCCTGATGCCGCCGTCACCAAGGCTTTAACTTCCGCTGCGCTGCCCGGGCGCATGCAGCTTGTCAGCACCCGTCCGGATCTTTATCTTGACGTGGCGCACAATGTGCCGGCAGCCAAACATCTGGTGCAGGTTTTAAAGTCCCGGCCGCTCAAGGGCAGGCGCCTTGCGGTTATTGGTATGCTCCGCGACAAGGACATCGAGGGCGTCTTAAAGCTGATATCTCCCTTATTTGACGCCTTTTACACCGCCACGCTGCACACGGAGCGCGGCGAGCAGGCTGCAAGGCTCAATCAGGCCTTGTCAGTCTGTGCCCCGGAGGCTTTGCTAAAATCATATAATAAGGTGGATGAAGCGCTTGCAGGCGCGCTTGCCGCAGCCGCCCCTGATGATGAAATCGTGGTGCTGGGCTCTTTTGTCACGGTAAGTGAGGCTGATGCCTTTTTAAAAGGAACAACAGGCTTAGAGGTTTAGTTTAAGGTTTTTGTATGAGCGTATCTAAAAAACTGCGCAACCGCATTGTCGGCGGTTTGATCATTTTTTCACTGCTGCTGTTGGTTCTGCCGGCCCTGATGGAAAAGCCGGAGGCGCCTGAGCATAGCGCCAATGAAGACATCATTGCGGTGGATGAAAACGGTGCGCTGACCGACAGCAATGGCAATCTGCTCTCTGCTGTGGAGACTGATTACGCCACGCTGCTGGCCCCCGAGGATGATATGCCCAAGTCTGAGCCGCAGGTGGACAACGGCCCGCTGCCTTCAGTGCAGCCCTCCCCGCAGTCAAATCTTAATGACAATGTCCCGGGCGGCACTGAGATTTTAACGGCTCAAAAGCCGCAGCAGCCGGCCCCGGCCGCTCAGGCTCAGAATAAGCCAGCTCCGGCCCCGTCCTCCGGCACTGAAATTCTGCGCGCACCGGCAAAGCAGGGGGCAGCAGTGAGCAGCGCTGCAGCAAAGCCGCAGGCCCAGCCTCCGGTTGAGGCAGCCAGGCCCGCGCCTTCAAAGGGCAGTGAGATCTTAAAGGCCGCAGCCGGAACCCCCTCTGGCGCCTACACCATTCAGGTGGGTGTGTTCTCACAGACTGCCAATGCCGAGAATGTGGTGCGCAAGTTAAAGGCAGGCAGCATTCCGGCCTACACTGAAAAGGTCACCATCAACGGCAAAAACATGGTGCGCGTTTATGCCGGCTCAGCTGACAGCAGGGAAGCGCTGCAGCAGACTTTAAAGAGCGTGGAAACGCTGACCGGTGCCAAGGGCAAGATTGTAAAAAGCAAATAGCAGCAACAAAGGTTTTATTAATGAAAGTTCTGGATCTGATTAAGACACTCGATGAGGTGCTTGAGAGCGCTGATTTTAAGGATGTTTCCTACAATGGCCTGCAGGTGCAGGCCGATCCGATTTCGCTGATGCGCGACGAGGTTGAGGTGGTGTGCACCTCAGCTGATGCCTCCTATGAGGCCGTCAATGCCGCCATTGCCCACGATGCTGATCTACTGCTGGTGCATCACGGCCTGTACTGGCGCGGGGCAGATCCGCGCGCTGTCGGAGTGATGGGCGAGCGTCTGCGCACTGCCCTGGAGACCAATCTTAATATCGCGGCCTATCATCTGCCGCTTGATGCCTCAATGCGCTTTGGCAACAATGCCAATCTCTGCCGCCTGATCGGAGCTGAAAAATTTGACTACATCGTGCCGGGCGACAAAACATCCATCGCCATGCGCGCACAACTCAAAGAGCCGCTGACTTATCCAGAGCTTTGCCGCCTTCTGGCCACCAAACTTGACACCAAGGTGGAGCTTCTTGGGGTGCGTGAGTGGGGTGAGCAGGAGCTTTCCCGCACGGTAAAGAGGGCTGTGGTCTGCTCAGGCTCTGGCTCTTCCATTTTAGAGCACTGCCCGCATCCTGATTTTGACGTGTTCATTACCGGTGATGTGAGCGAGCAGATCTATGAAATGGCCAATGAGCTGGCGCTGCCGGTGATTGCCGCGGGGCATCATGCCACCGAGCAGTCAGGCGTCAAGGCCCTGGGCGACTTTTTGGCGC
>JADINH010000182.1 GCA_017694225.1 Candidatus Avisuccinivibrio stercorigallinarum
GAACATCATTTCCGGTGCAGACAACTTCACCCTGCTGGCCATTCCGTTCTTCGTGTTCGCAGGCGACATCATGTCAGTCGGCGGCCTGGCCAAGCGCCTTATCGATCTGCCGATGAAGCTGGTCGGCCACAAAGCAGGCGGCCTGGGCTACGTGGTGATCATCGCCGCCGTGATCATGGCATCCCTGTCTGGCTCTCCGGCCGCTGACACCGCTGCCATCGCAGCCATCATGTTCCCGATGATGCAGCGCGCCAATTACAACGGCCCCTCAGCTGCAGGCCTGATAGCCAGCGGCGGCATCATTGCCCCGATCATCCCGCCGTCAATTCCCTTCATTGTGATCGGCGTGACTGCAGGCGTGTCCATCTCCCAGCTCTTCATGGCCGGCATTGTCCCGGGCATTTTGATGGGCGTGGCTCTGTGCGTGGTCTGGTACTTTAAGTCCAAGAAGTTTGAGCACAGTCAAAAGGCTACCGGCGCTGAAATCTGGCAGGCTTTCCGCTCGAGCATCTGGGCACTCATGCTCCCGGTGATCATCATAGGCGGATTCAAGACGGGCATTTTTACACCGACTGAAGCCGGTGCTGTGGCTGCAGTGTATGCGCTCTTCGTGTCAGCCTGCATCTACCGCGAGCTGTCCTTCAAGCAGGTCTATCACGCCCTGCTCGGCACCGCCAAGACCACTGCCGTGATCATGCTGATGGTGGCCTCCGCCCAGGTTTCCGCCTGGCTGATGACCATTGCCGATCTGCCGATGATGGTGGCTCAGCTGCTCCATCCACTGGTCGACCGTCCGACCCTGCTGATGGGCCTTATCCTCATCGTGCTGCTGATGTTCGGCATGGTGCTCGACCTCATCCCGATCGTGCTGATTTTGGTTCCGGTGCTGCTGCCTCTGGTGCGTGAAGCCGGCATCAATGAAATCTACTTCTGCTTAATGTTCATTATGTGCTGCTCCATCGGCCTGATTACCCCGCCGGTCGGCAACGTTTTGAATGTGGTAAGCTCAGTCACCAAGGTGCCGTTTGAGCGCGCAGTGCTCGGCATTCTGCCTTATGCGCTGTCACTTATCGTGCTGATGTTCATTCTGCTGATCTTCCCGCAGATTGTACTGGTGCCCATGGAATTTTTAACTAGCAAGTAACTAAACTGGAGTGTTTTATGAAGAAAACCTTTGCTCTGCTTTCAGCCGTCGTTTTAGCCGCAGGCCTGTGCGCCAGCGCTGCTGATGCCAAGACTGTCCTGCGCCTGGCCACTGACGTTTCCCGTCAGGATACCCAGAGCCAGGGCGGAGAATACTTTGTTAAATTAGTGGACGAAGCCACCAAGGGCGACGTTGAGGTTAAGTTCTACCCTGACGGCACCTTAGGCTCATCCACCGCCATCGTCTCCGGCGTCAGAACCGGCACCATCGACATGGCAATCATCGGCTGTGTGAACTTGGGCGGCCTGGCCGACGGTTTCCTGGCCCTTGACCTGCCTTTCATCTTCAAGGACAAGCCCCACGTTTACCGTGCCCTGGACGGCAAGGTCGGTGAAGCTTTAAATGCCCAGCTCGACAAGGTCGGCCTGGTAGGTCTGTCATACTTTGAGAATGGCTTCCGCAACATCACCAACTCCCGCGCTCCGATCAAGGTGCCGGATGATGTCAAGGGCCTGAAGATCCGCGTGCCGCAGAGCAACACCCTGGTGGCAACCTTTGAGGCCTTAGGCGCCAACCCGGTGCCGATGGCTTATGGCGAACTCTATACCGCCATGGAGACCGGTGCCATCGACTCTCAGGATCACCCGATGCCTGCTCTGTATGCCGGCAAGTTCTATGAGGTGCAGAAGTATTTGAGCATGACCCGTCACGGCTATGCTGCTGTGGCCTTCGTGGTCAACAAGCGCAAGTTTGACAAGCTCACCCCCGAGCAGCAGGACATCATCCGTGATGCCGCCATTAAGGCTGCAAACTATCAGCGCAACCTGAACTCCGAGATGGAAGGCCAGATGGTAGCTGACATGGAGAAAACCGGCCTGCAGGTGAACGACGATGTACAGCTCGACCTCTTCGTTGAGGCCACCAAGTCAGTGCGTGATGCCTTCGTGAAGGAGCACGGCGATGAAATCGTCAAGCTCATCGAAGCTGAGCGCAATGTGGAATAAGAGCTGAACAAAACAGACTTATTTGAGATCTATAGTTTTCATTTGGTTTGAGGAGAAAGCGCCGCCGGCGCTTTCTTTTTAAGCAGATAACACCAGGAGAAAATTGTGAAAGCAATACTGCACAATGTAGGACTTAATCCTGAAGTTGAGGCTTTTGCCAAAGAGCATTTTGAGCTGGTCACCCCTGAGAGCATGACTGAGGTCCAGGCGGGCGAAATTGAAGTGCTGCTCACCAACGGCAAGGGCAAAGCCCCCAAAGAACTGCTCGACCGCCTGCCCAATTTAAAAATGATCGATGTGCTCGGCGTCGGCTATGACGGCGTTGATACCGCCGAGTGCAAGCGCCGCGGCATTGAGATCTGCGTCACCGCCGGAGTGCTCACCGCTGATGTAGCTGATTTGGCTTTGGGCCTTACCCTCTCACTGCTGCGCCAAATTCCATCCGGGCAGGAGCTGGTGTGCTCCAAGCGCTGGGAGCACAAAGAAAAACTGCCCCTGGGCCGTCAGGTGTCATTCAAGCGTGTGGGCATTGCAGGCCTCGGACAGATTGGCCAGGCTGCAGCCAGGCGCTGTGCGGCCTTTGAAATGGACATTTCCTACTTTGATCTCAAACAGAAGGATGTGCCCTATCACTACTTTGACAACCTTACCGAGCTTGCCGCCAATGTCGACATTCTCATCATCTGCGCGGCTGCCACCAAAGAAAACCGCGGCATGGTGAATGCAGAGGTTTTAAAGGCCTTAGGCCCCTCAGGCGTGGTGGTGAATGTTGCCCGCGGCTCGCTTATCGATGAGCAGGCCTTAGTTGAGGCCGTCAAAAACGGCACCATTGCCGGCTGTGCGCTCGATGTATTTGAAAAAGAGCCTTTTGCACCGCATGAGCTGATGGGACGGCCCAATGTCGTGCTCACTCCGCATATTGCCAGCGCCACCGTAGAGACGCGCAAAAAGATGGCAGCCATTGTGCTGGAGAACTTAAAGGCCTTTATGGAAGGCAGGCCCCGTCCGACCGCCCTGCCTTTTGAGCGGCTGTAAAACGCAGCAGGCTTAGTGTGCTGCTGAAAACTACTGCTAAGTTTAAGTCAGGCGGCCCGCAGGCCGCCCGATTTATCTTTGTATCAGCAAATTGATGAGCTTAAAGCTGCTTTAAGCAGCCTTAAGACGCTTCAGGCTCAGACTGCCTCTAAAGCTGCCTTTAAATCAGCAATGATGTCCTCAACATTCTCAAGACCAACTGACAGGCGGATAAGGCCCGGGGTGATGCCGCAGGCAGCCAGCTGCTCGTCGGTGAGCTGGCGGTGGGTTGAGGTGGCCGGATGCAGCACACAGGTGCGGATGTCAGCCACATGCACCTGCAGTGAGCTTAACTTCAGGCTGTCGATGAACTTGGCACCGGCCTCACGTCCGCCCTTAATCTCAAAGGAGATCACGCCGCTTGCACCCTTGGGCAGATATTTCTGCGCGAGGGCAAAGTTCGGTGAACCTTCAAGGCCGGGATAGCGCACTTCGTTGACCTTGTCCTGGCAGGCCAGGAACTTGGCCACCTTTAAGGCGTTCTCGCAGTGGCGCTGCATGCGAAGAGGCAGGGTCTCCAGGCCTAAATTAATATAGAAGGCGCCCTGTGCAGTCTGGCAGCAGCCCAGGTCACGCATTAACTGGGCGCGGGCCTTGACGATATAGGCAGCCTTGCCGAAGGCCTTGGTGTAAATGAGGCCGTGATAGGAATCATCAGGCTCCACAAACTCCGGGAATTTGCCGCTCTCTGCCCAGTCAAACTTGCCTGAGTCGACGATCACACCGCCCACCTGCAGGGCATGGCCGTCGAGGTACTTGGTAGTGGAATGCACCACGATGTCAGCACCAAACTCAAACGGACGGCACAGATACGGGGTGGCAAAGGTATTGTCCACGATCAGCGGAATTGAGGCCTCATGGGCAATACGGGCAAAGCGCTCGATGTCAAAGACATCCATGGACGGATTGGCAATGGTCTCACCGAAAATGGCCTTGGTGTTCGGGCGGATAAGGGCCTTGATCTCCTCATCTGAGGCACTCTCTTCAACAAAGGTCACCTCAATGCCAAAGCGCTTGAAGGTCACGCCAAATAAGTTGAAGGTGCCGCCGTAGATATTGCTGGTTGAAATGATGTGATCACCGGCCTTGGCGATGGTCAGGATGGAAATCAGGCTGGCAGCCTGGCCAGAGGAAGTGCACATGGCGCCGACGCCGCCCTCAAGAGCTGCAATTTTCTGCTCGACATGATCCACCGTGGGGTTGCCGAGGCGGGAATAGAAGAAGCCGCTCTCTTCCAAATCAAAGAGCTTGACCACCTGGGCTGTGGAATCGTAGGTAAAGGTAGTGCTCTGCACAATCGGCATCACACGCGGCTCGCCATTTTTAGGGGTATAACCGGCGTGCAGGCATAAAGTCTCTAATTCCATTTATTAATCCTTGTTAATGAAACTTATCTTTAGGTTCTCTGAGGGTTCGGTCATCTTAATGCAAAGCGCGCTGCACTGACAAGAATGGAAAAGAGTGCACCCAAACAGGGCAGAAGACCTGCCCGCGGCGCTTAATTTTAGTGCAAATTAACGGACAGCTTTGCTCTTTGTGCACAAAAACTTGCAGGGGATCACGAAAAGCATAAAATCAGTGCATTAATCCCTATAGAGATACAACCGTACAGTGGAGATCAAAAATGTTTTCTTTTAAAAAGCTGCAGTGTGCAGCGGGCGCTCTGATTTTCAGCGCATGTGCCTTATCCTTTAATGCAGAGGCTGCTGACGAGAATATTCTGCGCGTCGGCGCTGAGCCTGCTTATGCCCCCTTTGAGTTCATGGATGAACAGACCAAGGAATTAACCGGCTTTGACATCGAGCTTATCGACGCCATCGCCAAGGCCCAGGGCTATAAGATTGAAGTTTCAACCATGCCCTTTGATGCCCTGATCCCGGCCTTGTTCACCAATACCATCGACGTGGCCTTGTCTGCCATGACCATCACCGAAGAGCGCCAGAAACGTGTGGCCTTCTCTGAGCCCTACTATGAATCCGGCCTGACCATTCTCATCCGTGAGGAAGACAAGGACAACATCAAGTCCGTTGACGACCTGAAAAATCAGAAGATCTGCGTGCAGATCGGCACCACCGGTGCTTATTATGCCGAAAATATTGAAGGCGCCACCGTCACCAATTTCAACTCCGCCCCGGAGTCCTATCTTGAGCTCAAGAACGGCGGCTGTGTGGCAGCCATCAATGACAAGCCGGTAAATGATTATTACCTCGCTACTACTCAATCAAGCGGCATTATGTCCCTGCCGGGCACGCTCTCAGCTGAGAACTACGGCATTGCCATCAACAAGAACAATGATGCGGTCATCAAGCTGGTCAACGAAGGCTTTGCCAAGATCAAAGCCGACGGCACTTATGATGCCCTTTATCAGAAGTGGTTTGGCGCCAAGAAATAAAAGCTTTTAAATGCTTCATATTTAAAGGTTGTCCCAAACCGCTTCAAGGCCCTGCAGCCCAATACTGCAGGGCTTTTCTCTGCCCTCACTTTACAAGCTCCGCGCCCTGCTTTAGAGTAAGCGCAGGAATTGTTTTTGTAACCCATTATGAGACTTTTATCACCGCTGCCTTTGGGCATCGCCCTGCGTTATGCCCTGTCGCATAAAGCCCATAAATTTGCCTTCTTTGTAGCTGTGATGTCAGCCCTTGGCATCGCCATCGGCGTGTGCGCACTCATCACCGTCTCGGCGGTGATGCAGGGGCTGCAGGACAGATTAAAAGGCTCCGTGCTCGACACCACCGCCCAGGTGGTGGTGCAAATCAAGGATGGAGAGACGGTAAAGCAGCTGGCCGCCCTGCCGGAAGTAATTGCCCTGATGCCCTATCTTGAAGGTGAGGTGCTGCTGCAAAGCAGCTCCGGGCTCAAGCTGGCCTCACTGCAGGGCTATGATCCGCAGGGCCTGGTGCTCACACAATACCTGAACGCCAGCAATTCTGCTGCAGGGGGCGGCAGTGAAACTCAAGATAATGTGGAATTTAAAAGCGCGCTGCCCCTGCCGCCTGCTGCCGGCTCCTATGCCCTGATTGCCCCGCAGAGTTTTATGCTCGAAAATCTGCTCTCCTACGGCACAAAAGTGCGGCTTATTTCCACCAAAAATGCCCGTTATACCCCGCTTGGGCTCACCCCCACACAGCGCATTTTTACCATTGAAAGCTCGGCAGCCCTGCCACAGCCCCACGGCGGACTGACCTTAATTGGCAGTCTTACGGATGTAAAGCGCCTCTTGCGTGAACGCTCAGATTACGTGCGCCTGTTTTTGTCCGATCCCTTTTTAATAGATAAGCTCGCACCCAAGCTTGAGGCCCTGGGCCTTAACTTTACTGACTGGCGCTCCTCGCAGGGTGATTTTTTCAAAGCCGTGGCCCTGGAGAAACTCTCGATGTCCGTGATGCTGTGTCTTATCATCCTGGTCGCTTCCTTTAATATCCTGGCGGCGCTGACCATGCTGGTCTCCGCCCGGGTGCGCGAGATTGCAGTGTTAAAGAGCCTGGGCTGCAGCAGCCGGCGCATTTTGCTGATTTTTATGCTGCAGGGCCTGCTCTGCGCCGGAGCCGGGGTGATTTTAGGCACAGCGCTGGGCATTCCCCTGACTTTAAATGTGCAGACCCTGCTCTCACTTTTTGGCATTCAGATTGTGCAGGGTGAACTGCCGGTGGCCCTTAATCTGTCACAGATTGTGTTTACTGCCCTGGGCTGCCTCACGCTTGCTGCGCTGTGTACTTTATATCCGGCCTTAAAAGCCGGGCGCTGTGATCCGGCCGTGCATTTAACTGAGCTGTAGAGGTTTATATGTCCTATATTCTTGAGGCCAAAAATATCACCCGCACTTTTAAAGAAGGGCGGATTGAAACCCGGGTGCTGCGCGGCGTAGATCTGTCCCTGCCCGAGGGGCAGCTAACTGCGGTGGTGGGCAAATCAGGCTCAGGCAAAAGCACACTGCTGCATATTTTGGGCACGCTCGACACCCCCACCTCCGGAGAGCTTATCTTTAAAGGTGAGAATATCGCGCGCCTGTCAGAGCGCAAAAAAGCCGCTCTGCGCGGGCAGCATCTTGGTTTTGTCTATCAGTTCCATCATCTGCTGATGGACTTTACCGCCCTGGAGAACACCGCCATGCCGCTGCTCATTGCCGGAGTTTCAAGAGCTGAGGCCTTTGAGCGGGCCCGGGACTATCTTGCAAAGGTGGGGCTTGCCGATAAGGCCGACAGCCGCCCGGGCGAACTATCCGGCGGGCAGCGCCAGCGCGTGGCCATCGCCCGCGCGCTCTGTCCGCAGCCTGATTTAATCCTCGCAGACGAGCCCACCGGCAATTTGGATGAAGAAAATGCTGCTCAGGTTTTCGCCCTGTTTGAGGAGCTGGTGCGAACAGAACAGCGCTCGGTGGTGATGGTGACGCATGATCTGTCCCTGGCCGGACGCTGCGATCACATCTACACCCTGGAAAACGGACGGGGATCATTTACATGTTAAATCTGCCCCTGCCCCTTGCCCTTGGTCTGCGCTTTTTCAAATCCAAGCGCCGGGCCGTGCTCGCGCGCTTCATGTCCACCGCTGCGGCCGCCGGCATCGCCGTGGGCGTCTTTGCCCTCATTGTCGGCCTCTCTGCCATGAACGGCTTTGAGCGTGAACTTAAAAACCGCGTGCTCTCAGTAATTCCCTCAGCGCAAATTAAAGTGCAGCAGGGCTCCTTTCACGCGGCTGACCAAATATTAAATGCGCTGAAAGCACAGCCCGAGATCACGGCGGCAGCGCCGGTAATTGAGCTTGAGGCGGTGTTCTCCAACGGCCGGGATTTTGTGCCGGGCATGCTCTACGGCGTTGATCCCAGGCTGCAGGAAGAAGTGACTGCACTCTCCCCCTTCCTTTCAGTAGGACTTGATGCCCTCAGCGGCACAGCACAGCAGCCACAGCTAGATGAAAACTCAGATTCCACCTCTGCTTCAACTTCAGACTCTGCACTTAAGGTGATCTTAGGTGAAAGGATTGCAGAGAGATTAAATTTGCAGGTGGGTGACGAGCTTAAGCTCTACGTCAATACTGCGCCGGCAGCAGGCGCCGCCTGTACGGCATATGACGCAGGTGCGGCAGGTGATTCCGGCAGCTCCTTTGGCCGTGATTTATTCAAAAGCCCGGCCGTCATCACTCTGAAGCTTGCCGGTACGCTTAAAATCGGCGGACAGCTTGACAGTGCCCTGGCTTTTTCCGATCTAAAGGCGCTGCAGCAGGCCTCAGGCATTAAGGGCCCCAATCAAATTCAGCTTAAAACGGCCTCTTTGCTGCAGGCTCAGGCGCAGGCTTATAAGGCGGCCTCGGCCGTGCTCACTGAGCCTGCCTATGTAACAAGCTGGCTGTCTTCGCAGGGCAAGCTCTATCATGACATTCAGATGATTAGAGGCATCATGTATCTGGCCATGCTGCTGGTCATGGCGGTGGCCTGCTTTAATATCGTGTCCAATCTCATTATGGCGGTCAGTGAAAAACAGCGTGAAATTGCCATTCTGCTCACCATGGGCGCAGGCAGGCGGCTGATTGTGCAGGCTTTCTGCGTGATGGGCCTGCTCTCGGGGCTGCGCGGCATTGTCATCGGCCTGGTGCTCGGCTGCGCCTGCTCGCTGTGGCTTACCCCCATCACGGCTTTTATCGAAAATCTCCTGGGGGTCAAATTCCTCAATGAAGAGATATATTTTATCAGTTTCATTCCGGCTGAATTGTCCCTTAAAGATGTTATGCTGGTGTTCAGCTGTGCACTGGCCATGAGCCTTGCAGCGTCAATCTATCCGGCCGTCAAAGCGGCCTCAGTGCAGCCTGCAGCACAGTTAAACGGCTGAAATTAGGAGATTTATACATGAAAGCATTAGTGTGCTATGCCGATGGTTCTGAAGACATTGAAGTCACTTCCATCACTGACATTTTGACCCGCGGCGGCATTGAGGTTACCAAGGCTGCAGTAAAACCCGAGGGCGTGGAAGTTACCTTAGCCCACGGCACCCGTGTAGTGTGCGACAAGAACATCGCCGCCTGCACCGACACCTATGATGTCATCGCCATTCCCGGCGGACTTACCGGTTCTGAAAACTGCCGCGACTGCCCCATTCTCACCGAAAAACTCAAGGCTCAGCGTGCTGCCGGCCGCTATGTGGCTGCCATCTGCGCCGCTCCGGGCTTTGTGCTGGCCCACCACGGCATCATCACCGATGAAGTAAAGGCCACCGGTTATCCCGGCTGCGCTGACAACATCAAGAATTACTCCCCTGAAGGCGCGGTAGTGGATGAAGCTGCCAAGGTGATCACCGGCAAGGGCCCGGCCTTCTCATTTGCTTTTGCCTTTAAGATTTTGCAGTGTCTCAAGGGCGCTGACGTGACCGCCCAGGTCAAGTCCGGCATGCTCTATCAGGACTAAAGCGCAGGAAAGAGCAAAACCAAAGCTGTGCCTGCAGGCAGGCTTTGATGTTTAAAAGTTTTTGACTTGAGCTCCTGCAGCTGACGCTGCAGGAGTTTTTGTTTTTAGTGCAGCGGGGCAAAGCTCCAGCGGCTGCTGCCGGTGCAGGTCAGCGCATACTGATGCTTGTCCACCAGGGTGCGGCGGTGGCCCACTGACACGATAATGCTGCCTGCAAGCTCCTGCCCCAAAAGTTCATAGGCCAGGCTTTCGGTAGGCTCATCAAGGGCCGAGGAGGCCTCATCGAGGAATAAGACCCGGGGCTTGATAATAAGCGCCCGCACAAAGGCCACGCGCTGCTGCTCGCCCAATGACAAGATCTGCGACCAGATGTCCTCCTTGTCAAGCTGCGCAATTAAGTGCGAAAGCCCGAGCTTTGCAAAATACTTTTCAGTAAGACCATCGTGCTCGGCGGCATGCGGGTAGCCCGCAGCCTGACGGAGCGTCCCCTGCGGCAGATAGGGCCGCTGGCTTAAAAACAGCACCTCACCCGCCTGCGGCAGGGCAATCTCACCTTTGGCATAAGGCCAAATTCCGGCCACCGCACGGATTAAGGTAGACTTGCCGCAGCCGGATCGGCCGCGGATCAACAGGGAATTGCCCGGCTTTAAATCAAAGTTGAGATCCTCGGCCAGCACCTTGTCGTGATTGGTGCAAACGCAAAGATCCTTCACCGCAAAGTCCTCACCCTGCCTTTGAGCCTCAAGACAGTGCAGCTCCCGGGTCTTGTCCATGCCGTCATAGAAGAGCGCCAGACGATCGACCACCGCCTTTAAAGCCGCCCATGCCGTGAAGTTGGTCACCAGGGTGGAGAGCGAATCCTGCACCCGCCCGAAGGCAGAGTTGATCTGCATGATGGAGCCCATGGTGATGATCTTGGCAAAGTACAGGGGAGCTGCAATCAAGATCGGAAAGAGCACCGCCGTCTGGGCATAACCCAAAATTAAAAAGCCCAGGCGCTTCTGGCAGTTAATGAGCAGGATGTAGTTTTTCACCACCGCAGCAAAGCGCTCGCGCAGGGTCAGGTTCTCCTCGTCCTGGCCGTGATAAAGCGCAATGCTCTCGGCATTTTCACGCACTCTGATCAGCGAGTAGCGGAAATCTGCTTCATAGCGCTGCTGCCTGAAGTTTAACTTCACCAGCGGGCGGCCGAGCAGAAAGGTCACAGTAGTGCCGAGGGCGGCGTAAATGAGCGCTAAATAGAACAGATAACCGTCAGGCAGATGCAGCACATAACCGTTCCACAAGGTAAAGTCCACCGCAGCAGAAAGCTCCCACAGCACGATGGAGAAGGTCACCATCATGGCCAAATCAGTGGCGGTGCCAAGGAAGAGCGAAATGGTCGAGGTCACATACAGATTTAAATCATCTGAAATACGCTGATCGGGGTTGTCGGTGATTTTGTCAGTCAGCTGCAGTTTGTAATAAGTGCTGTCCTTAAGCCAGCCGTTCATCACCTTGCCGGTAAGCCAGCGCCGCCAGTTGATGGCCAGACGCGAGCAGAGATAGCTTTTGTACACCGAGACTAGCACATGCACGGTAGCGAGGCCCGCAAACACCAAAATCTGCTGCCCAAAAGCATCGACGTCATACTGCTGTATGGTGTCCCAAAAAGCTTTGTACCAGGTATTAATCGAGGTGGCCACATAGATGGAAGCGGCAGTAAGCGCAATGATCACCGCCATGGTGACCCAGGAGCCGATGCTGTCACGGCAGCTCCAGTAGGGCTTTAAAAGCTGCCAGAAGGCTTTAATCGAGGTCGAAAGCGGCAGGCTGTCAATGCGCCGCCCGTCCATCTGCTCCCGATCCTGATGCGAAAAGAGCTTTAGCTTGATCTTCATTCGTTATTAAATTTATTCTCTTATTGAACTTGTTTTAGTGCGAACTGTTTTAGTTCCTGCTGTTTTAAATCAGCGTGATAAAGGGCTCAGGCAGCGGGGTTTCCCGCTGCCGCTTATGGCGTGTTTAGAGCAGGCGCTCCAAAAACACTGCCACCCCGTCCTCATCGCATGACAAGGTTTCGACTGCTGCAATGGCTTTAAGTTCCGCAGTGGCATTGCCCATGGCCACACCCAGGCCTGCAAGCTTTACCATCTGCTCGTCATTTTCGGCATCACCGATAGCAATGGCCTGTTCAGGCTTGAGCTTTAACAGTTCACACAGCTGCAGCAGGCCCGAGCCCTTGGTGGAGCGTCCGGCGATGAACTCCAGGAAATAGCTGTCAGTGCGCATTACCGCAAAATGCTCTTTTAAATGCTCCGGGCAGGCTGCGCGCACGGCATCGAGCTTATCGGCCTCACCGACCGCAATCACCTTATAGATAGGCTCGTCATCGGGAATCTGGGCAAAGTCAACCTCCACAAAAGGTGAGAGCGAATGATCGATTTCCTTTTGCGAGTAAGGATTGTGGTTTTCCACGAGCAGCGCTCTGTCCTGGCTGTAGGCATGAATGAAGGCACCGTGCTCATGGGCCAGCGCTGCAATTTCCTTGAGCAGGCGGCCTGGCTTGGTCACCGCGGAGAGCTCAATGCCATCCCCTAAGGTAAAGACGCCTGAGCCGTTGTAGCACACGGCATAGGTATGCTGCAGATCAAGTCCGATGGTGTCGGCATAGCGCATGACGCCGGACGGGCAGCGGCCGGTTTCAATCACCAGCTTCAGGCCCTTGTCCTGCAGGGCCTTTAACACTGCTTTAGTACGCGGGGAAATGGTCTTGTCGCGGCGCAGCAGTGTGCCGTCCATATCCAGGGCGATTAACTTATATAAATCCTTGTTAAGGGGATAGGTATTGTAATTGCAGCTCATGCTCAAAAACCTTTAACTAATTGTGTTCATGTAAACGCCATGCGGTTTTTTTAGAGGTTAATTTTCCGCCCTGATTTATATCACATTTCAGGGCGAAGAAAAAAGCACACAAATGCAGAAGGCAGCCATCGCTGACTGCCCCCTGCTTTTTTGCAGCTGCCTCTGTGGTTAAGAGCGCAGCTGCACTATGGTGCTTTGCTGTGCTGACAGCTTAGCAGGCACCGGCCTTCTTTAAGGCGGCGTTGACGATCTCCACAGCCTCAGTTTCGATCTGCTTTAAGTGATCGGCACCCTTGAAGCTTTCCATGTAGATCTTGTAGATGTTCTCGGTGCCGGACGGACGGGCGGCAAACCAGCCGTTCTCGGTCACCACCTTCAAGCCGCCGATCTCAGCGTTGTTGCCCGGAGCGCGGGTTAACTTGGCGGTGATCTTCTCGCCTGCCATGGTGTCAGCCTCCACTGCAGCCGGATCAAGCTTCTTTAAGGCAGCCTTCTGCTTGGCGTTAGCCGGAGCGTCGATGCGGTTGTAAACCGGATTGCCATACTTTTGGGTCAGGGCCTGGTAGTGCTCTGACGGATCTTTACCGGTCACCGCAAGGATTTCAGCCGAGAGCAGAGCGGCGATGATGCCGTCCTTGTCGGTAGTCCACACTGAGCCGTCCTTCTTTAAGAAGGAGGCACCGGCGCTTTCCTCACAGCCCCAGGCCAGATCCTGGCTGAACAGGCCCGGCACGAACCACTTAAAGCCCACCGGCACTTCGTAAGCCTTGCGGCCGAGGCCTTCTGCCACACGGTTCATCATGGAGGAGGATACTACAGTCTTGCCGACCATAGCCTGGGCCGGCCAGTCAGGACGGTTGCGGTAAATATAGTCAATGGCAGCTGACAGATAGTGATTGGGGTTCATCAGGCCTGAATGGCACACAATGCCGTGGCGGTCATAGTCCGGATCATTGCCAAAGGCGATATCAAAGTCATCCTTCATGGCAATGAGGCCGGCCATGGCGTAAGGGCTGGAGCAGTCCATGCGGATCTTGCCGTCCTTATCGAGGCACATGAATGAGAAGGTCGGATCAACGGCGTAATTTACCACCTTGATGTTGAGCTTGTACTTGTCAGCAATTCTGTCCCAATAGAAGAGGCCAGAGCCGCCTAAGGGATCAACGCCGATCTTGATGCCGGCCTTGGAGATGGCATCGAGATTGATGATGGAGCCCAGATCATCCACGTACTCAGAGAGCATGTCATGCTCTTTGACGTTGGAAAGCTTCATGGCCTGATTGTAAGGCACGCGCTTGACGCCCTGCAGATTGTTCTTGATAAGCTCGTTGGCGCGGTCCTGCACCCAGGAGGTGATCTCGGTGCCGGCCGGGCCGCCGTCGGTGGGATTGTACTTAAAGCCGCCGTCGGTCGGAGGATTGTGGGACGGAGTGATCACGATGCCGTCAGCCAGGCCTGCAGTTCTGCCCTTGTTGTAGGTCAGAATGGCGTGGGAGATGGACGGGGTCGGGGTGTAGCCCTTGTCCTTTTCCACACGCACTTCAACGCCGTTGGCGCCTAATACTTCCACAGCGGTGGCTAAGGCAGCCTCGGACAGGGCGTGGGTGTCCATGCCGATGAATAAGGGGCCGGTGATGTTTTCCTTGGCTCTGTAATCGGCGATGGCCTGGGAAATAGCAGCGATGTGAGTTTCAGTAAATGAAGAGTTTAAAGAGGTGCCGCGGTGGCCTGAGGTGCCAAAGGCTACTCTCTCATCGGGATTGTCTACATCAGGTTTATTTAAATAATAAGCTGCCATTAAGCGCGGAATGTTCACTAAATCCTGTAATCTTGCCTTCTTGCCAGCCCATTCATGAATTGCCATAAAATCAAACCTCAGTTCTAGAATTTGTTTACCATTGCCTGCTTTAATCAGCAGGTCAGATCTCATGTGTGTTTTATTGTACTTAAATTGACCGCCCTTGACCTGCAGGCTTTTGCACGAGTTTTCAAAATCGTGAACTGGAGCATGCTTGTGCGCCGCCACACTGCAAATTGTGCACCGGCTGTGCCAGCCCGAAGGCAGATCTCCTCTCCCGCGGCCGTAAGTTTGCGATCGTGATCATTGCAATCAAAGCGCCGCTGCGGCATCCTAAGCACGGGTTAAAGGTAACGCCGCCTCATTACACTTTACGTAAATTACGTAAATTACGTAAATTACGTAATTTACGTAATTTACAAATTGTGTAACGGCAGCGCCTGCGCCGGCTTCGCGCAGGACAGACAGTATTTAAAAAAACTATGCATACAAACCAACAGACCGGCCCGGTTTACATCGTGGGCGCCGGACTTTTCGGCTCGGTGCTGGCCGAGCGCATTGCCAATGTACAGAAAAGGCAGGTAATGATCTTCGAGCAGCGCGCTCATTTGGGCGGCAACTGTTACTCCTTTGATGACCAAGAGACCGGGATTAACTGCCATCAGTACGGCTGCCACATCTTTCACACCAAGAATGCCGCGGTGTACCAGTACCTGACGCGCTTTTGCACCCTGAACTCCTATCACCACCGCGTCTACACCCGCGCGCACGGCGCACTCTATCCGATGCCGATAAACCTTGAGACTGTAAACAAGTTTTTCCACCTGCAGCTTACTCCCAGTGAATGCGCGGCCTTTTTGCAGCAGAAGATTGCCGCAGGCAGGATTGAAAGCCCGCAAAACCTGGAGGAGCAGGCCGTATCGCTGATTGGCCGGGAGCTCTATGAGGCCTTTATCAGGGGCTACACTCAAAAGCAGTGGCAGCGCGACCCCAAAGAACTTCCGGCCTACATCATCAAACGCCTGCCCTTTCGCACCTCCTACAATGCAGATTACTTTGACAACCCGCCCTATCAGGGCCTGCCCATTGGCGGTTACGGGGAGGTGTTCAAACGCATGCTTGACCACCCCTTAATTGAGGTGCGGCTTAACACCCGCTGGCAGGATGTGAAGGACAAGATCCCGGCAGATGCCGTCGTGATCTACACCGGCATGCCCGACGAGCTCTTTGATTACTGCCTTGGCCGGCTTGAGTGGCGCACGCTGGACTTTAAGTGGGAAACCGTCAGCGTGGGCGATTATCAGGGCTGTGCCTGCATTAATGAGGCCGCCCCAGAGGTGCCCTATACCCGCACGCATGAGTTCCGCCATTACCATCCGGAGAACACTGCGGCCGCAAAGGACAAAAGCGTGATCTGCCGCGAGTATTCGCGTGAATACCGCGCAGGGGACATCCCCTTCTATCCGGTGGACACACAGCGCAACCGGGAGCTCTACAGTCAGTATCAGGAGATGGCCAAAAGAAGCGGGCGCTTTATTTTAGGCGGGCGCCTGGGGCTGTACCGCTACATGGATATGGATGTGACCATTGCCGCGGCGCTGCAGTGCTTTGCAGAGGAGTTTTTAAGCGGCAGGCACT
Source organism: Candidatus Avisuccinivibrio stercorigallinarum (assembly GCA_017694225.1). Taxonomy (GTDB): domain Bacteria; phylum Pseudomonadota; class Gammaproteobacteria; order Enterobacterales; family Succinivibrionaceae; genus Avisuccinivibrio; species Avisuccinivibrio stercorigallinarum. The sequence continues at coordinate 15,897 of JADINH010000182.1, forward strand.
AAAAAGGCAAATTGCAGTGGATCCGGCAGTTATCACCTTGATGGTGCTGGCCGCGGCGGCCTTTTTGTTCGTCACGGAATTAATACCGCTCTGTGCCACTGCCCTGGCAGCCCCGATGGTTTTAGGCATTTGCGGGGTGCTCAGCCCAGAGCAGGTCTTTTCCGGGCTGTCCAATCCCACTGTGGTAATGTTTGCCGGCATGTTTGTGGTGGGAGCTGCCATCCTGGAATCCGGCCTGGCGCTTGCCATCGGCAATTTGGTGGTGCAAAAAGCCGGCACCCGCGAACGGCCGCTGACCGCCGCCCTGATGGGAGTGACCATCGCCATCTCCTCAGTGTGCGCCAACACCAGCGTTGTGGCCTGTTTAATGCCGGTATTCATCGGTATCGCCGCAGCTGCAAAAATTCCGGTTTCGCCGCTTTTGATGGCTCTCGTCATTGCAGCCGCAGCAGGCGGCACCATCACCATGGCAGGCTGTGAGCCCAATATGCTGACGGCCGCTGCCATGGAAAATGCCGGCATTGAGCCCTTTGGCTTTTTGGAATTTGCCTGGGTGGGCATTCCGCTCTCGCTGCTCTCCGTCTGGTACATGCTCTTTATCGGCCTGCGCTTAACGCCGCGCCATCCGGCAGCTTCAGGCATGACGGCGCCAAAGCAGCGCCGGGCAGGCTCACGGGCGCGGAGCATCAGCTGCTTTTTTATTTTGCTCTACGCTGTATGTGGCCTGAGCATCGGCATCCCGGGCATGACCTATGAGATGGCAGCAGTTTCAGCGGCCCTGGCCTGTGTACTGTCTGGCTGTATCAGCGAGCGCACAGCGCTCCTGCGCATTGACTGGGTGACGATTTTTCTGTTTGCCGGCATGCTGCCGGTGGCCGAAGCTCTGGACAAGACCGGCGCCGGACGCCTGATCGCCCTGAAAGTGGTGGCACTTACCGGGCAGCATCCTGCGCCGCTTTTCCTGACCACAATGTTCTTTGCCCTGTCAGGCGCCATCACCCAGGTGATGTCCAATACCGCCACCACCGCCCTGCTCTGCCCGATTAGCATTGCGGTGGCCAGAGAAATGGGCGGCTCTCCTTACCCGCTGCTGATGGCAGTGTGCATCGCATCCTCCTGCGCCTTCACCACCCCGGTGGGCACCCCGCCCAACACCATGGTGATGGGCCCGGGCGGGTTTAAGTTTAAGGACTACCTGCGGGCCGGCACGCCTCTGCTGCTCCTTTCGCTCATATTGTGCGCTGCCATCATCCCGCTGGTGTGGCCGTTCTACCCGGCCTGAGGCGGCAGCGCTGCCAGCTGATTTAAGCGCCAATAAAAAAGCACAGGGGAGAGAACCACCTGTGCCTCTTTAGGAGCGCCCGGAGCGCTCCGCGTCTGATAAAAGCTGGCAGACTAACGGCCGTTTACCACCTTCTTTAACTCAGCGCCAGCTGAGAAAGACGGAGTCTTGGATGCCGGAATCTGAATAACTTCACCAGTCTTAGGATTGCGGCCTTCGCGGGCATTACGCTCGGTAACCTTGAAGGAGCCGAAACCTACTAACTGTACTCTGTCGCCATCAGCTAAGGCTTCACCGATGCTCTCGAGCATAGCTTCTAATGCACGGCGGGCGCTGGCAGTCGGCAAGCCGGAACGCTTGGCCATCTGCACTACAAGTTCAGACTTATTCATGTTTTATTTCTACCTGCTTGTTGTTTTTATAAAATTCAGATTTCGCTTATCGCGGGCGAAATTTTGCTAAATTTCACCACAATCGGGCGGTATAAGCAAGTATCAGCGCAAAAAAGATCTGCCATTTTTCCCGAATATTCGCATTTTCAGAATTTAATAAGTTATTTTAATATTAAACAAATGGGGTCTGATCTGTTTTTGGGGCAGGCAGCAGGCTCCGGCCGCGAAAAGACGCCAAAAATCGGCCTTTTGGCCCGGCCTTATTGTAAAATAGCGCCAACTTTTCTTTCTCCACTTTACACAGGAGCATTAGCAAAATGGATTTAGCACGTCCAATCAAGAGAGCATTGATTTCAGTATCCGATAAAGAAGGCATCTTAGACTTCGCCAAAGCCTTAGAGGCCCGCGGTGTGGAAATCTTGTCCACCGGCGGTACTGCCAAACTTTTGGCCGACAACGGTCTTAAGGTCACCGAAGTTTCTGATTACACCAAATTCCCTGAAATGATGGACGGACGTGTCAAGACCCTGCACCCCTTAGTTCACGGCGGTATTTTGGGCCGCCGCGGCATTGATGACGGCGTGATGGCCGAACACGGCATCAAGCCCATCGATCTCGTGGTAGTCAACCTCTATCCTTTTGCAAAGACCGTAGCCGATCCAAACTGCCCGCTTGAAAAGGCCGTTGAGAACATCGACATCGGCGGCCCCACCATGGTGCGCGCTGCAGCCAAGAATCACCGCGATGTGGCCATTGTGGTCAACAGCGCAGACTACAGCCGCGTCATCGAAGAGATGGACAAGAATGAGGGCTCTCTGACCTTGGAGACCCGCTTTGATCTTGCCATCAAGGCCTTTGAGCATACTGCACAGTATGACAGCGCCATTGCCAATTATTTCGGCCTCAAGGCCCCGGATTACGGCCTGGATGACGGCTCTGAGCGCGTGTTCCCGCGCACCTTAAACTTAAACTTCGTCAAGCTGCAGAATATGCGCTATGGCGAGAACCCCCATCAGAAGGCCGCCTTCTACCGCGACCTCAACGTCAGGGGCGCCTGCATCGCGGGCGCCCGTCAGCTGCAGGGCAAGGAGCTGTCCTACAACAATATTTCCGACACCGATGCAGCCATCGAGTGCGTGCGTGAGTTTGACGAGCCTGCCTGCGTCATTGTCAAGCACGCCAATCCCTGCGGCATTGCCCTCGCGGACAACCTCAAGACTGCCTATGAAAAAGCCTTTGAGTGCGACAGCGAAAGCGCCTTTGGCGGCATTATCGTGTTCAACCGCGACCTCGATGGCGCTGCGGCCAAGGCCATCATTGACCGCCAGTTCTGCGAAGTGATTGCAGCCCCGCATGTCTCAGAGGAAGCCCGCGCTGAAGTGGCCCGCAAGAAGAACATCCGTTTAATTGAAATTGGCGATCTGACCGTGCGTGAGCCGCGTCTTGACCTCAAGAAGGTAAACGGCGGCCTTTTGGTGCAGGAAGCTGACACCGTCTGCATCAACAAGGATGCCCTCAAGGTGGTGACCAAGCGCGAGCCTACCGCTGAGGAACTGGACGAGCTGCTCTTTGCCTGGAAGGTGTGCAAGTACGCCAAGTCAAATGCCATCGTCTACACCAAGGGCAAGCGCACCTTAGGCATCGGCTGCGGCCAGACCTCCCGTGTGTTCTCCGCCCGCATCGCCTGCCTGCGCGCTGAAGACGCCAAGTTTGATCTGCACGGGGCAGCTTTAGCCTCTGACGCCTTCTTCCCGTTCCGTGACGGCGTGGACGCCGCTGCGGCTGCCGGCATCAGCTGCATCATTCAGCCGGGCGGTTCGATCCGCGACCAGGAAGTTATAGATGCTGCCAATGAGCACGGCATTGCCATGGTGTTCACCGGCATGCGCCATTTCCGCCACTAATTTGTCAGGAGCATTTAAATGAAGGTATTAATTGTCGGCAGCGGCGGGCGTGAACACGCTCTTGCTTATGCCTGTGCCAAGTCCCCCTCAGCTGATGTGGTCTTTGTTGCTCCGGGCAATCCGGGCACCAAAAACGGCCATAAGATGCAAAACGTGCCCATCGGGGTGGATGATCTCGACGGCCTGTTGAACTTTGCAAAAAAGGAAGGCATTGATTTGACCATCGTCGGCCCCGAGGCGCCGCTGGTAGCCGGCATTGTCGATAAGTTCAAGGAGGCCGGGCTTAAGATCTTCGGACCGTCCAAACAGGCAGCGCAGCTTGAGGGCTCCAAGTCCTTTGCCAAGGACTTTTTAAAGCGCCATCACATTCCCACTGCTGCCTTTGAGGTGTTTTCTGAGGTCACCCCGGCGGTCGAGTACATCAAAAAGATGGGCGCGCCGATTGTGGTTAAGGCCGACGGCCTGGCTGCCGGCAAGGGCGTGGTAGTGGCCATGACCGAGGATGAAGCTATCAAGGCCGTGCACTCCATGCTTGAGGACAATGCCTTTGGTGATGCCGGCGCCCGCGTGGTAATTGAAGAGTTCATGCAGGGTGAAGAGGCTTCCTTTATTGTGCTCTGCGACAGCGTGCGCGCCCTGCCTTTAGCCTCCTCACAGGATCACAAGCGCGTCTATGATCACGACATGGGGCCGAACACCGGCGGCATGGGCGCCTATTCCCCCGCTCCGGTGGTGACCGATGCAGTGCATCAGCGCGTCATGGATGAAATCATCAACCCGACCCTGCAGGGCATGCGTGAAGACGGCATGCCCTATACCGGTTTCCTCTATGCCGGTTTGATGATCGACAAGGAAGGTGCTCCGCGCGTGGTGGAGTTCAACTGCCGCATGGGCGATCCTGAGACCCAGCCGCTGTTGATGCGTCTGCAGTCAGATCTGGTATCCCTGTGCTCCAAGGCCTGCACTGAAGGCGGCCTGGAGGGGGAAACCTGCTGGTATGATCCGCGCCCGGCCGTAGGCGTGGTGCTCGCCGCCCACGGCTACCCGGGATCAGTGCGCAAGGGCGATGAAATTCACGGCCTGGATGCTGACTTTGGGGATGATGTCATGGTCTTTCAGGCCGGCACCAAGGAGCAGGACGGCAAAGTGGTCACCTCAGGGGGCCGCGTGCTGTGCGTTACTGCCCTGGGCGATGACATCAGCAAAGCCAAGGCCCGCGCCTATGAGGCCATTAAGAAGATTAACTTTGACGGCATGTTCTTCCGTTCTGACATTGCCGACAAGGCTTTAAACCGTCAGAGCTGAGCTTAAGACGGCCGTCTGAGGCACCCTGCGGGGTGCCTCAGTGCTTTTAGCAGTCTGCGCTTTCATATTTACGTTTTTGCGTTTTCAAAAGTTTTTTAAAGGTTTACAGCGTGTGGGAAGAAATCATTAACGAGGTGATCCTCTTTGCCGTCTCCTTCGGCGCCAATCTCTTTGCTTCCGTATCCGGCGGCGGTGCCGGCTTTGTGCAGTTCCCGCTGCTCATTATCATGGGCCTGCCCTTTGCCGCCGCCCTCGGCACCCATAAGGTGGCGGTGGTGTTCTTAGGGCTTGGCGTACTTGCCAAAAAGGTGCGCAGCAAAACTGCCTTTGCCCTGGATAAACAGATCTCGATTATCATGCTGGCCGCAGGATGCCCGGCGGTAGTATCCGGCAGTCTGATTGTGGTCAATCTGCCGGCCAAACCCGCTGAGATCACCCTTGGCATCATCACCATTGCAAGCGGCATCTACAGTTTGTTTAAAAAACAGTTTGGAGCAGAGCCGCTTGCGCACCGCTCAATCACCCGCACAGTGCTCGGCACCCTGGTGCTTATCGTGGTGGGTCTGTTCTCAGGCTCTTTGTCATCAGGCGCCGGTCTCTTTTCCACCCTCACTTTGGTGATGATCTTCGGCCTGGAGCTCAAGCGCGCCATTTTGCACACCATGGTCTTTGTGGGCACCATCTGGAACGCGGTCGGTGCTTTCACCCTCGGCGCAGTCACCACCATTTACTGGCCCTGGGTGCCGATTTTGATCGTGGCCACTTTCACGGGCTCATTTTTAGGCACCACCCTGCTCATCAAGCTGCCGGTCAAGGCCGTGCGCATCATCTTCTCGCTGGTGGCCTCAGGCTCGGGCATTGCCCTGATCGCCGCTGCGCTGTAGTGCGCGGCAGGCAGAAAAGGCAAAGGCCTGCACTGCAGGCCCATACAAAAGGAAAAGTAAGTAAAAGGAAGATTTAATGCTGATCTTTGGCTTTGGCCCAGGGATCAGCGGGGCTCCGGCTGTCTGATGCTGACTTTCTGCCCCGGCCCTGATGAGCCTCCTGGTGCACTTTGTGAGAACGCCCGGACCTTCCTGACTTGTCCTTTTGCAGCATCTTGAGGGCAGAGCGGCCGGCGCCTCCGGCCTCTTTCACGAGTTTGGGGTTTAAGGCATAAACGTTATAAGTGCACAGAGCGCTCTCCTTTTCATCAAGCTCAATGCCGATATTGGTGCAGCCGTCTTTTAATGAGGTCTTAAGCAGCAGCTGAATGAGCGGCAGTTCACGCTGGCCCTTGATTAAAAGCTCAAGCACACTCACCTGAAAATTTACTTCCTCGTCAATGAGCGTCGTCTCACGCAGCTCGTCCTCAGAGAGAAGTGTCTCACTTTGATTTTGCACTGCCAGCACCACGGCAGCGAGGCTTGCCTTGGAGGCAATTTCCGCTTCATCACCCTCATGCATGATGATGCCGTCAAAGGCAGCAGTCAGGCACAAAGAGGCATCGAGGGCCAGCAAAGTGCCGGTCTTTGGATCTTCGGGGTCTTCCTCCTTGTCCAAATCCGGGGCAAAGGGCTCAAAGCTCTGCAGCGCCCGGGCCAGGTCAATATGGTTGAACTTGTCCTGATGATAGGCCCACAGCTGCTTTAAGGCCTGATTGTACTCACTGATGCCGCGTCCTGCTGCACTGAGCTCGGCCCAGAGCAGATAATTGGCAAACTGGCGCTGGGCAAGGCAGAGGGCAAACAGGCTCTGCTTCCAGGGACTTAACTTATTTAGACTGGGGTAAAACTTCTCTCCGAACATACGCTCTTCCGCACAGGCCCTGAGGGCAAAAACAAACTGCGCTAATTCTACCATGCCGGCAGGATGCTTTGAGCTGTACCAAGCTGCCCGGCACGGCAGTAAGCACAGCTGCAGACAGCCCCGGCCCGGTGGTGTGGAAAAATGCGTATAGTGCCCCGGAGCCAATTTTGCAGTACAGCTCTCATTTTGCGTGATTTGGGCTTGATCCAGCAGGCATTTTTTGATTAGATAATGCTCATACAGCACGTATAATTAAAACTTTTTGGATATTAGTTTTTTGTTGTGAAAGGTGGGTGGAGCTTCAGCAGCGCTGCGCAGGCGTGAGGTTTCATCTGTGTTTTTAATAAAAGATTTTTATCCGAGCCAACCAGTAAGTCAGAGCTCGATGAAATTTGTAGATTTTGTGTCGATCGACACTAAGGGAGCTGAGTTAAGCGCCCGCCCCATTCCCAAAAAGCACGCCATTGCTATCGGCACCACCCTGTGCCTGGCCGCTGCCCTTTCATTTATCCTGCCCAGTGAAGCCCAGCCCATCGGCGGCAGGACACTGCACGCAGCCCGCCTGCCCGCTGATGTCAGCGGCACGCTGAACCTCGTTGACGGCAGCATTGAAATCACCGAGGACAGCACCCTGCAGCAAAACGCCGCAGCTGAGGCTGTGACCACTGAGGCTGAAGAAATCCTCAGCGCCTCAGTGCCGGCTGAAGATCTGACAGAGAGTACTGCTCCAGCACCGGAGGCATTAGCATCCACCTTAGTACCACCGGTCAAGCGCAGCACTGAAGAAACTGCCGTTCCGCTGGTCAAAAATGCAGAAGAGACCCCCAGTCCCCAGGAGGAGCGCATTGAAGAGCTCAAGGCTGACGTGCACAAGATGCTGCAGCCTGAGGCCACCTTTACCGAGACCTTAATTGCCAAGAACAAGGCGCGCTTTGAAAGCACGGACAATCAGCAGGTTGATGTGGCCAAAGAGCCCATGGCCCTGGACAATTACGACGATGTGCTCTCTGAGTCAGAACTTGCCGACGCTGACAGCTCCATGAAGGCTGAAATCTACAAGCTGGCAAAGGAAAGCGGCAAAGCAGACGGCACGCCGGTGCAGGCCAAGTGGTATGTGGAGAACATTTCAAAGGGGGATACCTTATCTTCAGTCTTTACTGATCTCAACATCCCCTATGCCACCATGCAGGCCATTACCTCTTCCAAGGAGGCAGGCTACAAATTATCCTCGCTAAAGCCCGGCAACACTTTGTCATTTTTAATTGATGACAATAACAAATTAGTGGCTTTTGTAAAGCAGCTGGATAAAAAGGAGCAGCTGCGCTTTTATCGTGAGGATACCTCAAAGCTCGATTTCATCGCGGTGCGTGAGCCTTTGGGTGCGCATCTGCAAAGCGGCGGTTCCACCGCCGAGGACACCAAGGCTATTTTAGGCGGCAGCTCCAGCATTGCGCTGCAGAAAAAGCCCGAGAGCGCCGAGCGCAACCCCGCTGACATCAGCAATGACGTTCCGCTCTATCAAAGACGCGGGCGCCTCGTGGTAGTCAATATCGAAAAGGGCCAGGCTTTCTCAACTGCGGCCCTGGCCTCGGGTCTTACCTATTCTGAGATTGATCAGATTTTGCGCCTGTTCAAAGGCCGCATTCAGTTCTCCCGCCACATTCAGCCGGGCGACAGCATGCGCGTGCTGTTCTCTGACAGCAAGGGCAAGGGCAAAATCAATGCCGTGGAGTTTAATTTAAAGCGCCTGGGCAAAATCGCCACCTTCCGCAATTTGGCGGACAACAAGTACTATGATGAAAACGGCTACAATTCCTCTTCCGGTACTTTCCGCCGCTTCCCGCTTGAGGGCAAGGTGCGCATTTCCTCGAATTTCAATCCCAACCGCCGCCATCCGGTGACCGGCAAGGTGCGTCCGCACAACGGCACTGACTTTGCCGTCAAGGTCGGCACTCCGGTAATTGCTCCGGCTGACGGAGTGGTGGAAAAGGCCTCCTACTCGCGCTCTGCGGGCTATTACATTGTATTAAGCCACCGCGGCTCCTACTCCACGGTGTACATGCATTTGTCCAAGCTCAACGTCAAGCCCGGGCAGCGCGTGAAAATCGGCTCGGTCATCGCAAGATCTGGCAACACCGGCCTCTCCACCGGCCCGCATCTGCACTATGAGCTGCGCCGCAACGGCCGTCCGGTCAATGCCATGCGCGTCAATCTGCCGATGAATGAGGACAGCGCAGTGGCACAGAAGCAGCGCCAGCGCTTTGCAAACAATGTGCAGCTCTACAAAAAGGAGCTCTATCAGGACAATCTGATAGCCAAGCTCTAAAGCGCACATAAGCTGCAGTGCAGCATTATCTGCAGCAGTTTTCCAGCGCATCGAGCTTTAAGGGCACCTTCAGGGGTGCCCTGATTTTTACAGCCTGGATTTTTTACAGCCCGGACTTTGGCAGTCTGTGATCAGCTGCAGCCCAAGCCGTCAAGAAAATTGTGATCAATTTTGCAAAAATATGACGGGCTTTACAGCTTGAAAACAAAATCTGCGCTACATTGCTAAGAAAACCGGATAAAAGGAGAGCAAAGCCATGCCAACAGATAATTTACACGGGTTTAATACCACCCTGCAGCAGGTTGACGAGCGCTATGCCTGGATTAACGATATGATTAAGGCCAGACAGGAGCTGGTGCTGCAGTACATGAAGCTGCTCAACCTGCCGGTCAGTGCAGATGAGCACAAAAAGACCGCAGAATGTTATCCCTCATATGAGGAGATCACGGCTTTCTGCGAGCATATGATCGACTACGTTTCTCACGGGCATTTTGATCTTTATCCCAAGATCATCTCCCTGATTGAAAACGCCTCGGGACGATCCTTGTCCATTGCCCACCGCGTACTGCCGCGCATTGAGAAGACCACTGAATTTTTGATGCGCTTTAATGACCGCTACGCTGAGGATATGGATGAGAGCAAGCTCAAGACTTTAAAGCAGGATCTCGCTTCAGTGGGCAAATGCCTGGAGCAGAGATTTAAAAACGAAGACCGTTTGATCATCGGCCTGCGCCTGGTGCATTCAATTGTCTCCGGTGCAGTGTAAAACGCAGTTCAAACGTCCTGTGCTGATTTATAATTACTACAGCGCTGCAGGCTTCGGCAGCTTGAATTAAAAGGATAAAACACATGGCTAATATGCAAGAAAGACGCAAATACTCCCGCGTGGTGATGGATCTGCACGGCTATATGACTTCAGAGAACGGCGGCATGCAGATTCAGGTCAAGATCCTCGATCTGTCCTTAAAGGGCGCCCTGCTCGAAATGCATGAGGGCAAGGAGATCAATGTATTCGTCGGAGAGCATCTGCACTGTTTCTTCAACCTCGATGCCA
>JADINH010000183.1 GCA_017694225.1 Candidatus Avisuccinivibrio stercorigallinarum
GGCCCCAAAGCGCTGTGACAGCCCGGCAATATAAGCGCCCGCGCCTTCTGCAAACGCCCTGCCGCCGGGCGTCAGTTCATCTAATTTATAACTTGCCACGCGCTGCATTTACTTTTCTCCTTTGGTCACGGCAAAGCACTTGTCATTCAGGCGCTGCATGTTCTGCTGCAGATCGCTGCCTTCTTTATAGGCCTTGAGCTCAGCAAAATAGACCTTGATGAAGTCACCGATATTGTTGTGCTGAATTTTGTTGACCGACTGCACTGCCTTGTCAAGCTGTGCCTGCAGCTCCGGGACTTGATAAAGGCCGCGGGTTTCGGCAATTTGATCGGCAAAGAAGGTGGTAAAGAAATCCTCTGAGGCCTGTTCATCAGCCGCGCGTTTTTCAAGGGCCGCAAGGCGCGGATCTTCCTTGCCCTTGGAGAGCTTTTTCAGGCCGCTTACCATGCCCTCGGTGCTCATGCGCATGATGCGCGCATTGGCCACATTAAGGCAGAGCATGCCGCCCACGCGCAGATTGTTCTCCACCGCGCGCTGGCGCATTTCATCGCGCTCAGCCTGGGCTTTGACCATGTCAGTGTGCAGGCCCGACAGGGCAGCTGTAAGCTCGGCGTTTTTCTCCTCCAAAGATGACTTTTCAGCCTGCGCCTGCTTGCTCTGCTCGGTCATTTCCTTGTTCTGCTTAATGATGGCATCGAGCTTGGCCAGAGTGGCGGCATCGGTGCTGTCATCATCTGCCCCCAGCTTCTCGTTTTCAGCATTGAGCTTTTTAACCTCAGCCATATCAGTGAGCACCGGCACCGAGAGCACCAGGCGCATGCCCAAATCCTTGGCTTTGCTCTCCACCCCGTTGATGTAATAGGGCTTTTCAGCGCGCAGGGCTGAGGTCATGTCCGCGGCCGGGGTCAGAAAAGAGCCGCCTCTTGCAATAAAGCCGCCGCTCTGTCCATGCAGGCGCCCGGCGCGGGTGGCGTAATACGGATCTGAGGTCATCTCCTGCACGTTGCCGAGCATATCAAAGAGCCCTAAGGGATTGGGTTTTAACTTGCCTGGCAGATTGACCTTGCCGTTTGAGGACTGTGAGCCTGAGAACCAGGCGTAATCGCGCAGTGAGCCTTCCTTGACAAAAGTGCTGGCATTGAACTGTGCCTGGCCCACTTCCAGGCCGCCGCGCACCGCGTATTCAAATTCGCTGTCCGTAGGCAGGCGCGCAAAGGCCAGAGCTGTGCCTTCCTTGGGGGTGTCGGCGTTTTTGGCCAGAAACAGGGAATACTGCCTTGCAGCCTCCTGCGCATCAAACCAGCTGATGGAGGCGGCGGGATAGCGCAGTTTGGCTGAAACCTTGGGGCACTTGTCTGAGATCAGGGCCTGATACTGCAGGGCGCTGACCTCATACTTGCCCATTAAATAGTAATAGCCGTGCTCGTCATGAAAACCGCCCTGAATGTAGCGGTAATTGGGCGACTGCGAGATGGAATTGTCACTTTCAGCTGAGCCTGCAGAGAACTTGGTGTCCTTCAGGCGCTCGGCGTCAGTGGAGGTGTAAACCTTGCGAAAGACCATTTTTAAATCGCAGGGCATGGAGACGATGACGTCATCGTCCATCGGCACAGGGTTGTAATACTTCTCATCGACCGCCGCCTGCGCTGCAATTGCCGCCAGCAGGGCGGAGAGCAGCAGTAATTTTCTCAACATAAAAGCTCCTTTACACCTCATTATTGCTTCCTCAATCGCGCAGCAGCTGCGCGGTCTGCTTGTTGGCATAATTAAAGTACATGCTCACCACACTCATCGAGCACACCAGAAACTCGGCGGCCGCAAGGAGCAGGAGCATAAAGCCCGGGCTTAAACTGGCGATATCTGCGCCCCTTAAAACCTCAGAGAACCTGGCATTGATCATCACTGCTCCGCATTGATACAAAGCCCAGGACAAGAGCAGTGCGCACAGTGCACAGATGGCATTTTTAAGCGCCGCAAACAGAGTTAACTGCACTTTGTCCATGCCCATGAGCAAAAGCATGGCCATGGTGCGGCTGCGGCTGTGCAAATTCATGTGAATAAGGCCGTAAAATGCAGCTGCACCGCCGGCAGCACTCACCGCCGCGAGCACCAAAAAGATGGAGGTGAGCACACTGTCCACTGCCTTTAAATTCTGCACCTGCGCAGCCTTGGAGCCTGAGATCTCCCGGTGCAGGGCGTGGATTTTCTCCGTCAAGGAGAGCACGCTGTCAAGGCTTTTGGCATACAGCCTGACCCCGGCAAAATAGCGGGTCTTGTCAAGCTTGGTGGAGCCGTCAGAGAAAATGGGCGGCTCGTTGCCTGATTTGTAATCGGCAAGATAAATTAAAGTATCCACCGTAAGGTAGGCACACTGCTGCGCGCTGTATGCAGGGTCAAGGATGCCCTTTACGGTAAACACCGCCTGCCCTTTTTGCGCCTCACCGTTGACCCGGCGGGTGACGCTGACACTGATTTCATCACCAGGCTGTGCCTCCAGGGTTTTGGCCAGCGCAGAGGAGAGCACCAGCTCGGTGTCAGCAAGCTTTCCGGCTGCAATGCCCGAGCCCTCAAGCAGCGGATCGCCGCTGCCGGTGGGGTACAAGGTCACGCGCTGATGGAACTTTTTGCTGACAAGCGAGCGCAGCACCGCCTCGGCATTGAGCGTAATGGGCTTGGGGGCCACAAAGGCCACATCCGGATCGTTTTTTAAGAACTCATAGAGCTCGCGGCCGCCTTCATTGCCGGCGATCACGATCTCCATATTGGCCGGGTTGTCGATGATCTGATGCTCCAGGGTCGAGATCACGCCGCTGCGCAGTGACCACAGCAGCATCAAAGGGGCTAATACAGCAGCAAGCGCAGCTGTCAGCACCAGGCTTAAGCGCCACTCAAAGCGCAGCATCTTTAAGGCAAGCTTGAGGTAGATCATAAAGCCCCTGCCTCCTGCCCTTGCGCCACAAAGACACTGTGCCGCTCCGAGCTCTTTTCCTCTGAGTAGGCGTAGATGGTAAAGCCGGATAAATGCTCCACATCATGGGTGACTGTCAAGGTCAGCATGTCAAGCTCAGCGGTAAAGCGCTTAATCTCGGCAAAGAGGCGGCGGCCGTTCTCCGGGTCAAGCGCGGCCGTGGGCTCGTCAATGAGCAAAAGTTTGGGGCAGTGGGCGAGCGAGCGCACAAAAGAGGCGCGCTGCACCTGTCCGATGGACAATTCATGCGGATAGCAGTCAAGTTTAGAGCGCTCAAGACCAAGCTTTTCACACAGCGCGCAAAGCTCAGTCAGGCGCTGTGCCTTATTTACCAAAGCCTGTCTGTCTGCACCCTCAGCCGCAGCGCCGCGTCTTTCCTGCGCCCGGGCCTGATTGGCCAGATCAATTTGCAGCGCAAAGTTCTCACGCACGGTCAAAAAATCCACCAGGCCGTCGCGCTGTGGCATATAGCCGATGCGGCTTTTTACAAAGTGCACCCGCTCTTTGGCGCTGAGTTGACACAAATCAACCCCGCCCAGCACATACTTATCAAAGTGCGCACTGTGATTTAACAGCCCCAGGCATTCAAGCAGCGAAGACTTGCCTGAGCCTGACACCCCCACTAAGGCACAGGGCACTCCGGTAGCCATGGTCAGGCGCGGCAGCGTGATCGTGATCTCTGCCGGGCCTTTTAAATAAGTGCAGACTAAGTTCTCAACTTCAAGCTGCATGGGAGCCTTACCTGCTTTTTAAGGCAGCTGATCGAGCGGCACCGGATACACATCCTCGCTTTCAGCGGCATCTGGCGCCAGCTGCAGCCAGCGGTCAGTGTCGGAAATGCAGTGGCGGTAATACTCCAGCTTGCTCTCCAGCGTGCGGATCAGCCTGTCCTGATCTTCAGGGCCCATCATGGTCCAGTCATCTTCTGTGAGCCCTGCAATCTGGCTCTTGTAGGGCAGATCATCAAGGTACTCACCCAAAAGCCCCATCTCAGAGATCTTTAAGGTTTTGCTCTGCGTCACCTGCGCGGCGTCATTGTTCATGGCGGCGGCGAGTGACAACAGATTGGAGAACATCTGAGAAGGCGCCATCATGCCCAAGTTCGCCTGCTCCAACAGCTTGGTGGTCACATCATAGAGATCAGAAAGCTGGGCCTTGGTGAGCAGCACATAAGGAGCTGAGGTGGGCTGATTGTGCTTGACGAGATCTCGGTCGGCAATAAAGCCGCGGATGATGTCAGGCGCTGTTTCATTGTTGTACGAGCCCAAAAAGCGCAGGCGCATGGCCCGGCCGATAAGCTCCATGTCCTCTTCAAGGCCCTTTTTCATGCCCGCAGCCGAGCCTGCAGCCACCTCGCCCATGGAGGCAAGGCGCACCTGCTCGGTAATGGCCTTGGCGATGATGCTGATATTGCTGCCAAAGTTCTGCACATTGCCTGCATCCACCGGGTAATACAAGGGTTTGCCAAGGATGCTGTTCATGGTCAGATCCTCATATTGGGCTCTTGCCTTGTCATGATTAGTTTTGCCTGCGGGGGTCAAAAGATGCATGGCATAGATGGCGGCATTGTAATGCTCAGCCTCAGCGCGCAGCTGCGCGGCATCCATCTTGGTGGAGGAATACTGATTGCTGCCCTCAATGGCACCGGCATCGGTAATCAGAATGACGTAGCGCCCGCCGTATTTTGACCAGTCAACGGAGGACAGCGCGGTCAGCACGCCCGAGTAGGCATCCTCGTCAAAGAGCACCGAGGATACCGTGGCCTGCTTGAGCTCAGCCACCTTTTTCTCAAAGTCCGCAGCAGTGCTGACCTCGCCTGGTTTGACAAAGACCTTGGAGGTGTATTCAAGGCCCGGGGTGGCCTTTAAGTTTGACCTGAATGACACCAGGCCGAACTGCACGCTGTCCTGCAGGCCGTCAGCTTCAATGGTCTTATAGACCTCGCGGATGATCTCCTTGGTCTTGTCGATATAAGGCTGCATTGAAATGGACGAGTCTATGACAAAGACCATGGCAGCCTTAAAGGCGGTGATGCCGGAGGTGCCGCCGGTCTGCTGCTGTTTTAAGTCATCCGTGGCCTGCTTGTCGGTCACTGAAGCGATCTCCAGCAGATTGACCGGCATGTCATCGGAGCCAAAGAGTTCCTCCTGGCTGGATAAAATCGGCAGCAGATAGAAGTTCTTGGAAAAGTCGACGTAATTCTCCGGCTCCTCAGCCACCACCCCATCGGCCTTCTGGGTCTGGGCAAGCGAGGCGTAAAGCTGGTCAGTCTGCGCCTTTGGATCAGTGGATGCCACGATGTCAGCCAGGGTCTCATACTTTTCAAAGATCAAAGCGCGGTCGCGGTTGGCCGGATTGGTAAAGAGCAGCGCCGTCTGCATCTTCCAGGGCACGGTGCAGTCCTCGGCGATATAGCCTGCAATCTTGCCGGTGGAATCCGGGCCTACCTGCAGCTGGCCGTTTTCGCGGGCGTAGATGTAATAGCGCGAGAAGGCCGGCAGCTTTTTGCCCTCAGCATCTGCAGGATTTGCCTTAAGCACGCAGGATGGTGTAGTGAGCACACGCTGATAGAGCGTGCTCTTGCCTTCCATCTTCAAGGGCTCGGCAGCCAGGGCCGCAGTGGCACACAGGGCGGCAGAGGCAGTGAGCATGGCCGCGAGCATGGAGCATTTAAACAGCGATGTGGTCTTTTGCATTATTGTGCACCTCCCTGCACTTGGGCACCCGCCTTGCCCTGCCAGTAAGCAGCGTCATCAGCGCTCTTTACAAAGCACGGATTTTCCGGGGTATTGGGATCGAAAAACTCAGCAAGTTTCAAGGCAAACTCACCGCCTGCGCTGCGGCCTTTGGCCTGCAATATGCGCTTTGCCAGATCGCAGCGCTGATTGTCCGCGGCAGTGAGCGCGAGCTTAAGCAGTGCGGCATCATCATTTAAGGCCATGCAGCCTGAGATGGCGTCGGCATCGCTTCTTGCGGGATCAAACTCACAGGCCCCGGCAGATGATCCAGAAGCACCGGCTGCGCTGCCTGCTGCAGCGGCTGCGGCAGGTGCCGCTTCAGGTGAAGAAACCGGCTCTGGCTCAGCTGCGGGCTCGGGCTGCGGCTCAGGTGCGGCTTCAGGTGCTGACACAGTCTTCTCGGCTGCCGGTGCTTCTGCCGGGGCCGCAGTAACTGCACTTTCATCCCCGCCGCGCAGCACAAAGAACCACAGCGCCGCCAAAAGCAGCGCCAGCAGCAGGACGCCAAGGCCGATGATAAGCGGCAGCCTGGATTTACCCTGTGCGGCCGTTTGAGCGGGCGCGGCGCCCGGTGCGGCCCCCGCGGCAAAGGG
>JADINH010000024.1 GCA_017694225.1 Candidatus Avisuccinivibrio stercorigallinarum
GTGCATAAGGTCTTGCAATAGTTAGGTTCTCAGCCACCTTTAAACCTCACTCTTACAAAGCTTCCACGATCTTTTTGACCATTTCCTGATCAGTCTTGGAAGAAACCTTTTGATTTAAGATCTTTTCAGCACCAGCCAGGGCCAGATTGACTACTTCAGCACGAAGCTCCTCACGGGCCTTGTTGCGCTCAGCTTCAATCTCAGTACGGGCAGCCTCCAGAATGCGGCTTTTCTCCGCCGCAGCCTCTTCAGCTGCCTTGTCGAGGATCTGGCTGCGCTGCTTTTGGGCAGCGTCGATAATTTTCTGAGCTTCAAGCTTTGCCTGGCGCAGGGCTTCGGCAGATCCGCTTTTGGCCAGCTCCAGATTCTTTTTTGCTTTTTCAGCAGAGGCCAGGCCGTCTGCAATTTCCTTCTGCCTCTTCTCCAGTGCCTTCATGAGGGGCGGCCATACCCACTTCATGCACAGCACCACGAAGATGACAAATGCAACAGCCTGTCCTAAAAATGTAGCATTGATTTCCAAAACAACGCTCCTTAGGTAAAAACCTGATTTTTAGGGGGATTTATCTTAGGCTGCCACTGCGAACATCACATACATGCCTAAACCAACAGCGATCATCGGGATGGCGTCCACAAGGCCCATCACGATGAAGAACTGGGTGCGCAGCAGAGGGAGCAGATCCGGCTGACGGGCAGCGCCCTCAAGGAATTTACCGCCTAAAATACCGATGCCGATTGAAGCACCAATAGCAGCCAAACCCATCATGAGGCCTGCGGCGATGAATAAAAGTTCCATTTAAATTCTCCTGTTTTTTAGTTTATAAAAAAGTTAATCTTCTTCACTGGCCATTGACAGATACACGATAGTCAGGACCATGAAAATAAAGGCCTGCAGCGTCACGATTAAGATGTGGAACAAAGCCCACGGGACGTTGAGCACCCATTGAATCCACCACAGCGGCAGCAGTGCAATCAAAATGAAGATCATTTCGCCTGCATACATATTGCCAAAAAGTCGCAAACCAAGTGATACTGGCTTGGAGAGCAGGGAAACGCCCTCTAAGATCAGGTTCACCGGAATGAAGGCCCAGTGGTTGAAGGGATGCAGCGTCAAGCTCTTAACAAAGCCCATCACGCCGATATTCTTAAATGAGAAGGCGAAGATAAGCAGGAAGACGCCGGTTGCCATGGAAAGGGTAATATTGACGTCAGCTGACGGCACTACACGGAAGTAGGGCACGCCCATCATGGTTGCCAGTTCAGGCAGCAGATCGATAGGCAGCAGATCCATCAGATTCATCAAAAAGACCCACATGAACACAGTAAGCGACAAAGGAGCGATAAGTGCGCTCTTTCTCTTGAAGATGGAGCTTACGGTGTCCTGGACAAACTCAAAGATCATCTCGATAAAGCACTGCAGCTTGGTGGGGACGCCGCTTGTGGTCTGCTTGGCCGCGTAACGGAACAAAAGCAGGAAGACAATGCCCAGGAGCACAGTCAGTCCAAGGGAATCAACATTCAAGGTGTAGGGATTTATCAAAGATTCACTCTGACCTTTTTCTGACAGCACAGCCACACACTGGCCGGTGCCTAAATCAGAGAAGTGACATTGTTCATAACCCACTTGTGCCAGGCACTGCTCCTGCGAAGCACCCGATGAAAGGCAGCTGTCGTAGGCGGCGCCGTCAGCAGGCTTGGCAGCGGCTACAATCGAGCCGTCGCGCAGGTCTACCTGCAGGAAGTGAAGGTGATGCCCAATGTACTCTTGCGAATTGTGCTCAGACATATTTGAAGCACCCTTTTATCAACAAAAACATCACGCAGCAGGAGGCTGCATTCGTATCCTAATATAATTCGCAGATGGTATTAAAGTCAAAGAGAACAGATCTGATCGCTACAAATTTGCGGGCTGCGTCAAGGAAATGAGCAAATTAACGCACAAAGCGCTGATAAAGCAGATGACAAAAGTAAGCGCGATCACCAGCTTAAAGTGCAGGCAGAGGTAAAAGAGTACGCATAAAAGCAGGTATTTAAGCACGTAGGAGTAGATCGCACGGTAAAGCACCAGCCCTGCGGTGAGCAGTTTTTCGGGAATGAAAAAAGCTGATAAATAAAAACCGTTATGCACCACAAAGAACACCCCGCAGCCAAAGAGAGCAGATCTCATTTGCAAAACGAAGTCATTGGCAGCCAGGGCGCACAGCAGCGCAGAAGCGGCCAGCACCAGGGCGCAGGAGATCAAAGAGCACTTAAAATTGTGTTTGACAAGCGGGTGCAGATGCATAGGTTCATTCCTGCTGACAGCCCGAAAGGCTAACGGTAACGTTAAGCATAGTCACGGCCGATTGTTAACCATTTGAGCATGGAGTGTGCCATATAGAGCTGGGGTGTGATCTGCCGCGGCGCCCAAGGAGTTCAAAAAACAGCACTGCAGCAGATCACAGTCTTTGGTTTTTAGTTTTGAATGGGCATGGCCTCGACCGGCTCAGTGGTGTACTCAGCCTGCTCGACGCCCAAAGCCTCCATGATCTTGGCCAGCTGCTCGGCATTGGTGTAGGAGAGCACCACCCGGCCGCTGTCGCCCTTTTCCGAGAACTTAATCTTGGCGCCCAAAAAGTGCTGCGAGAGCGGCGCCTCAAAGCGCTGCAGCCGCGGGGCGGCGGGCTTTGGCTTCTCAGCCTCGGGATTGTCATTTTCCGAGAGCAGATCTTTTACCAGCTGCTCGGCCTTGCGCACCGAGAGATTGTGCGCGGCGATATAGCGGGCGGCCTTGAGCTGGGTCTCACCTTCAAGCGAGAACAGCACCTTGGCGTGCGAGAAGGACAGCTCCCCGCTCTGCACCAGCTGCTGCACCTCAGGCTGCATGCGCGCCAGCTGCAGATAATGGGAGATGGCGCCGCGCGACAGGCCCAAAGTTTTGGCCAGGGCCTCCTGGGTGAGCTTGCACTCAGAGATCATGCGCTGCAGTGCATGGGCCTGCTCGATGGGATTTAAATCCTCGCGCTGAATGTTCTCGATAAGCGCCAGGGCATAGCCGTCAGTGTCCTGGGCGTCGGAGATCACACAGGGGATCTCCTTCATCTCAAGACTTCTGCAGGCGCGGAAGCGGCGCTCACCGCAGATAATGGCGTAGGTGCCGTCAGGCTGCTTTTTGACGAGCAGCGGCTGCATCAGGCCGTGTTCTTTAATGGAGGCGGCCAGCTCCTCAATACTTTCATCATCAAAGCTCTGCCGGGGCTGATAGACCGAGGCCTGCAGCTTGTCCGCGCCAATCAGCACCACGCTGTATCTGCCATCCCCGGCGCTCTTTTCACCGGAGGCTGCCTGACGCTCAGCGCGCCCCTGCGGAGCGCTGCCCTGCTTTTCTTCTTCAGCCTGACGGGCTTCTTTAATCTGCTTGCTTTCCTTGAGCAGAGCAGAAAGTCCAGTGCCTAATCCTGCCATAAGGATTTCTCCTTCTCCAGAAGCTCTTCAGCCAGGTTCATATAAGCCTTTGAGCCGATGGAGCTCTTATCGTAAAACTGTACTGGCATACCATAGCTCGGGGCTTCGGCCAGGCGCACATTGCGCGGAATGATGGTCTTGAAGATCACATCGCCAAAGTTCTTGATAAGCTCTTCTGACACGTCATTGGACAGGCGGTTTCTATTGTCAAACATGGTACGCAGAATGCCCAGGATCTTAAGATCCGGGTTGATGGCCTGTGAGACCTGATCGATGATGTCAATAAGCTGCGTCAGGCCCTCTAAGGCAAAGTATTCGCACTGCATCGGCACCAGCACATATTCAGCCGCGCACATGGCGTTGACTGTGAGCAGCGACAGGGCCGGCGGGCAGTCAATGATGATAAAGTCATAGGCAGAGGCTACCGACTCTATGGCTTTGTTCAGGCAGTTTTCGCGGGCATAGAAATCGAGCATGCGCACTTCAGCGGCCGTGAGATCTTCGGTGGCCGGCACCAGGTGGTAGCCGCCCTTGGTTTCAGTGACAATGACCTTTTCAGCCGGGACATTTTCAATCAGGCAGGCGTAGAGGGTCTCATCGCGCTTGAGATTGAACTTGTTGATGCCCGAGGCCATAGTGGCATTGGCCTGCGGATCGGAGTCAATGAGCAGCACCTTTCTGCCTTTTAAGGAAAGCGAAGCTGCCAGATTGACGCTGGTGGTGGTCTTGCCTACACCGCCTTTTTGATTTGAAACAGCGATAACACGTTTAAACATTCTAAAAAAACCTTATTCAGTTTCGGTGCGCGTCAGGATCACCGCCTGCCTTAAGGCATCAAGCCCCGGCACCTGCAGACTTTCAATTTTGGCTGTCCTGACCGTGGAAGGAACCGCGCTGAGCTCCTCTTTTGTCAAATGCGCCTTCATGGCGATAAATCTGCCTTCAGGTTTAAGCAGCGGCAGGCACCAGTTAACCATGCGCTCCAAAGGCGCAAAAGCCCGGCTGACAATCACCTCAAAGCCTTCATCACTCTCCAGTTGTTCTACTCTGGCCTGAACTATTTTAACATTCGTAAGATTAAGTTGAGTTGCTGCTGTAGTCACAAAAGCAAGTTTCTTGGCAATGCTGTCCACCAGGGTAAATTCTTTATCCGGATTTAGCAGCGCCAGCACCAGCCCCGGAAAGCCCGCTCCGGTGCCCACGTCGGCGATCAGCCTGGCCTCCCCCAAGAGCGGAGAGACCACCGCACTGTCCATGATGTGCAGCAGGGCCATCTCTCTTTCATCCCTGATGGCAGTGAGGTTTAAGGACTTGTTCCAGTAAGAGAGCAGCTCAATGAGTTTTACAAAGCTCTGCAGCTGCCCCTCTGTCACCTCAATGCGCTTTTGCGGCTCTGCGCCCTGATTGTACTGTAGAAACAGCTTTTGCAAGTATGCGTGCAGATCTGTGCCGGAGGACGCGGTATATTTTCCTGCCATTTAGTTCTTCCCTAATAAACCAAGCTTCTTTAAGTGTACCAGCAGGATGGACACAGCGGCAGGGGTCACGCCGGAAATACGTGAGGCCATACCCACGGTTTCAGGCTTGAACTCATTGAGCTTCTGCGCCACTTCATTTGACAGCGCACTGATGCTCTTATAGTCAAAATCAAGCGGCAGCAGGGTCTTTTCGTTAAGCTCATGCTTTTTGATCTCCTCAGCCTCGTGGGCCAGGTAGCCCTGATAGCGCACCTGAATTTCCACCTGCTCAAAAGCCTGCGGATCGGCTGCAATAGGCTCCAAATTCACCGCCTTTAAGATTGAGCTTAAGCTGCACTCCGGGCGCTTTAAAATTTCCTCCAGGGTCTGCTCTTTGGACAGCGGGGTGGACAGCACCTTCTCTGACAGCGCTCTTCCCATGGCAGAGGATGGCTTGACTGAGATCTCGCGCAGGCGGGCCGTTTCCTTTTCAATCTGATTTACCTTGGCCTCAAAGCGGCGGGCGCGCTCGTCATCGACGATGCCAAGATCAATGGCCTTGGGAGTTAAGCGCAGATCGGCATTGTCCTCGCGCAGCATCAGCCGGTACTCGGCGCGTGAGGTGAACATGCGGTAAGGCTCTCGGGTTCCTAAGGTGCAGAGATCGTCCATCATCACGCCCATATAGGCCTCAGAGCGTGCCGGGAACCACGGCTCGCGGCCTTTGACGAAGAGCGCGGCATTGATGCCGGCCAGCAGGCCCTGCGCTGCCGCTTCCTCATAGCCGGTGGTGCCGTTGACCTGGCCTGCAAGAAACAGTCCCTTAATCTTCTTTGACTGCATTGAGACCGAGAGCTCGCGCGGATCGTAGAAGTCATATTCAATGGCATAGCCGGGGCGGGCGATGACCGCATTTTCCAGGCCCTCAATGGAGTGAATAAAGCGCTCCTGAATATCGTAGGGCAGCGAGGTTGAGATGCCGTTTGGATAGATAAGCGGCGAGGTCAGGCCCTCAGGCTCAATAAAGATCTGATGGGAGCTGCGTGAGGGGTAGCGCACGATCTTGTCCTCAATGGACGGGCAGTAGCGCGGGCCTACCGAGTGAATTACGCCTGAATACAGCGGTGAACGGTCCAGGCCTGATCTGATGATCTCATGGGTCTGTTCATTTGTTCTGGTGATGTAGCAGCACACCTGCTGTGGATGCACTGAGGCGTCATGCATAAAGGAGAACACCGGCAGAGGAAGCTCCGGCTCCTGCTTTTGCATCTTTGAGAAGTCAATTGAGGAGGCCACGATGCGCGCCGGGGTTCCGGTCTTGAGGCGGCCCTGCTTTAAGCCCAGTTCCTTTAAGTTCTCAGCTAGCGCGATGGAGGCAGGATCACCGGCACGGCCGCCCTGATAGTGCTGCAGGCCGATATGGATGAGACCGTTTAAAAATGTGCCGGCACACAATACTACAGCTAGCGCGTAAAACTCAATTTCAGCGGCGGTTGACACCCCCTTTAAGGTATTGCCGTCAAAGAGCAGTTTAGTGCAGGGCTGCTGGAATAAAGTGAGGTTGGGGTAGCTAGCCAGCGTCTTGCGCATCACCTCTTTATACAGATGCCGGTCAGTCTGGGCGCGGGTGGCGCGCACGGCAGGTCCCTTTGACATATTTAATGTGCGAAATTGAATTCCGGCCTCATCAATAGCCTTGGGACAGATGCCGCCCATGGCATCGATCTCTCTTAACAGATGGCCTTTGCCGATTCCGCCGAAAGCCGGATTGCAGGACATTTCGCCTACGGTCTCCAGGTTATGAGTAAGAAGCAGAGTGCGGCACCCCATGCGGGCAGCGGCACCTGCAGCTTCGATTCCGGCATGGCCTGCACCGACCACGATCACGTCAAAACAGCGCTGCTTGTTCACGAAAACCACCGATCCTTAAAAATTTAAATGAAGTATATATTTTATTTTTTATTACTTATTCTTCTTGTTATTAGGTGCCCCAAAACCTGTGGGAAACTGAAAATTTCCTTATTTTTCAAGGGTTTTCGATCTGGGAAATTTTCGATTTAGCCTTGGCTAGCCTTTAAGCTTAGTGTGGATAAAACGGCCTCTGCCTACAGTCTAATTTTTAGTTTTGTGATCTGCTCTCTTTTTCCACAGTTTTCTCAGCGCCTTTCCAGTGCTTTCCCAATTTTCGGGCCCCGCTATTGTAAAGCATAAAATTGCAATTTTAAAACTGCAGCAAAAATAAGCTGCGGGCCGCATATATCTGCCCTTTCTGCCAGCCCGTGCTAGCAAATGCTAGCATGCAATCAGGTATGGTTTTGTAAGACTGGGGGCTCAAAAGCGCGCTGCTAGCCTGTGGGATCTGCTGCTAGCATGGGGAAGTTATCGGGCGATCCGGTGGAATGCTGTGGGATCTGTTTGGGCAGTGTCTGCTAGCATTGAAATATAAGCGCTTTGCGCCGTTGGGATCTTTTCGGGCGCCAGCCTTTGGGAATTATAGCGGCTAGCCCTCTTAATATCACTGATCAAATTTAATTTTTGCACGTAATCGATCCTTCAGGCTGATGTTAACCCTGCACCGCTCCGGTGAGTTTTGCACTCTCAGCGCAGCTGTTTGAGGACTTATTTTGCCCTGGTAAGTGCTAGCTAATTTGAAAAAATTCATGCTGGCAGGTATGCTGTATTTTTAATTTGCTAGCTAAGAATAAATCATGTCAGCTGGCTGAGGCTGATTTTATGCAGTAAATTTGCTAGCTAAAAATAAACAGAGCAGCCAGCATCACCTGGTTTAGGCCGATCAATTTGCCAGCTTAGAAAAATTAAGGACAGAGTACTGCCGCAGGATTATTTTGCTAGCTAAAAAATAATTTGAGCGGTCAGTATTGGATGGTTGAGGTCGAACAATTTGCTAGCTAAAAATAATCAGCGCTGTCAGCTCCGTCTGATTTTAGCCAGTCAATTTGCTAGCTAATAAAAATTAGAGCAGAGCGCTGCTGTGTGAATAATTTGCTAGCTAAGAATAAATCAGGGCAGTTGGCAGGTGCTGTTTAATGGCTGTCATTTTGCTAGCTAATTACCAATACTCAATGCCGCGTAAACCGCCTGCCAGGGCCTATCAGAATGCGCTTTTCGGGAGGCTAAATAAAAGTAAAAAACCGCAGCAGCGTGCTGCGGCTTTGGTGGTTATCTTTAAGGTTTGTCTGTGGTGTAGAGCTGTGTTTTTGTTTTAGAGTTTGCCAAAGAGCTCTTCAGACAGCTCCGGCATGGCGCCCTGCTGTGTGCACACGAAAGCGGAGATCTCAACGGCCAGCTTATGGGCGCGGGCCAGATCCCAGCCCTTGACCAGCAGGCTGACCAGGCTGGCGGTAAAGGAGTCGCCCGCGCCTACGGTATCAATGGCATTGATCTTCGGGGTGGGAATGCAGGAGAACTGGTCATTGAGGTAGACGGTGCTCTGGCGTGCGCCTTCGGTGAAGATGAGGCAGGAGATGCCCTTGTTCTGCAGATATTCAAAGTAGCGGCTGGCACCGGCGTCAGGTGACAGGCCGGCAAACTGGCACAGTACCGGGAGCTCGTCCTCGTTGCACTTTAAGATCTCGCAGCGGTTTAAGCAGTCGTCGATGATCTCCTTTGAATAGTAGGAGCGGCGCAGATTGATGTCGAAAATGCGCAGGCGCTGTGAAGGCTGCATGGCATCAAGGAACTTTAAGATAGTCTCATGAGTGACGGCACCGCGCTGGGCTAAGGTGCCAAAGCAGGCGATATTGGCCTTTTTGGCGATCTCCTCCATCAGCGGAGTGAACGGAATATTGTCATAGGCGGTGTTCTCCAGGAACACATAGGCCGGCACGCCGGTGGAGCTTAAGGTGACGTTGACTGCGCCGGTGATATAGGGCACTTCAGGCAGCAGGGCAGGCAGGTACTTGGCAGCCAGCTCCTGACGGGCGCGCTCGCCGAGCTCATCATGGCCGACGGCGGAGATTGCCAGGGAATCAAGGCCCAGCTGTCTGCAGTGGAAGGCGAAGTTGGCCGGAGCACCGCCGAGTTTGGCCCCCTCGGGGTAGACATCAAATAACACTTCACCGATGCCCACGCACTTGACATGCTTTAATTTGCTGAATTTGGATAAATCTAACATCTCACTTAACCTCAATAAAATCCTGTTCAACCCCGGCCGTCAGGAACTGTTTTTGTGCAAAATGCAAATGTGCTGCAAAAAATATGAAAAATTCTGACGTCCTGCAGCTTGCTGTGTGCATTATCATCTATTGAAAACCCTGATACAAATAAAGATTCCGGATTTGCGAGCTCATACAATTTTCACAATGCAAAATTTGCAGCAAAAGACTGCAAATCACTGTTTTGGTGCAGTGAGCTGCAGTTCCGGCTGCTGACGGCCGGCGGTTAAAGAGCAATGGGCAGAGGGCCTTCCTTCAGGTACAATCAGCCTGATTTAATGCGTTAAGAGTTAAGAAGATGCTGCAATATCAATCCGTCATTTTGTTTGTGCTGGTGAGCGTATCCCTCATCCTGCCTTTAAAGCTCAAGTGGTACTGGCGCCTGCTCCTGGCACTCATTACCGCGCTGTGTGCGGCCAAGCCCTTTATCTACAATTACACCGGCAATTGGCGCGATCCCAATCTTCCGGCAGGGCTTATCACCGTAATGGAGAGCCTGTATGC
>JADINH010000184.1 GCA_017694225.1 Candidatus Avisuccinivibrio stercorigallinarum
TTTATCACTCATCACAATCTGCTGCGCATGGCACAGTTTGCCCACCGCGTGATGGGCGTGCCGATGTACTTTGAGGAGCCGCTGCAGACGGCCAAACTGGGAATTGCGAGGTTAAGAAGCTTCTTTGCCGATTTCGGCCTGCCGCAGACCTTTGCCGATCTCGGCGCCGATCCGGGCGATATTCCGCGCATGGTGGACGCCCTGCCCTTTGATGAAAAGGGCGAGATCGGCGCTTACATGAAGCTTGACCGCAACGCCTGTGCCTCGATTTATTACCTGGCTGCCTCGTCTTTCTGGCACAAGGCGGTTTAAGCAAAAAGCGTCCGTCCAGGCGTTAAGCCCTGCGTCCGCTTAACTGCTTCAGCATGCTCAGTCAGGAGGCGTGCTCTTTTAGCTCATCCTCGGCAGCATTCTGACCATTGCTCTCAGCGGTCACGGCAGGAGTTTCAGCAGTCTCCGGGTTTTCAGGAGATGCTTCCGCATCCGCATCCGCATCCGCATCTGCAGCCGTATTCGCATTCACCTCAGTTTCAGCCTCAGCGGCATGGTCAGTTGGCTCTGCGGCGGTGCCATCTTCAGCAGTATCGCTGTCATCTTCAGCAGGTTCAGCGCCTGATGCGCTCTCTGTTGCTTCATTAGAAGACGAAGGCTCAAAAGCCTCAGAGGTGTTGTCTGCTGCTTCGCTCTCTTCTTCTGCTGCAGCGGACTTATCTTCAGCTGTCTGCTCGTCAGCAGCTTCAACGATTTGCGCAGTGGCGTGATCCGCTGCATCCCCAGCAGGAGCTTCATCCTTTACAGCCGCTGCCGCGGCGGTGTCAGCTCTGTGTTCTGCCGCTGCCGGTGCTGACAACGGCTCATGATCCTGCTCTGAGGCTGCTTCTGCGCTCTGAACTTCACTTCCGGAGGCTGGCTGAGTTTCAGATCTTTCTGCGCTCTGTGCAGAATCTGCTGCAGATTTGCTCTGAGCCGCGGCCTCAGAGCTTTCCTCTTTTGCAGGGGCTGCACTGCCGCTGTGGGTCTTATCGAGGTAAGCCACTGCCGGTTCCTGCTCCGGCGGCGTGGAGGCCTCATAGGCTGCCTCCAGGCGCTGAAGCTGTTTCTGCTCTTCATTGGCGGCATTGAGAATTTTGGCTGACTGCAGCGGATCGTTTTTGCTGTCCGTCAAGGCCGCATAAACTGCCGATGCTGCCGGAGCGGCAAGGGAGGCCGCTTGATCAGAGCTTTCAGCGCTGTGCGCCGCTGCAAGATTGAGGTAGTTCTTGTGCTTGGAGATGCTATTGAGCAGGTTGAAAATCAGGGCCGGCACACAGCGGAACATCGAGCAGTCGATGTATTCATTGGCCTGATGCAGATTGCCGCCTTTGAGGCTTACCGTAATGCCAGGGCAGCCCAAATTGTAGAGCACGTCAGCAAAGAGCGGGTTTTCTGAGGCCAGTTCAGTTAAGGCCGCGTCGGTGCCGAGCGGGCGCAGAAAGCTGGCCACTCCGGGGCGGGCATCTTCTGCAAGGTCAAAGTTTGAGTGACAGAGGGCATTGACCTGACAGACCGCATCATTAAGGCGCATCAGTTTGTCGCGATCTTCCCGGTTCTGGGCAATCAGGCCCTGTCGCAGGGCATATTCAGGCCCCAGGAAAATCACCACCGACGGGCGGGGCAGGTTTACAAATTCATTGAGCTTTTCAATGATGCAGCACAGAATTTCGCGCTCGGTCAGGCCCTCTTTAATGCAGTTGTGCTTTAAGGTCTCAAGGGCCGGATCAAGTGAGCCCGGATAGTTCTTTCTGGCTCTTTCCAGCAGATCAGAAAAGGAGAGGATCTCAGCGTCCTTAATGTCGGGGTGATAGGGCTGCTCATTTAAGTAATAGTGCAGGGTGGCGCGCTCGTCGGTAAGCTCAGCTGCGCGCTCCACAGCCGAGGCGGCCAGGCGCTTTAACTCGTCGATAAGGCGAGCGATGTTGAGTTTATTGTAATAGAGCTTAAAGGACAGCTGCCGGCAGTCCGGGCTGATAAGCCCTGAGGTGATTTCATCTGCCGTAAGCCGCGGGGTCAGCGGCTTGTCCGAGAGTTTTCTTAAGGGGGCTGCATTGAGCTCAAGCTGCTGTGTCAGGATGGATGCAATGAGCCCTGCCGAAAAGCCGGAAAAGGGCAGTCCGCGGTCGTGCTCGCCCAAAATGAAAAACGAGGGCTCAAGCATGGCCTGATTGGAGGTGAAGATATGCAGCTTGTCATCGCGCTGGGTCAGCTTCTGCTGCGGCGCCGTGGACAGAGCGGCATAGAGCTTTAAGTTTTCCTGTTCAATCAGATCTGCAATGTAGGGCAGCAGGGTCTTGATGCCCGCAAAGTTCTTTAAATTGCAGGACATGCACACAAAGAGAATGTTGCATTCAAGTGCGGCGGCGTGATCGGATAATTCCTTTAAGGCTGCGATCATGCAGGCAGTGCCGCCTTTGTTTTCAAAGGAGCCCAGGCCGAGCAGGATGTCATCCCCGGCATTGCCCGGCAGCCGCGAGTGCAGGGTCAGCTGCTCTTTTAGGGTGTCAGATTTAAAGGCGTGGGCTTTAAAGATGCTGTACTGATTAAGCCCGGAGCTGTCAATCGAGCAGAGCAGCACCAGGGTGTCTTCCGTCAGCATGGAGGCTTTAACCAGGCCCAGGATGGAGGAGTTTTTCTGATCCTGATGGCTGACAAAATGAAGATTGTTAGGATGGGTCTTAAAGTAGGGAAAACCAGACAGGCCGTCATAAATGGCCTGCATCATCACGCTCTCCCCGCGGGTGCCGCTGATGCTCGGAATGGAGATGAGCCAGCGGGCCAGGGTCTCAGATTCAGCTTTGAGATCTCGATTGAAAAACAAGGGGTGTCCCCTCTTAATAAATTTTAACTTTGTAAAACACTAAAATTTAAAGCCTGCCCCCGAAGCCTGAAGGGTGCAGCCTTAAAACGGGTTAGTCTGCCTTTGCCAGGGCGTCGTTGAAGAGTTCCTGCTTGAACACTTTAACGGTGCTCTTGAACGCCTCGCGCTGTTCATGCGCCAGGTTCGGGTGTGACGAACTCGGCAGATCTATTTTAAGCGGATCGACGGGCCTGTCATTGATGCGGATCTCATAATGCAGATGAGGCCCGGTGGTGCGGCCGGTGTTGCCGGTCTTGGCAATGATCTGGCCGACATAGATCTTGTCGCCCTTTTTGACGTCGATCTTCGATAAATGCATGTACACCGTAGAGTAGCCGTTGGCGTGGCGCAGGATGATGTAATAACCGGCGGCGCGCTGATAGCCTGCAAAGGTGACCTCTCCGTCAGCCGGGGCATAGACCGGGGTGCCGACGGCGGCCTTGAAGTCCACGCCTTTGTGGGGGGAGATTTTGCCGGTCACCGGATGGCGGCGGTGCATGTTGAACTTGGAATTGACCTTGATGTTAGTGGCCAGCGGGAAGCGGCGGAAGATGCCGGCGGTGGGCACGTAGGCGCCTTCTTCATAGAAGTTCTTGTCATCAAGATTGCGGTAAAAACTGAGGCTGCCAAAAGCCTGACTGTCAACGGCCACCGCATTGATAAGCGCGCGGGTGCCGATGCCGTTAAAGAGCACACGCACGTTGTCTCCGGGCCTCAGGGCGGCGGTGCTGCCTTTTTTATCCAGGATGCGGTCAATGCTGATGACCTCAGTCGGGGTCAGGCCGATGCGCTTTGCAAAGGTTTTGAAGTTCTCACCCTTGGCGATGGTGCCGTATACAAGGCGCGGGCGGGTGGGATTGGCATTTGCGCCGGTTCCTGCCTTTGGCGTGCTGTTTGCCGCGAGGGCGGCGCGCTCGGCGGCTTTCTTTTCACGGTCGAGTGCGGCCTGCTTGGCAAGCGGCATCATGCTGGCACTTTCAAAGCGGGCGATCATCTTGGGATTGTCGACATGGGCATTGGCATCTTCATAGACTACCTTGAAGTTGTCATCTGCGTTCATGCGGGTAAAGCGCACCTGTCTGCCTGCAGTCTGCAGCGGCTTTACCATTTCCTTGACGACATTGTTCTCGTCAATTAAGAACTGAATTTTCTGCCCGGGCTGCAGGAAGAGATCGCTCTCTTTGGCGGCGGCCACAATCTTATTTAAAGTCGAACCTGGCAGATTTAAGTAAGAGAAAATCAGCGACAGGTTGTCCCCGCGCTTTACCGTCTGCTGATACCATACGCCCTGCGGACGGGGTTCAATCTTTTCAGCAGCGAGTGCGGCCGCTTCTGCTGCAGCAGCTGCGCTGTCCTGAGCTGCTTCATCTGCATTGTCCTTTAAGGCAGAGGACAGGGCAGATGGAGCGGCAGAAAGGCTGGCAGTTGAGGTGCTCAAAGCCGGGGTAATGGCCGCAGGCTCTCCTGCCGGATTTGCCTGCTCGTTTTCAGGCGTCTTTACAAAGGGAGCTGCGGCAGTCTGTGTGCCGGCCTGTGCTGAAGCTGCTGCCGTGGTTTTGCTGCTGCCGAGCAGGGCTGTTTCCAGCGCGCGGGCGGCATTTTTGATGGCGCTGCTCTCAGTGGCGTGCGGCACCACGGTTTTTCTTTCGGTCAGGCTTGCAAAGGAGGAACTCTGCGGCTGTCTGAACATGGCCTTGGGGATATCAAAATCCTCATAGTTCTCCAGGCTGTTCTCGCCTGCTGCGGGAAGTTCTATCTGCTGCTCGTTCTGATCGGCCATTAGATAGGCGCGGCTTTCGGCGCTTAAAACCGGTTCATCTCCGCCTGCAGTGAACTCAGGCTTTGGCAGCATAAAGATGGCGCTTACCATGAAAATTAAAGACATCGCCAGGATATGACGGCCCGGCAGGATAAAGCGCTGGCTTTTTCCCGGCAGAGCGACATAGTCCGCTGTATTGCTTTTAGTGTGTACTTTAATTCTCAACATAACGGTGAAAAATTTTATCACACGAGGCCGCAGTTTGGCGCCCTCAATTTTTGCTTTTTGCCTTGATCTGACTGCAAAAAATCAGAGTTAACCTAGACAAACTTAAGGATAAGCCAAATCTCTGCACACAAAACGAGAAGCAGCGCACATAAAATGATCAGGCCCTGAATTGTCTTGGGGTAACCAAGGGCCAGGTAGTCACCGATTTTCCCTCTCACCGTCAAAATGAATTTGGGCTGCGAGCGCTTGAACCAGAGATCGCGCCGGTCACCTAAAATAAAGCGCACCACACAGGTGGTAAGCAGTGCTGCAGCAAAGCACAATGCGATTTTTAGTGGCGTAATTGTGAAGCCTGTCATGTCTAAAACATCCTTTTTGAGATAAATTATCATCAACGCTTGGGCACTTAACACTGAGTTGGTGCTGTGCTTTTTGAAAAAGGAGATTTGCTGTGGAGCCGTCTACTATAACTTTAATTGTACTCGCAGTGGTGGCTTTTTTGTTCGTCACGGAATTAATTCCGCTGGCGGTAACAGCCATGTCAGCGCCGATTGCCTTGGGCATCTGCGGTGTGCTGACACCCTCGCAGGTTTTTTCCGGTCTGTCTAATTCCACCGTGGTCTTGTTTGCCGGCATGTTCGTGGTGGGTGCAGCCATGCTCGAATCGGGACTGGCGCAGACTATCGGCAACTGGGTGGTGAAAAAAGTAGGCACCAGGGAACTGCCGCTGATGGCCGCCATGATGGGCGTGACCATCACCATGTCCTCGATGTGCTCGAACACCGGCACCGTGGCCTGTCTGATGCCGGTCATCATCGGCATCTGCGCTGCCGCCAAGATCCCTGTATCACCGCTTTTGATGGCGCTGGCTGTGGCAGCCAACACCGGCGGCACCATCACCATGGTGGGCACTCCGCCTAACATCATCGCTGCAGGCGCTATGGAGACGGCTGGCATTCCGGCTTTTGGCTTCTTTGAGTTTGCCTATATCGGCATCCCGCTCTCCATCATGTCCGTCATCTACATGGTCTTTGTCGGTGTGCGCCTTACCCCGCGCCACATGGCAGATTTGGGCACCATTGATCAGACCCAGGGCATGTCTGGCTCCAAGCGTGCACGCATCGTCTGCTTCTTCATTCTCGTCTATGTGATCTTCGGTCTGTGCATCGGCATCCCGGGGCTGACCTCCGAAATGGTGGCCATCTCAGCTGCCCTTGCTTGTGTGCTCCTTGGCTGCCTGACCGAGCGTGAGGCTTACAACGGCATTGACTGGGTTACCATTTTCCTCTTTGCCGGCATGCTGCCTCTGGCCGATGCCCTGGACAAGACCGGAGCCGGCCGCATGATCGCCGTCAACGTGGTGGGCCTGATGGGTGACAATCCGTCCCCGATGCTCTTCATGGTGGTGCTCTTCTGCCTGTCCGGCGGTCTTACTCAGGTGATGTCCAACACCGCTGCAGCCGCGCTGCTCTGCCCGATCGGCATCTCGATTGCCCAGGAAATGGGCTGCTCACCGTATCCGGTGCTGATGTCCATCGCCATTGCAGCCTCCTGCGCCTTCACCACCCCGGTGGCCACTCCGCCGAACACCCTGGTGATGGGCCCGGGCGGCTTCAGATTCAAGGACTACATCATCGTCGGCACGCCGCTGTTGATCCTCTCGCTTATCCTGTGCACGATCATTATTCCGATGGTGTGGCCGTTCTATCCGGCTCCGACTGTGTAGAGCGTTAAGAGCTTAAATCTTAAAACAGGGGCACCTTAAGGGTGCCTCTGTGCTCTGCAGCTGTTAAAATTTAAGGAAGATAACCTTAGTCAACCTGACTGCAGAGCGCGGTCTGTAAAGGAAATTGTAAGTGAGTATTACTGTAAAAAAGCCTGTAAAGCGCCCACGCCGTCCGTCAATCACTGCCATAGGCACGTCAGGAAAGAACACCGTGCCTTTTAAAATGATGCATCAGTACATGTTCTATTACGGATATATTGCGTGCCATGAGTACAAAGGGGTACGCCGCTATCGTGCAGAGTTTGAGGCCGGCTTTAAGCTCGGGCGCATTAAAAATAATCAGTGGTACAAAACTATTGAAGAGGCGCAGGAGATGGGAAGTCTGGCTCTGCAGCAGTATCTTGAGTACTGCCAGGAAAACGACATGCCGGTGCCGGAGACCACGGAGGATAAACCTGATAAGGCGGCTTTTACCGTACGTACCGGCCCTGAGGCTGCGATTAAACTGATGTTCCACAATACCCGTCTTGATGCCGGGTTGAGTTTGGAGGAAGTGGCTGAGCGCAATCACATCACGGTCAGGCAGCTTAAGGAGGTGCTCGATCTTGAGAAGGAAACCAATTTCCATAATCTGTACTGCCTGTTCCTGAATATTTGCAGGGAATTGGAGTGCGTGAGTGTGCACAATAAAGAGGACTACTTTTATCTAAGCGATTACCGCCAATATCCGGTAAAAGAGCGCCAGTATTTTCCGCATAACGGCAGTGCAGTGTTTGAGCTCTGCCCTGAGCCCGGAATCAAAAAGCCGATTTATTTGGTGGTGAAGGCAGATCCCAAAGACCTCCATACTGAACTTGCACAGGCCAATGATGTCATGCTGCAGAAAGTCTCAGAAATCATCGCCAACGAAAACCGTGTGCCGCTTCCGGGCAAACGGATGCCTGGTGAGAAGCCCTTTTGTGCGGTCACGATTACGCCGAACAACGCCTTAAAACTTCTGCTCAGTCAACTACCCCCGGCTAAAGCCGGAGGCTTGCATAAAGCCTGGGTTGACTAGCCTCAGCTACCTGTTTTCAGGTGCTACGTTGGCTGGGAATATATTTGTAGGCACTACGGGATGTCAGCTCTAGTCCCGTACATACTGCGGCCAAGTATTAAAAGTTCTGCGAGGTAGGAACGGTGTGCTTGGCTTAAACCCCAGCTCAACATTGGCTAAGGGTAACTACAGACCTTAGGGTTCTGCCTTAAGGCCTA
>JADINH010000185.1 GCA_017694225.1 Candidatus Avisuccinivibrio stercorigallinarum
TGGCGCGCGGGGCATGCTCGTTTAAGTCCTCGCGCACGCAGCTTTCCAGGGCGCTCATCTCCACGGTGTTCTCCTGCTTGGTCACACCGATGCGCCGGCAGAACTCGCGGATGGATGCCGGAGTGTAACCGCGCCGGCGCAGGCCGGAGATAGTAGTAAGACGCGGATCATCCCAGCCGTCGACAATGCCTTTTTCCACCAAAAGATTGAGCTTTCGCTTGGAGGTCAGCGAGTACTCCAGATTTAGGCGGCTCATCTCATATTGATGCGGACGGGCCTTGATGGAGATGTGATCGAGCACCCAGTCATACAGCCTGCGGTTGTCCTGGAACTCCAGGGTGCAGATGGAGTGGGTGATGCCCTCGATGGCGTCGGAAATGCAGTGGGTGAAGTCGTACATCGGGTAGATGCACCACTTATTGCCGGTCAGGGCATGCTCGGCAAAGCGCACGCGGTAAATCACCGGATCGCGCATGCAGATAAAGGGCGAGGCCATGTCGATTTTGGCGCGCAGGCAGGCTTCACCTTCCTTAAAGCCGCCCTGCTTCATCTTCTCAAAGAGCTCCAAATTTTCCTGCACCGGGCGGTCACGGTACGGGCTGTTGCGCCCGGGCTCCTTTAAGGTGCCGCGGTACTCACGGATTTCATCGGGTGAGAGGAAATCGACGTAGGCAAGGCCCTGTTCAATCAGCTCAACGGCATAGCCGTACAGGCGGTCAAAGTAATCAGATGAATGGCGGATCTCACCGTTCCAGGAAAAGCCCAGCCACTTGACATCATTTTCAATGGACTTGATGTACTCCATATCCTCCTTGACCGGATTGGTGTCATCAAAGCGCAGATTGCAGGTGCCGTGATAGTCACGGGCCAGGCCGAAGTTCAGGCAGATGGACTTGGCGTGGCCGATATGCAGATAACCGTTGGGCTCGGGCGGGAAGCGGGTAGCTACATGATCCTCGCGGCCGCTTTTTAAATCATCATCAATGATGTCGGTGATAAAGTTGCGCGGAATGCGCTCTTTTTCTTCAATAGTATCCATTATCTTTTGCTCTTGCTTCTTCTCTTGACCAAAAGGCCGCACAGGCGGCGCAAACTGCCGCAGGCCCTCTGCAGATGTATGTGCAGATTGTAGCAAAGGAGCCCTGCGCGCTCAATTTTCAGGGAACAAAATACCGGGAAAATGAGCGCAAAGGCGCAGGCTGCGTTTAAGGCAGTGCAGCACTGCACCAGCCCCGGCGCCACAGCCCGGCGCAAAGCTGCGATTTTTCCTCAGGGTGATTGCATATTGCCTTCGAGATGAAGGCAACTTCCCCCACTAATCCACCCCATACCTACCCCCAATTTTTCCTTATTTTTCAACGTTTTTCACCATAAAACCCTTGATTTACATGGGGTTCCGTGGGATAATGGTTTTCGCATGTGTCACACATGCGGAGTATAATAGAGACCACGGAGGACGATATGAAACCTACTGACGATTTGCTGGCCATCATTCCAGCCGAGTTTCACGGCGACAAACTGCGCTGCACATGGCATGCAAAGCAGGCCACTTGGTACGTGTACCGCGTCGATGATATCGTCTACGACCCCGTCAAACAGCACAGCATTGATAAGAGAACCCAGTTTGGGAAAATCAAAGACGGCAAGTGGACTTACAGCCCCAGCTGGCTTAAAAACCGTGAAATTGAGCAGCTCAAAAAGCAGCTCGAAGCGAAAAAGGACGATGTCGACAGGGCTATGGAAAATCCTGCCACGGCTTATGCAGTTGAGCACTTAAAGGAAATCACCACCCGCGTTCCAGATCCGCGTCAGCAGCTTAAAACTGTATACCGTTTAGACCACATCTTAACCGTGATGTGTCTGGGCATGCTTGGCGGTTTCACCGGCGCTATGTCCCTTGCAGACTATTGGTCGCGCTACAGATATCAGCTCTGCAGGATTATGGATGATTTCCCTGATGAAGATATTTCTCATGACACCATAAATCGTCTGCTCCGCCTGATTAAACCAGAGCACTTTCTGCCCCTTATGAGCATCTTTACCTCTGACCTGATTTCGCACACCTCAGAGCGCCTTATTCATGTTGACGGCAAGGCCGTCAGGGCATCTAAAACTGATGATGCCAAGAGCGGCCGCTATTTGTTGAATGTGTACGATTCAGGCAGCCGCATGTTCGTTGCTCATGAGCTCATCGGCGCCAAAAACAACGAGATTTCAGTGGTGGTAGACCTCCTTAAAAAGCTTGACCTGAAGCCAGGAGATATCATGACGGCAGATGCCATGCACACACAGAGAGCCACCGTCGCTTATCTGCAGTCTATTGGCGTTGGCTACTGTCTGGCAGCCAAAGATAATCAGGAAAAGCTGGCCTCTGAAATCATGAGGCATTTTGCGGCCGTAGAACGCCGGGTTAAGACACATACCCCTGAACCTGAAAGTGGGCATGACCGCATCGAGATCAGAGAAACCGAAATCATGCCAGGCTCAATAATGTCCAAGAAGCTTAAAGACCAATGGCCGGGCCTGGCAGGCGGCAGCATTGTCAAAACCACAACACAGCGCATCGCCAAAAATGGGGACAAGCCCGAAACGCTGGAGACGCGGTATTTTATCTGCACCATCCCGTATAAATCCGAAAACAGCGAGAAGCGCATTGCAGAGGTAGTAAGGTCGCATTGGAGCGTCGAAAACCAACTCCACTGGGTGCTGGATGTGGTCTTTGGCGAGGACCGTATTCACGCCTCAGATGTCAATTACATCAACAACAGGAGCATGTGCTTAAAGGCTGCGTCAAATATCCTGCGCACGATACAGAAGATCATGGCTGAACGTGGTGTTGAGATATCTATCAGCAGGCTGAAGGAACAATGTGCAACTCCTATGGATGCGATGGAGGTGCTGGGGTGTTTCTTTGAGAAACAGAAAATTCCCTTTGATGTCAATGACTAATTCATGCAATCACCCTGGATTTTTCCTTCAGTTCCGGCTAAAAAATGGTAAGATAGGCGCACATTTTTACAGGCAGGTCTGCTGCCTTAGTTTGAGGTTACTTACATGAGTTTTGAGTCTGAAAAGCAATTCAACGATTTTCAGCATTTTGCCCGCGGCATCCGCCGCAGCGGCGAATTTTCCATTCGTGAGAGCAATCTGCTTGAGAGCTGCGGCACAGCCATGATGGAGCTCCATCAGGGCACCCGCAAGCCGGCTGATGAAACCGAGAAGGTCTTTTTGGAGCAGCTGCACGGCGATGGTGTGATCACCGATCCCTACGCCAAGGTCTTTAAGAAGTATCTGACTGTCATTAAGCCCCGCCACCTGCACCGTCTGTGCTCTGTGGGTGATGATGAAATGAGCGGTGGCGATTTCAGCAATAATTCCTCAGAAGAAAGCTCCATCGAATAAGCCTGCGGCGCGATTGCTGCTTTCAAATTTGTTGTCTCAAAGGGCCTTGCGGCCCTTTGTGCGTTTTAAGCCGGCACCTGCCAAAGACTCACACCCGGCGCAGCGCTGATTTTGCCCCTGCCCCTGTTATAATTTTTGCGCTCTGCACACCGCTCCACACAAAATGCAGCCGCAGCAAAGACTGATTACAAGATACGAGGATTTTTATGCACAAAAACGCCAGGCAGATGGATGAGCTTATCGATCCGCAGGAACTTATCACGGTTTTAAAGGAGCTGTTTGACGCCGCCAGGGACGGCCTGTACTTTGCCGATCCGGGAGTGCGCAAAAGCAATCTGCTGTTTTTTGCGGTCAGACACCTGCTCACCCATCAGGTGCAGGACATGGCGCAAAAGGCCTTTGCCGAGGCCAAAGCGCTTGAAGCCCGGCTGCTGACCAGCGGCACAAACGGCGTGCTGCAGCTGACTGCACTGGTGGAAAAGATGCCGGCCGTGATCTTTGTGCCGGTCGATCCGCAAAAGCCGGAGCGGCCTTTCTTTGAGCTTGACTGGCTCAAGGACAAAAAGCGCCTGGTGATTTCAGATAGCATTGCGCTTAACTACAAATTAAATCCGCTGCTTAATGACGCGCCCTGTCCGGCGCTGTCCGCCTCTGACTGCCAGGGAGCCTTCAGGCAGGGCGCAGGCTGCAGTAAGGCGGCAGATGCAGAGAGCGCACCGGTGCCCTGTTATCCCCTGAGCGCGGCAGCAGCACAGCTTGAGCGCATCCTCAAAGCCCTCGGGCTGTACGAATTTGCGCGCAAATTTAACCAGCCGAATTTAAGCGCTGCCGCCCTCAGCGGCAAATTCCTCACAGATGGCGCCGCCAGGCGCCTGCAGCAGTGCGCCGATGAGTTCGGCTTTTTCCCTGATCCTCCAGAGCTGTCCCTGATGGCCCTCTCCCTCAGGATCGATACCCTGCAGCTGCTGCTGCAGACTGCCGCAGAGCACGAGCGCACCGGCGATAAAGTGCAGAGCAGAAAATTCCGCGGCTTTGTCAAAGAGCATCTGCAGGAGCTGGAGCAGCAGCTCATTGAGTTTTGTTACCTCGGCTGCTCCAAAGAATGCAGGGCACTGCGCCAAAAGGACTTCGACACGGTGCTCAATGCCTCCGTTACCAACCGCAATTACTGCCATCCGGATCCTCAGGTGCCTTACAGCGCGATCTTATTTACCCTGCGCGATCTCTTCTCCTCCATCAGCACCTGCACACAGGCAGCAGCGCTGCAGCCGCCAAGGCCCGCTCAGCCTGAATATGCCAGGCAGCTGCTCTCCTGCCTTGATAACAGTCCCTTCTGGGCACTGCCCCGGGGGCTGGGGATTAAAACGCTGTGTGATCTGTTCTCGCTTAAGAGCACCTGCGAACTGCTGCAGATTGATCTTTACGACTATATTAACTTTGTGATCACCACTGCAAATCAGCGCGTGCAGGAATTTCGCAAAAACAAAAAAGGCGGCAGGCAGTAAAAGACCTGCAGGCTGAGTTTTGCAGTTGTACTGCAATCCCGGGTAAACTGCAGGCAGAAAAACTTGATGATAAGGCTTAACAAGGACAGAACAACAATGACTGAAAGCAGCAACAAGCGTTTTATCAGTCCGATGCGCTGCAGCACCGCTGCAGATCTGATAGACGCAGCAATCAACTTTTATAACGAAGAGCCGGAGAACAGCGATTACTGCCGGCTTGATCCGGAGCTGAAATATCAATCGATAAACGAAGTGCATTTTGCCGCCTGCTGCCGCGCCGTACTGCACCCGATAGCACAGCAGATAGGAGAGGATCTTTATCAGGGCTGCAAAACTCTGGAAATCAGCCGCATCCCCTTTGAACCTGACGAATTTGAATGGCAGGATTCACGGCTTGACGGCAGCGAAAATGAGCTGCGCCATCAGGAAGCACGGCAGCGCGAGCCGTCCGTCTGCAGGCTTACCCGTTTTGATCGGTATTTTAAAGGCGAGTTTTATTCCCTGAACGCCTGCCGGCAGGATGCAGCCTGGCTCAAACAAAAGCTGTATCAGCGCAAAGATCCGCAGGAGCTAAATCTGGTGACTGACGACCTTGAGTTTACCGACGTGCTGATGGAGCTCGAAAGCTTGGGCCTGGAGGTTAACGGCTTTATGTCCCCTGAGGGAGTGCTGCACTATCTGCACACTTTCCTTGAGCACCGCGCACTGCTCAAAGACTATCAGCAGCTGTTGGCGGAATATAAAAAGCAGCTGCAGGCTGATCCTTTCGCCTTGTTCAACCCACTGATTGAGGAAAAATCTGATCTGGGAAAGAAGATTGCAGCTCACCCCGGAAGCCTGGCTCTGATTGATGCTGCCTGCTGCCTGGAGCTCCTGGTGCACGACTGGCGCAGTACTGACACAAAATACTTGGTAAGGCAGGATGATCGCTGGGATATTACTAAATTGTACTTAAGCGCGTTTCTGGATGCCCTGCATACCTTTGTAGAAGAAAGCCAGGCGATCCAGGAAACACCGCTAAACGGCGGTGAAAGCATCGCCCAGGGCAGCAATCCCCAGCTGCCTGACGGAGATGACATCTTTACCTTGTGGATGGAGAGATGTCTGCTCGAAAATATCACGGCTCACCCGGAAATCCCCTGGGTGCTGCACCATGTGGAAAGCCGCGACAAATTTTACCAGCGCTCATACGTGATCCAGGATGGCAGGGAAAGTGCAAACCTGCAGAAATTGTGCGATCTCTGCACAGTGTTTAATACCGCAAAGCTCTGCAACTTTACCGCAAAGATGCTGCGCGAGTACCTTAAGGATGTCCTGGCCAGCATCGTGGACAACGTAGATGACAGCACTTCAGTCAAGAAGGCAGACAAAGTTGAGGACTGCATAGTCAGCCCTCCCTTAAAGCTTTCCATGATGAAGTTCAGTGACGGTATCGTGATTGTCAAAGCTGTCCCTGATTATGAGCAAAAAAGCGCATTTGACCGCCTGGACTTCTCCTTATTAACTCCCTATGCCTGGCTGCAGCGCCGCCGCGCCCAGAGCCTGCAGCAGGGTACATTCTGCGTAGCCAGTGCCACTGCTTAGCCGCGGCTTTACTTTCAGGACGGGCGGGCAAAAACAGTCCGTCCGGCATACGGCCGTCAGCCGGCCGTGCTTTAAGCAGTGTCCTTAATCAGCAGCCTTAATGCAGTGCCTTAATATTTTTACATAATTAAAACTTAAATAACGATTAAAATAAGTTAAATTAATATTAAACAAAGTTATTTAAAAAATTTTAAAGAAAAATGTAGACTTTCTGAAAAACTTTGATATTATGTACTTACTCCTTATGTTTGTTTGAGGTAAAAGCCAGCGCAATGCTGGCTTTTCTTTTCTGCAGGATCAATCAAGCCAGCGCCTGCTGCAGTGTGCTGCGCCAGCACGGTGCCTGTAGCGTCCGCGCCGGGTAAATGAACGAAAACAGCGCGCATGAGTGTTCCAGCCTGGGCGGCTCTGGCGCAGGACACCGGCCATATAACAAACTTTAATTGCAAAAACTCCCGGGTTTAGGTTTGCGTAAATCGCAATTAACGTGATATATAAGCGGAATTTAAGCCCTCAAATTCTGCAGAATATCGTTGTAAAACTCTTCTTATTTCTATATGGGCGGACTTGCCGCCCTTGAGGCGGGTCAGGATGCCTGGCTGTCACACATCAGGCGGGGATTAAACCTAAGCGGCACTGCCAGCTTCCTGGACAAGTTGCCGGCGGTCTCTTTCCTGTACCAGCCGCCTATGCCAAAAGCCTTGTATATCGCGTTGCAGGTCTCCTCCTTGCCTTGGGTTCGATCCTTGTTTAAAAATTTTTAAAGAAAAATGTAGACTTTCTGAAAAACTTTGCTATTATGTACTTACTCCTTATGTTTGTTTGAGATAAAAGCCAGCGCAATGCTGGCTTTGCTTTATCTGCAGGATCAATCAAGCCGGCGCCTGCTGCAGTGTACAGCGTCAGCATGGTGCTTACAGCGCCCGCGCCGGGTAAAGGAACGCAAACAGACAGCCCGCATGAGTGTCCCAGCCTGGACGGCTCTGGCGCAGAACACCGGCCATATAACAGACTTTAATAGAAACATAACAAACTTTAATTGAAAAACGCAGCCTGCAGGCGGCAGCTCACCATCTGCCATTCATCTGTCTTTTTGTGAACTTATACAGGTAAAACACTCAGTGAGCGCAGAAAACAGCAATTTTGCCGAAAAGGCGGAGCTTGAGCATAAAATCAGCACATTTAGGATCGGACAGCTGCACAATTAAAATGTAAATTTTTGAGCTGCATCACAGTAATCAAAATAATCTGGGGGAATTTTCTTGATTTATTTAAATTTATGACGCAGATCTAAATTTGGAAAAATCTTTTGCGCTACAGTAAATCCTGTCAGCAGCCGGTGGTTCAATAAAACCCCGCCTATATCAGAGTGCTGCTGACAACAGTTCAGGGATCTCAGATCCAAAAACGCTGCCTGCAACAGTGCTGAACGGGCAGCGCCCAGGCCGCCTCCGCTGAATAGAGGGATAACGGATGACACGGCCGGTGAAATTCAAATCCTGTGATCTGGGATCTATGCGGTGGGCAGACGTTTCTGCCCTGCAGCGTCTGATCTGAGCCGGAGCTTAGAGTGCATGCACGGCAAAACCGGTCAGAACCGCCGATAACAGCTGCCGCAGCAGATGCGGCCTGTTAAAAGCTGCATCCGGCTTTGCCTGGCTTATTGCGGTAAAGCTGCAGTAAATGTATACGCCCTTTTACTAAAACCTTATGCTTTAAAAAAGTAAAAGGGCATATATCCAGAGGCAAGCCACTGCTGCGCTGCCGTCAGTCTGATTAAAACTTCGGGCTTAATCCCCTTAACGCAAGCTGCTGCCACTAGATGCCCATGCGGCCTGCTGCGCTGCTGTGCACTCTGCCATTAAGGCAGAGCTGAGCTCAAAAAGTACGCTGCAGCCCGCCCTCAGCGTTTGTAACCAGCCCGCGCTCCATAAGGCGCAGCAGCCTTGCCTGCACGGCACTCTCCTTAAGTCCCAGCAGGGCAGAGAGCTCCACAGCGCTGCGCGGACGGTCAAGGAGCTGCAGGATCTTCAGCTGGCGCTTGAACTCACGCGCCGGCAGATGCTCCTCCCCCGGCCCGTCTCCGTCTCCTGAGAGCAGTACAGAGAGCTCAGCCGGGCTTAAATCCTGGAATTTAATGAGCTGCGGACTTAAAGTGCACATTAGCGCTGCACTGCAGTCATCTGCGGTTTTGGCTGCCACCTGCGGCAGCAGCGCCTGCGCCAGCACCGAGCTTACCTGCGCGCAGGGATAGAGCATTAAAAGGCGCAGGGCCTTTAGCAGTGCCGGGGCAAAGCGCCCGGAGGCTTTTTGATAGAGGCTGTGCGCCGCCCCGTCGGTGAGCAGCACCATGCCCTGCACCCCGTCGCACTGACCACAGCGCCATTGCAGCAGCATTGCGGCATTCTCTGAGGTGGTAAACACTGTTTCGTTGACAAACTCCCCGTTGTACGGATGCAGCGCCAGCTCCAGTACGCCGCGGCGCAGCAGCGCGCAGATCCCGTCACCAAGCTGCCACAGCAGAAAGTGCCTGCCATCTGCAGCGGCGATAAGCAGGGTGCAGGCAAGGCTTGACAGCGCACAGTGAAGTTCAGCTGAGCGCGCCTGCAGCGCCTTTTTGACCTCTGTGAGAACCAGCTGCGCCCCCTGCTTTGGATCTGCGGTGATGTCCTTAAAGTGCTGCAGCACCAAGTCTGCCGCACTTTCTACCGCTGTCTGTGCGCCCTCATGGGAGAGCGGCGCTGAGCCGGCCCCGTCGGCAGCGCAGAGCACCGTCAGCCGGCCCTGCCTTTTGTACAGGCATTTGTCCTGACAGGGGATGCCGCTTTTTTGATGGGCCCGCCCCTGCACACTGGCGCAGGCGGCCTTCCAGGGAGCTGACACTTAAATATCCGCCCAGCTGACAAACTCACTCTCGTCAAGCTCAATGCGCTCACCGGGCATGGACTGCGAGGTGCGGCTGACGCTCTGGCTGAGCCAGGCAAAGAACTCACAGAAATTAAGGCCCTTCAGGCGCATGGCGCCGTATTTGGGCGAGAAGCGGCGCAGGATGCTGAGATCAGCCTCACTGCCGATGCCGATGGGAAAGACCGTAATCTTTCTTGCGTTGACCTGCTCCACGGTTCTGCCGATGGCCTCAGCCAAAAGCCCCGGATCGCTTGTGGGAATGCCGTCGGTCATCAGCACCAGCCAGGGCTGAAAATAATCCACGCCGCTTTCCTTGTACTTGTTCTTGCGCTCATCGAGCATCTTAAGGGCCTGCAGCACCGCCTCAGCCATAGGCGTATTGCCCGCGGCCTGAAACTCAGGGCCCGTCTCATTTTCATCCAAAGTTTTAAAGTCACTCACCACCTGCACCGTGCTGCTGCCCCCAAAGGTCACCACGGCCACTTCAGCTGAGTAGCGGGCAATTTCATCGGCCGCCGTCTGCCGGTAAAAGAGCTTGACCCCGCGGTTTAACTCCGCGATGGCGCTTCTGCCCTGGCCCTCAGCTTTGGCCATCGAGCCGCTGACATCGAGCACCAGACAGACCGGCACGCGGGCGGTGGGATTTGAAACCAGATCATCCTGGGCAAAGATGCGGCTGCTGTTTTTCATGTTCTTATTGTTCTCCCAAACAAAGCTGACTTAACGCTTCCTTAATGCTGTTTAAACATCCCAAAAACCGAGGACAGAGCTGAGCGCAGATCAGGCGCTCCTGCCGCCCCCGGCTGATTTGCAGGCTGCGCCTGCTGCGCGCTGTGCGTGCCATTGGCAGCACCTGACTTGCGCTGCTGCCGGCACTGCGGGCAGCGCACCGGCAGCTGCCAGTGCTTCTGCTCAAACTGCTCCTTCTGGCCCACCGTGATCTCAAAGGTCCGGCCGCAGTCCACACACTGCACTGTGCAATAAACCTGTTTGAGCGCCTCATGACAGTCATGGCATAAGCGCGGCTTTTTTAAATGCTTGAGCAGGCGGGCGCGGTTTGAAAAGAAGATCTCAGCCCCGCAGCGCTCACAGGGATAAGTCTCGCCCTGATTGAGGCAGTTATAGCAGTAACCGCCCTCCGAGCGCTCTTCATCCACTTCCTCACCGCAGAGCTGACATTTGATATAGGTTACGTCCTTGTTCTTTTTGAGCCGGGTAGGGAAGATCTCAAGGGACATCTCATCGTGCGCCGTGAGCTGGCCGTTTTGCAGCAATTCGAGATAATTTTCAAAGCGCCGCCGCCACTCGCGGGCGTTAAGGCGGGTGTCTTCGCGGCTGTAGCGCTCGCCTTTTTTGAAGGTGTCATAGAAGTCATCCTTTAAAAAACGCGGCAGATGGCTCCAGCAAAAACGCCACAGGCCGTCCGGGGCTTTGCCGTTGCTGCGCTCACCGGAGGGGTATGCAAAATCACCGTTTAGGATGTTCTCAATCTGATCCTCACCGCCCTGCATGGCATAAGGCGGCTTGCCCGGGATCATCAGCATGAAAAGCAGTGTGGCCACCGCAAAGTTCTCATTGCCCAAAGTGCGCAGAAAGTCTGCAAAGCTCCTGCGCTGTATCTCCGGAGCGGTGAAGTTGATGGTGCCCATCGGGCAGGGATAGCCCTCCACCTGATAGCTGTCGGCATCCACAAAGTACACTTCAGTGGGCGATGAAATCAAAATGTTGCCCGGGTTGATGTCGCCCATAATGATGTGATGCTG
This sequence comes from Candidatus Avisuccinivibrio stercorigallinarum, assembly GCA_017694225.1. GTDB lineage: Bacteria > Pseudomonadota > Gammaproteobacteria > Enterobacterales > Succinivibrionaceae > Avisuccinivibrio > Avisuccinivibrio stercorigallinarum. The sequence goes on from JADINH010000185.1 coordinate 11,162, forward strand.
ATGCAGCCAGCAGATCTTATCAAGGATGGTAAGAGCAAGCTGCACGGTCTCAAGGCGCGTCCACTCAGGATAACGCTGCACAAAGACCTTGACGGGCAGAAAGAGCGAGCGCTGCAGCGGGCGGCCTTTGGCCTCGGGCATCAAAAAGCCGGCAAAAGATCCCTTAAAGTACAGCTGCGAGAGCGGAAAGCAGATGCCGGGATAGATTAAATGACGGCTTATCATCAGCTCCAGCTTTTTGAGCTTGATAAGATCCAACTTTCCGGGCTTGTAGATCTTGGCGACCAGGCCGCGGATATTGGTGGCATAGACCGTGCCCTCACCGCCGGAGGCGATTTTGTCACCGAGGGTAATGAGATCCACACGCTGCCCGTCATGGGCCTCGACCACATCGCCCGCAGCCGGAATGGCCGTGATCTCAATTTCACCCTGCACCTTATTGACCTCACGGGCCCAGGCGAAGATCTGAGGATTCTGGCGCCGCGCCCCCTGCCCCGCAGTCTTTAGCGGCTGGGCTTTTACTTCAGCCTGCCCTCTTACTGGGGACTGGGGCTTGGGCTGGGATGACTGCAGCGCCTGCCCAGACTGCGCTGACTGCGCTTTGCGCTGCGGCTGAGGTCTGTTCACCGGCCGCTGAGGCTGCGCTGCTGCGCGCGGCCCGGCGGCGGTATTTGCAGCCTTAGAATTTCCGGCCTTGCCCTCAGGCAGATAGCAGATCTTCTCGGGTGAGCGCGGATACCAGATATTACCGGTGGAAAAGAAACGCTCAGGCTCGGCATTGGTGGCCGCGCGCGAGACAAAGAGCTCCCCGTTTTTTGAAGCGATGCGGCACACCACCACCTTGTTGCGAAAGCTGTTGGAACGGCTGAAATTGACCGCATAGATATCGCAGGTCAGGCCAAAGTCATTGGTGATAAACATAATGTTGTGCCCCGAGAGGATCAAGGCCTCAATCATGCCGCGCAGAATGATGTTGTCCGCGTGGACAGCCAGTTTTCCGTCCTCTTTGCTGTCTACCAGATCCAAAAGCTGCAGCTGCTGCAGCTCCTTGAGCTGCTTTAAGGCCGCCAGCGCCCCCGCTGAGGTTTCCTTGTCATAGCGCTTTTTATCAGCGTCTTTGGCGTAGGCGATTTTGCCGAGCTCCTTGTACAACACTGCGTAAGGCACCTTAATGCGGGCGCCGCGCAGCTGCAGCGCCGGGATCATCCGCTGCCAGAACACATTGCCGGTAGTGGCAGCCTTAATCAGGCTGCAGGTGTCGATAATGACGCTGTAATAACCCGCCGCCAGATCGTAGATGTCTTTGGCCTGTGCCCGGCCTGAGTTCTTATTGTGGTGTTCTGCCCGGCGTCCGGATAAGTCCTGCCGCTGCTGTTGTGCTGCCATTTCTTTGTGCCTTAACTGCGAAAAACTGCTGCGTAAAATCACAGCCACCCAAAAACTGTCATCTAAATCAGCCTGAATGCTGCGTGCGGAAAACGCCCTCCGGCCGGCCTTGCTAAGCCCAGGCCGCCGCGGCGCCCGCCTGCTTACATCCTACAAAATTTTTGCGCACAATAAAGCCTGCGCGCTCACATTTAACCGTCAAAAAGGGCCAAAACGACAACTGCTGCACTGCAGCGGTGCACTGTATGGCAGTTAAAGCTGCTGACCGCAGGAGCGGATGAAGCACAGGAGCGGAGCAGGGACGGGTTCAGTGAATGACAAGCTCCAGCTCTGACAGATCCACCGGCATTTTCCCTTTAAGCTGCACGCTGTCATCTTTGATAAGGCGCCCGTGCAGGCGCAGACTGCCCTGATTGCGAAGGGTGCTGCCTCCCTTTAAGGCAAGCACCCCCGGCTGCTGCAGATCAAAGGTGCCTGAATTTGCAAACTCGGAGAGTTCATCGCAGATCACCTGCCCGGCACTTTCGGCCTGGCGCTGGTTTTCAAAGCGCGAGCGCTCCCCAAGGTACCAGGACGATGCAGCACCGGCCGAAAACTGGCGGTAATTTACAAGCTGCGCCTCATCGCGCTGGCGCAGCAGGCCGCAAAGCTGCAAAGTGCGCTGATTTAACAGCCGGGATCTGCCGGTAAGCTCCAGGGTGCTGCGCTCATGAGCCGTGATGCTGCCGCGGTTGGTAAAAGAGGCTGCGGGCCCCAAAGTCAGAAAGGCATCGGCATTAAGGCTTAAAGTGCCCTGATTTAAGCCCTCCCCATCCAGGCGCAGCACCGCACCATATAGGGTAAAGAGCGAGGAATTTTCAAGCTCTCCAGCTGAACTGAGCTCAGCCTGATAGGCCTCAAAGCGTCCGTTGTTTTTAAACAGTGAGCGAGGCTCTGTGTAAAGCGCACTTTCCTTGTCAAGGGAGATCTCCCCCTGATTGATAAGGGTGCCCGCAAGCTGCAGCTTAGTGCCCTTAAGCTGCAGCTGTCCGCGCACGATAAGCTCAGTGCCGGAGGGCACGGTAAGCTCCGCCCCGTCAAGCGTCAGGACACTGCCGCGGGCAGTGATCAGCCTCCCTGAAAGTGCCGGAACGGCAGTCAGATGATCCGCCCCAGTAAACTGCACGCAGGTGATCTTATCTCTCAGGGCGGCGGCAAGGGCCTGAGCTCCTGAAACCTGCGCACATTTACCGGCCGCGGGGGCGGCCTGCGCGGCAGCAGGCAGCAGCGCACCGGTAAGAGAGAGGATTGCGCACAGCACACAGATCAGATCTTTAAGCCGTGCGGCAGCAGCGGCTGGTTTATAAAAATGCACATTTGAGAACATGCCGGGCGCTCTCCTTGGCAGAACAGTTGATTTTTGTGCAGATATTGTGCATCAGGCTGCAGTTTTTCCCAAGGGCTCTGCGCTAAAATAAAGCGCATTAAGACAGTTTTGAGGAGATTTTTCCATGACAGCTTTAACCGGCCAGGCCTTAGTAGGCGACATCGGCGGCACCAATGCGCGTCTTGCATTGTGCAATCTTGAAGACGGCAGTCTTTCCACTCCGATCATTTATTCCGCGCTGGAAAATGAGAGCCTGGAGAGCTGCATCTTAAAGTTCAAGCAGGAAACCCATGCTGACTTCAGTGCAGCCTGCATTGCCATTGCCTGCCCTATTACCGGTGATTACGTCAAGATGACCAACAATCCCTGGGAGTTTTCACAGTCACAGCTCAAAAACGCCGTGGGGCTTGACACCCTGATTGTGATCAATGACTTTACTGCCATGTCCATGTCAGTGCCCTGCCTGGATCCAAAAAATGTGGTGAAAATCGGCGGCGGCGAGCCCGATCCCAAGGCCCCGATTGCCGTTTACGGCGCCGGTACCGGTCTGGGTGTCGCGCACATCATCCGCGTGGGCGACAAGTGGATCTCCCTGCCCGGTGAAGGCGGCCACGTGGACTTGGCCCCGGCCAACATGGCTGAAGATCTGATCTTAATTGCCATGCGCGCCCGCATCGGCCACGTCTCGGCCGAGCGCGTGCTCTCAGGACCTGGTCTTGTCAACCTCTATGAAGCCATCGCCATGCGCAATGAGCGCCTGCGCCCGAACATGAGCCCGGCTGATGTGACCTCACAGGCCCTGGCCAATCCGCCGGAGCCTGACTGCCTGGAGGCCCTGGAGACCTTCTGCAGGCTGATGGGCCGTTTTGGCGGCAATCTGGCCCTGAACCTGGGCACCTTTGGCGGTGTGTACATCGCAGGCGGCGTGGTGCCGCGCTTTATCGACTTCTTTAAACAGTCCAAGTTCCGCGAGGCCTTTGAGGACAAAGGCAGATTTAAGACCTATATGCAGCGCATCCCGACCTATGTCATCACTGACACCAAGGCCGGTCTGCGCGGTGCCGGCGCCACATTGCGCCAGGAGCTCGGTGCTGTGCTCTAAGCTGGCAGCTTAAGCTTTTTAGTGCCACAAAGCCGGGGAAACCCGGCTTTTTGCTTATATGGGCCTGGTGCAGCGCTCTTAGTAATTGGTGATCACCAGTTCCTTATGGCCGCTTCTCAGGCTCACAGTGCTGTTAATCCCGCGCATCACATTGTCAAGCACATGAATGTTAAAGCCCTGATAGAGGCGCCTGACCTCATCGCAGCAGGAATTGGAGAGCATAAAGCGGATCTTGCGGCGGTCAAGTTCACGGCAGAACTGCGCGAGTGTCACCTGATCCTGATAGGAAAAGCCCTCCACCTGATAGTCGGTGAAAAAGGCGGTCTCTGACACCGGCATGTACGGCGGATCAAAGTACACAAAGCTCTTTTCATCCATAAAAGGCAGCAGCGCGTAATACTGGCCGACAAAGACCTTAGTGGGGTAATGGTTTAAATGCGCCGAGGCTGCATTGAGCACCTCATCGCGGCAGATCTCCGGATTGGTATAGCGCCCGAAAGGCACATTGAAGTGATTTTTGCTGTTGACCCGGTACAGGCCGTTATAGCCGACCCGCAGCAGATATAGAAGGCGCACCGCGCGCTCAACCGGATCGCTCTCATAGAAGGCCGGATCGCGGTCGCGCTGGCGCACCTGCAGATAAAAATCCTTATCGTAGACATAGGTGCGCAGGCGCTTTTTGACCTCCTCCAAATTCACCATCAGCTGCACATAGGTGTTCATGAGCTCAGAGTTCAAATCGCTGATATAAGAGCACTTAGCGCGCGGGGAGAGCGCGTAATACATCGAGCCGCCGCCCACAAAGGGCTCAAAGTATTTCTCAAAGTCCGCAGGCACGAACTCCAGCAGGCGGGTGACCAGTTTGTACTTGCCGCCCACCCATTTGGTAAAGGGTCTGGCGGTAAAGCCGCGGGTATTGAGGCCGGCCGGCGGATTAGAGACGGCAAGCGCAATCGAATCCTCAGGCTTGAGGTTATTCCACGGAAAATCCTCAGCGGACAACAAACCCCCGCGCTTTAGCGCCTGCCTGGACTTTTTGGCAGGCTCTGGCACCGGCAGTTTTGCCTCAAAGGCGGTGGAATAACACATCGTAGGCAGCGTGACCGGGCCGGGCTGCGGCTTTGGCAGCGCGGCATGCTTGGGGGGACGGCCGCGCGGGCGTTTGACCTGGGGCAGATTGACGC
>JADINH010000186.1 GCA_017694225.1 Candidatus Avisuccinivibrio stercorigallinarum
GGGTAACGCTGTCCATCATCAGCAGCACACTGCGCCCTTCATCGCGGAAGTACTCAGCCACCGCAGTTGCGGTGTAGGCGGCCTTTAAGCGCTCCATGGAGGAGCGGTCAGAGGTGGAGATGACAAGCACGCTGCGCTTCATGCCCTCCGGGCCCAAATCGCGCTCAATGAACTCGCGCACCTCACGCCCGCGCTCACCAATGAGCGCCAGCACGCAGATGTCAGCATCCGTGCCCTTGATAATCGAGGAGAGCAAAGTGGACTTGCCGCCGCCTGCGGCCGCAAAAATGCCCATGCGCTGCCCCTGTCCGCAGGTGAGCACACCGTCGAGCACCCGAAGGCCGAGGCTCACCGGTTTGGTGATCAGTTTGCGGCTCATGGCAGCAGGCGGATCGGCATACACCGGATAAAACTTATGGGTCTTTAAGGGCGGGCCGCCGTCGGCGACATCACCCACACCGTTAAGCACCCGGCCGAGCAGTTCCTCGCCCACCGGCACCGAGAGCACGTGCCCGGTCGGAATGACCTCAGTGTGATAGGAGATGCCCTCCAGGTCGCCCAAGGGAGTGAGCAGCGCAATATTCTGGGCAAAGCCCACCACCTCAGCGCGCAGCATCCAGTTTTCACCGGGATTGCGCAATATGCAGAGCTCGCCTACCTTGACGCCGGGCACCGAGGCCTGAATGATGGTGCCCACCACCTTGTCCACGCGGCCGCGGATCTCAATGGTGTTGACCTCAGCTGCCGCGTCCTTGAGCATCTGCCCGATATATTCAAGCGCCATCAGCCCGCAGCTCCCACGCGCTCATGCAGTGCCCGGCTTAAGATCTTAAGCTGCGAGGACAGGCTGCCGTCCACTACGCCAAGCGGCGTCTCCAAAATGCAGTCCCCGTGATGCAGATTGGGATCGCCCAAAAGCTCCAGATAGCCGGTGCGCCCGTCTGCGGAAATGAGATAAGGCTGCAGATCCTGCCTCACATAGGGCTCGTCAGTGAGGCTTACGCGCACCAAAATGCGCTTTTCCCCGCGCACCGCGGCCAGGGCCTGGCGCACCACGCGCACCGCGAGATCTCCGGGCTCAAAGGCACCCAGCATCTTCTCGATGGATTTGATCACCACGTCGGTGAGCTGCTGCTCCAGCCCCTCAAGGGAATCGACCTGGGTCATCACCATTTCCATGATCTTCAGGGTGTACTCGCTGCGCCCTTCCTCCTGACCCTGCGCGTAACCCTCGTCATAGCGCTTTTTGTAGTCTTCCTCGGTTTTGCGCTTTAAGGCCTCAATTTCCGCCTGGGCCTTTTGCAGCAGCTCATTGGCCGCATACAGCTCCTGCAGCTCCTCAAGGCGCACAATGGCAGTACCGGGCTTGATGCTGAAGGTACCGCCGCTTTTGACAAACATTGCATCACTCATTCAAAGACACCTCCTGCACCACGGCCAGCACAAAACGCCGCAGCCCCTGCTTGTGCACTTCCGGCATTGCAGCGCCGCCCGGCGCGGCTGCAGCAGTAGCAGCACCAGCGCTGATCTTCCCTAAACGCTCAGTTAACACTGCCTGCACCCTCTTATCTGCAAAGTCAGCGGCCAAAAGCTGCAGCGCATTGGCGCCAATCGCCAGGGACTGCTGCTTTAAATCAGCAGGGATGCCGCTGTCAGCTGGGCTCTCCAGGCCGCTTCGCTGCAGGATCTGGGGCAGCGCAAAGGCGCCAAAGTGCAGCGCAAAATCAATCACCGCAGCACCCAGGCTCTGCCGGGCCTGATCCTGCTGCTCACGCCCCAAAAGCGAGCGCAAAAAAGGGGCAAGCTGGGAGGCTCCGGTCAAAAGACAGAGCTTTGTAAGGGCCTTATCATCAAGCAGCGCCAGGCGCTCGGCCGGGTCGGCAAAATAACTCCACTGCTCCCCCTGTACCGCCTGAACCCCCGTCAGATTTTCCTCTGCAGCAAATGGCGGTCTGGTAAAAAGCCGCAATGCAGGCCAGTTGCGCTGCAGCTCCTGATACAGCTTTTGCTGCACCTCGGGCAGCGCCGCATACCAGTTGTCAATTGCAGTCTGCCTCGCCGCAGCCAGCTCCTCAGCCTTCGCAGCCCGCGCAGACAGATTGAAGCTGATAATTTCCTTCAGCAGCTTTTCATCGCGCACCAGCTTTAAGGCAAGTTCCCGGTTCATTCAGCTCAAGCCTGCCTATCTTCTGGGTTTGGGCTCTGCACTCTCACCCTTGGTCAGGCGCCAGCCGAGTTTGCGCGCCGCAATGATGCCGCCTGCGCACAGAAGCAGGAACAGCGCCGCCACAGCAGCCGCGGCCATGGCCGGATTGTCATACCAGTGGCGCACCGGCAGCACCGGGGCTTTGACCTTTTCGGTAAAGAGCTCAGTCATCACCGTGACCCGGTCATAGGTCAGACCCGGCACGGCTTTGGCGGCAATGTCCTTGATTTCAGCGAGCATGTTCTCCACCGGGCTGTCCTTGGTGTGGCGGATGAAGATGGCCGCCGACGGCGGGGTGGTCAGCCCTGAGGCCTGTTCATGCTGCACCAGCACCACATGCACGCGCGCATCGAGCACGCCGTCAATCCTGCTGAAGGTGGCCGAGAGCTCCTGCGAAATGGCAAAAGCCAGGCGCGCCTGCTCTTCAGTCTGCGAGGCGATCATGCCCTGTCCGGAGAACACCGTGCCCAAAGACTGGAACTGCTCGCGCGGCAGCGAATGTTCGCCTATGATCTCAAGTGAGCGCACCAGCTGCTCTTCGGGCACCACAATGGAAAAGACATCACCCTGCGCGCTCTTTTTGGCATCCACCCCGCGCTTTAACAGCGTGACCAGCATTTCATTGGCATCGCTCTCGCTCAAATTGCTGTACAAAGTCTGATCGCAGGCGCTAAGGAACAGGGCGCAGGCAAGGGCAGCGGCAAGTTTCACTTTCTGCATAGGCAAATCCTTAATCAGCGCGCGGCCAGTTCCTGCGCCTGGCGCGCCAGGTTATAGGCCGTGCTGTCCTTTTGGGTGATGCCCGCTGTCAGCTCCTGCACCTCATCTGCCTTATGCTGCAGAGCCTTGGAGAAAGCCAGGAAGGCCTTGATGTCCAAATCATTGGGATCGTCGTCGAGCAGCTTTTGTAAAATCTCATCGCCGCGCTCAAACTCATCGGTCACGATATAGCTGAACGCGAGGCCCGTGCGGGCACCTTTCAAATCAGGCTGCAGCTCAAGCAAATCAGCAAACAGGCTGCGCGCCAGGGCAATCTTGCCCTTCATGCAGGCGGCAAAGCCGATATTGACGAGATAAACCATTTCGTCTCTTTGCAAAAATTCCACGCTGTGCTCCTTAGACCTTCTGGCTGATGGATTTTACAGAGTCTGACAGGCTCTTGGTGATGGAAGAAGTCAGTTCCACCATGGTATTGTACTGGCCCATTTCAAACTGCAGTTCAATCATGGCTGCGGTCTGATCTTCAGCTTCCATATTGGCGACTTCGCCCATTCTGGTCTTAAGATTCTCAGCACGGGTGGACAGGCTGTCCAGTCCCTGACCGATTAAATTGCTGAGACCTCCGGTATTAATATCCATGCCGCTCTCCTCAATCCTGCAGTGCCTGAATGATGCTCTCTGCCTGATACAGCGCATGAGACGCTGTCTGGGCTTTGGCAAAATCCTCCGGGGCAAGACCCCGGTCCATCTGCTGCTTTACACGCTGCTGCATCTGCGCCAGGCGCTCGGCAACTTCCTTAAAATACTGCACATTACCGCTGTCATTTAACAGGGTATAAGCATCAAGATCACTTAAGCTCATAGCTTGTGCTCCTCCCGTGGTGTTCCACCACCAAATAATCCAAATGAATTTCTTTGAGCACCGCACCTCCCGGCAGCAGTGCGCCTTCAAAAAACTTTTCGCCGCTGTCCATGGTGATAAAGCGCAGCGGCTGCATGGTCACGCCCACCACCCGGCCGGGATCAAAGCGCGTCAGGCCCGCGCCGGCATTACCCTCAGCCAAACCTGCCTCCCCGGCACTGAAAGTCCGGGCTGCACCGGACGGGCTCTGCGCCCCCGGCGCCGTATTGCCCGCGATCACCGCATTGCGCGCGTTAAGATGCGAAATGAGGCCGCGCCCGGCGCTCTGCTTGTCCAGAAGCCTGAGGGGCATGGCAAATTTCTGCTCCAGCTCCTGCCTGAGGGCAGCAAGCTTTTGGCTCTCGGGGTAGGTCATGGGGCCGTCATAGACCAGGGTGTAATCCCCCGGCTCAAAGGACAGCTCCAGCGCAGCTGCAGCCGCGCCCTGCTCCAGCGCATCCACCAGCTCCGGCGCGTAATGAAAGTCAAATTCAGGCTCAGGCAGAACGGCAAAAGAGGGCAGCACGCGCTCAAGCAGAGCCCGCTCCACATAAGGATCTTTTACATAGCCGCTGACCTTAATCCGGCCGTCGATCCCGATGGAGGCGCGCACGGCCGCGCCCTGCACTGCAAAGGCATCCTCCAGGGCCTTAAGCTCATCGTCGGCAAGCGACAAATCAAAGATCACACTGCAGGACAGCGCCGGCAGGCCGTTGATAAACTGCGACAGGGCCGCACGATTGGGCAGTATGCCGGAAAACACGATTGAGCGCCCGTCAAACTGCGCCTTTACCCCGTCAAAGCCTGAGTGCTGCACGTATTCTTCAGCACTGCTTAATAAAGCGCGCTCATCGGCCCTGCTGCCGTACAAATAGGAGCCTGCCACCAAAGATGAAAGCAGCAGCGCCAGCACGACAAGTCCCGCAATCAGCCAGACTATTCGGGCCGGACTGGTTTTGACCTGAGCCTCCGGCCCGGCCGCAGTCTCAGTTTCAAGTGGGGCAGCTTGTGGAGCTGGAACTGCAGCAGGCTCAGCCGCAGACTGTTTTGCAGGCTCTGCCGGAGCTTTGGCTTGCTCCTCAGCTGCAGCCCGGGTAAAGCCGAGCACTGACAGATCCACCGCCGCCAAGTCCATGCCCTCTTTATAGGGAGCAAGCGCAGTAAAGCCAAAACTTAAAATCTGCCCCAGTGCCCAGGGGACGGCTGTGCCGGTGCTGAGATTTTTGCCGTCAAGCACTGCCTTACCC
>JADINH010000187.1 GCA_017694225.1 Candidatus Avisuccinivibrio stercorigallinarum
TTTTTAGACCAACCATCCAAATACATCCCATTCCGGCTCAGACTTCATCACAAATACAGTCTTTACAACCCCAACTCCTGCCAGCACAGCAGCTTTACCACACCACTTTTAAGCGCCCGCGCACACAACAGCCATCACGACAGCAAAGGCTCTCCTTCACTTCCTGCCAACACTGACGACCATCAAAGGCATCAAGATGATTTTGCTCCTTACTGCTCTTTCCCGGTCAGCCAATGCACTCTGACAGCCTTATCCCCATTAAGCTGCAACCTGCTGCAACTGAACAGCAACAGCTACTATCCCGGCGCTCATAACGTCAGAACCCGCATTTCCATTGGGTTTCCGTGAGTTTCCACGGATTTTGGCCCAAACCGTGGAAATTTCCACGCAAAAGCGGCAAATCCACGGAAACCCTGTGGAAATGCGGCTTTCAGGCCATCTGCAGCAGCCTTTGCCTCTGCCAAGAGCACTGCCGCCACTACCGCCAACAAGAACGTGAACAGCATCGTTGAGCCTTCAACAGCCGCCGAGCAGCTGCTGACAGCAGAAGATCAATCATCAACACACCTGCCAATAACCACCTTCCTGTTAAGCCCTTATAAGCCCCATGCGATTTTTAAGTCACCTGTGTGTATAAATTGTTAAAGAACACCGAGACCGTCGTGGATCTCTCGAAGATACCTTCACTGCACCAGAGCCAGGTCAAAACCTGAAACAGCCTGTGCCTGTTCTGTGACACTGAGAATCCCATTTGAGACACTGAGATTCTCATTTGATACAGCGGCTTTCCTTTAAAACCTTCGTAACGCCCCTTTTTAACACCCTGCCCCCATATTGTGAGACATTAGGAATCCAATTTGGGACGCTGGGAATCTCATTTGAGACAGCCAAGACCTAAAGATCTTAAGCTTCCTCCTTCACTCATTAAGCTGCAGCACCAGGTATCTTGAACGATCAAAATGATCAGCATCAGCCCCTTGGCATCTTCAGTCCTATTATGCCCTTTTAAGGCCGCTTATGCTATAGCAGCAACCTTAAAGATCAAGGCTTTAGCGCTGATTTGCGACAATGCTCTCAGCCCTGCTGAACCTTCATCCTGCAGGCCCAAAGGAAGATTGAAGCTCCCACGGTAAACGCCCGCCCCTGAAAGCTTCAGCCTTCCTCTTCTCGCACATGCCGCCTGTCAGCTCACAAAGCCAAACCATGGCAGGCACCGGCCTTGGCAGCAAAGCACCGCAGCTTCGGCCGCCCTTCAGCAGAGCAGCCTTCAGACCGATCACGCTCCATCTTGTTGAGCCCGTCAGGCAACTGACCCATGCCGTCATCTGCGCCAATGTCCTGCACAATGGCACATCGACTTAAAAACAAGCCGCATGGCAAATGATCAGACCACTTCTGCCAACAGCTTTTACAGGCCCTTGGTGTCCTTCATACAGATGCTCTCCAAAGAACCCCAGGCTTGCTCACAGCACAGTCTTCCAAGCAGTCTAACTAGTCCAAAGCGTCGATCAGCTCCAAAGCATCATCGCCGCCAAGAGCACTTTTCGCGATCTTCACGGCTTCCGTGCTTTCCACAGCTTCCGCGGAAAGCGTGCTCTCCGCGGTTTTCACGGTCTCCGGGCTTGCCGTGAACGACTTGGACGACTTGGACGACTTGGACACTTTGGAAACATCCAAGCTCCAGCTCCTCGCCCGTGCTTTCCAATACCGCCAGGCTTAATATCTGCTCCGACTTAACATGATCAAAGCGCTATCACATTTAGTCATCACAGTCTGCAGAACCGTCACAAGCTCATTGCGCCACACTCACAACCTCTCACCGGCACTGTCATCAGCTCAGCTGCTTTGCAGCAGCCTTGCGTCATCCATCAGCTTGCGCGCATGAAGTACGCGATCCAGTGCTTAGCACCTTGATGAAAAAGATCCCGCACTTTGATCAAGCTGAGCTCTTGCCTGTGCCTTTGAGCCATGAGCAGCATCCGCATTCTGCCCACATCCAGGCACTGCGCTATGCCACGCAGCGGGGATATTCTGCCATGCACCTCAAGCCCACCTGAAAGTTCCACCGCACTGTTCACCGATCAGCCGCCGTGACTATCAGCCATAAGCGTGCTGCCCGGCACCAGAACAGCCTTGTAGTGCGCCTGTTGTCAGCCGGGCTCAGTCAACAACGCGCCCAGGCACCATATACCTGCCAAAATCAGATCAGCCTTAACCAAACAGAGCCAAAATTGCATCTGCCACACCATGGCTGCAGCCTATGACTGCGGCCTTGCCTTGCAAGGCACTGCCAGGCACAGGCCTCCCATAGCCAAATACTGCCCAAGACCTCAGATCGGCATCAAGTCCTTTTAGGCCATTTGATTGCCCATTTAGATGGCTTTTAAAGCCTTGGCAATCTTAGGCAAGCCTTGCCCAGCCCGAGCTTAAAACACCACCGTCTTATTGCCGTGAATGAAGACCTTGTCATCAAGCACCCGGCTTAAGGCCCGCATCAGCACCAGCCGCTCCACATCACGCCCGGCCTTGGCCATATCAGCAGCATCATAGTTGTGATTTACCTTGATGACATCCTGCTCAATGATAGGCCCCTCATCTAAGTTGTTGGTCACAAAGTGTGCCGTGGCACCGATGATCTTCACACCGCGGTCAAAGGCCTGCTGATAAGGCTTGGCACCAATGAAGGCCGGCAGGAAGGAATGATGAATGTTGATAAGCTTGCCCAAAGGATAATGCCCCACCATGCGCGGGGAGAGGATGCGCATGTACTTGGCCAGCACCACGTAATCGGGGTTGCAGTCATCAATCACCTGGCACATGCGCTCTTCCTGCTCCTCACGGGAAATGCCCTCATGGGAGACCAGGTGGAAAGGAATATCAAAGCGGGCAGCAAGATCGCCCAAGTCAGGATAATTGCCAGCCACCATCACAATGTCGGCATTTAAGGCACCTGAATAGGCCTTCATGAGAATGTCACCCAGGCAGTGGGCTTCCTTGGTAACCAGGACGGCCAGACGTCTCTTCTGACGGCCATTTAAACGCACAATCGCATCGGCAGGCAGAACTGATTTAATCTCACTTAAAAAGTTCTCCTCATTGGCAAAAATGCCGGAGAGCACAGTGCGCATGAAGAATCTCTTGTCATCCTCGGAGGCAAACTGATCCTGATGCACAATGTTCAAATTGTACTTAAAGCAGATGTTGGTCACTCTGGCAATGAGGCCCACCGCATCTGAGCATTCGGTGAGCAGTATCTTCTGTTCCATCATTAAAAAGCCTTTTTTAAGTTTGTTAAATCTTTCACACAGCGCTGATCATGGCCGGTTTACAGCACAGATCTGTCACCGCTGTCCTCAGCCTGCACGCACTGCACTGACAGCATGCAGGCTGACATCAAATCAGCTCCATCTCACAGCCGCCATCACATCGTCAGGGGCTGGCAGCTGTCAGCAAAATCTTCAGTAACGCAGCACAGGCACACAGCTTGCAAAAGCCCACAGTACGCACTGCACCAGCACCGAAAGCAGCAAAATCCGCTTTTGTGCAGACACAGCTGATGTGCAGGCAGACACTGCAGGATAAGCTGGTGCTCCTGCCCTGCCGCAGCATAAATCAGCGCAGCCGCTTCTTACCTGTGAACTGGCACTGCAAGCCAAAATCTGCAGCAAGCTGCAACGCTCTTCTTTGAGCTGCATACCAGCAGCTGCCAACTGCACGAGCTCTGCCCCTGCAGCTGTCTCTGCAACTGTTTCTGCCGCTGCTGACAATCATTGGCAGCATCAGCAGCAACTGCGCCTTCAGAGCACTTAGCACTTACTGATCTTGACCTGACAACTGCATCCTGCGCTGTCATCCTGACTGCAGATCATGCGCACTGCCTGCAGTTCATGCGCAGCAGACGCCAGCCTGCTGCGGTAAATTCAATTTGTCCGGCAGCAGAGATGCTCTATCAGAGCGGCCCTGCTGTCCGGGTCTGTTGTTCTTTTAAGCCCGGCCGAACCTCACAGCTTTACGCAAGGCTCGATCTTGGGCGCCGCTTCAGTTCTGAGCGCAGAGCTCTTCTTCCTGAACATGCTTTAACACAGCGGCCGTCTTCAAAAATGCAGCGTCAGCCCTAAACAAAAAGAGCTTCTGCCTTTGCATGTTTACACTCAGCGGCCACATTCAAAAATGCAGCTGCAGTCCTCAACAAGGAGATCTTCAGCCAGTCATGCTTTAACACAGCGGCAGTTCTCAACAAAGAGTTCTGCTGCCTGATTTAATGCATCAATCATGCTTTAATGCACCGTGCCTGCTTAACGCAGGTAACTGCTTCGCCGCATGCTGCGCATCGGCAAAACGTATTTCAGCAGTCAGCCTGGCACATTTCAGCAGTCTGCATAAACAAAACACACTATTTGTCTGCTTCAAACAAAAAATCTGCGCTGCAGCAAAACCTAACTCAAGCAAAGTTCAGCCAGGTGCAGCAACCTTCATTGAGCAGCATTAAGCTGCAAAGCAAAAGACCCTGTGCACATCTGACAGCTGCTGCAAGTGACCGCTGCATCACGCTTCTGCTGCACATCTGATCTGACAAATGACAAACCACAGACGCTTTGCTGCATCCGCTGCATACAGTCATCCAACACCTCTGCCAAGCCCTTAACCAAAAAGACAAAAAGCCTAACCAAATCAAAGGGCAGAGCAACAGGCTGCAGCAGAGCCTCAGCTCTCAAGGCCGCATCAAGATCTGCTATATGCAAACTGCTGTTTTTCAACAGATCTTCAACAGATGCTGAACATGCAAGGCTGAACTGCTTGAAGGTGCATTTTAACCTTTACGCAGAATTTGTGCACTGCTTTGCACCAGATCTGCACCGCCCAAAGCAGGATCTGGATTCCTTCACCTCATTCACATTCCTTCAAATCCCTTGTAGGCCTTTAATCCCCTTACACCATCCTCAGCACCCGCACCGCTCTCATGTTTACCATGACCCCTACTATTCCGCCGCCGATCCTTCTGCAGCTTCAACACCGCCCGCATTCTTAAACACGCTCTCTGCACCGGCCACTCCATCCTGGAGCAAACACTCCTCACCGGCACTACTCCTATTCTTCAGCTCGGGCTCTTCACCAGCAGCGGTGCCATCCTGCAGCTCCGGTTCAGCCATCTTCTCACCGGCCCATCTTGAAGCCCTTCATCCTCATCTGTCACCCACCTATCCTGAAGCCCATCCTGATCTTCGGCACCATCCCATCCTGAAGACCTACCCCTTCACCAGCAGCGATCCATCCTGCTGCCACTGCCCCGCGCATCTTCTCACCGGCCAATCTTGAACCCCATCCACCTCACCGCCCCGAGCCCTGCCATGCCTCTGCCAAACCTCTGCCCCGATGCCGCTTCTCAATCTTCACATCTGCAATCAGCACATTCCCGGCAATCTTCGCATCAAACCAACCTGGCACAGCTAGATGACCCGTCCGATCTCACTATTTTTGATCACTGCATCCTCCATTCAATGCTGATTTCAGCCTTTCGCAGGTCTGTCTGCCCCATTATCGTGCATTTTTCAAGCTTGTGATCTAACTTCAATTTTGCAATATCTGCCAAAACGTATATAGTAAAGGCACAGACAGTTTTAACAGGAGACGCTGATGCCTGATGTCAATCCCGAATTTGTAAAGTATGCCACCCTGAACATCCCCGGCAGAGACCCGATACAGCTGCCCATCTTAAAAGGCACCATGGGCCCCGAGGTTATCGATATCAGAGCTCTAGGCAAAGAAGGTTACTTCACCTACGATCCCGGTTTTGTGTCCACCGCCTCATGCAGTTCACGCATTACCTTCATTGACGGTGCCAAAGGCGTGCTGCTCTACCGCGGCTACCCCATTGATCAGTTAGCCACCAAGTCCAATTACTTAAAGACCTGCTACCTGCTCTTCAAAGGCGAACTGCCAAGCAAAGCCCAGTATGACGAGTTCAGCTATAAGGTAAAGCACCACACCCTCATTCACGAGCAGATTAACTCCCTCTTCCAGGCCTTCCGGCGCGATTCCCACCCGATGGCCATTATGTGCGGTATTGCAGGCGCACTCTCGGCCTTCTATCACGACAATCTCGATATTTACGATCCTGAGCACCGTGAAAACACCATGATCCGCCTGATCGCCAAGATGCCCACGCTCGCTGCCATGGCTTATAAGTACTCCATCGGCCAGCCGTACATCTACCCGCGCAATGATCTTGATTATGCCTCAAACTTTCTGCACATGATGTTTGCCACCCCGGCTGAGGACTACAAGGTAAATCCGGTCATTGCCAAGGCCATGGACCGGATCTTCATCCTGCACGCCGATCACGAGCAGAACGCATCGACATCCTCAGTGCGCCTGGCAGGTTCCTCAGGTGCCAACCCTTACGCCTGCATTGCAGCCGGTATCGCTTCCTTATGGGGCCCGGCCCACGGCGGCGCCAACGAGGCCTGCCTGCGCATGTTGGAGCAGATAGGCACCATCGACCGCATTCCGGAGTTTGTAGCCAGAGCCAAGGACAAGAACGATCCCTTCCGTCTGTCAGGCTTTGGCCACCGCGTATACAAGACCTACGATCCGCGTGCCGTGGTGATGCGTGAGACCTGCCATGAAGTACTCAATGAACTGCACATCAAGGATCACCCGATCCTGGATGTAGCCACTGAGCTTGAGAAGATTGCACTGTCTGACGAGTACTTCATCGAGCGCCACCTCTACCCGAACGTGGACTTCTACTCGGGCATTATCTTAAATGCCATCGGCATTCCGACCTCGATGTTCACGGTGATCTTCGCGATCGCACGCACCATCGGGTGGATCTCGCACTGGAATGAAATGCAGGAGATGCCTGAAAGCCGCATCGGACGCCCGCGCCAGATCTATGTGGGCAAAACCATGCGCACCATCAAGGCAGGTTCCTCGCGCAGCAAGAAGAGCACCGTCAAAGAAGACAGCATGTAGCAGAGCTCTCTCTGCCTTGCCTTCCTTTTTGGTAAGTTTGGGGCTGCAGCCGCAAGGCTGCAGCCCTTTGAGATCTGAGGCACAGCACTGTTCCCGCCGCAGATCGCAGCTCTCAGAACGAAGTTCTCTGCTCTCAGCTTTGTGTTCTTCGCTCTCAGCTTTGTGTTTTCCGCTCTGAGCTCTGAGATCTGACTTCCTTGAACACAGATCGAAAGACGCAGATCTCAGAGCGAAAAACACAGCTCTCAGCTTGAAAGCAGCAGATCGCAGATCTGAGTTCACAGCTTCAGAGCTGAATCTTCAGATCTCAGCTCTAAGATCTCAAACCTCAGACTTCTGATCTCAGAGCTCAGTTCCCTGGCTCACAGCCAGCCCGCAGCACTCCCTTGCCGCTGCCAACGACCCAGCTGCTTCGCTGCCGCCCGCTGCAGCGTTACGATTTCTGTAATGGTTACAGAAATTGTAATTGTAACGCTGCGGCCAGCCCTGCAGCGCTTGACCGCAGCGTGTGCTCAGCACGCCCCTCTGCCGCATTGCTGCACTGCTGCACAGCTCTGCCGCACTGCCGCGATGCTGCTTCTGAACAGCTTCACGGCAAAGCCAGAACTTTCCCTGCACCGCTGCATGCACCTGCGCAAGCCGCATTCACCAGCTTCAAAGGCTGCATTCACACACAGCTCAGGTGCACGAAAGCCCCGCAATCTTGATTGACTGCGGGGCTTTCAATCTTTCTCCCGGAGAGCCTTGGCTAAAGCTTTAAGACTTAAGTCCTCAGCTTTGATTTAAGGCTCAGGCCTGAAGCATACAGCTTCAGGCTTTATGCCTTAACTGCACTGTCTGCAGTATATAGCGCAGACAGCGGCAGCGCCTTTCTGCTCTCCTTTCAGGAGGCTGAAAATCAGGTTTCGATTACAGACCTAAAGCTGCACGGGCCTGATTTGCAATGGCAGTGAATGCTGCCTTATCGTTGATGGCGAGATCGGAAAGAACCTTGCGGTCGATCTCGATGCCGGCCTTCTTTAAGCCGTTCATGAACTGGCTGTAGCTCAGATCGTGCTGACGGGCAGCAGCGTTGATACGTACAATCCAGAGCTCACGGAACTGACGCTTCTTCTGGCGGCGGTCACGATATGCATACTGACCTGCTTTGGTCACAGCCTGCACGGCAACACGGTAAGTACGTGAACGTGCACCATAGTAACCCTTGGCAGCCTTTAAAACCTTCTTATGACGGGCATGAGCGGTAACACCGCGCTTAACTCTAGCCATTTGTCAAATCCTCCTAAATTAAGCGTAAGGCAGCTGGCGCATAATTGCGCGGATGTTTGAAGAATGAACGTAAGTCATCTTACGCAGAGCGCGCTTGCGCTTACGGGTCTTCTTAGTGAGGATGTGACGTAAGTTCTGGTGACGGCACTTGAAG
>JADINH010000025.1 GCA_017694225.1 Candidatus Avisuccinivibrio stercorigallinarum
GCTCAATGGCAGCCAGGACATCAGGCTCCAGGCCTTTGCCGTCGTAAATGCGCTCAACCGGAATAGTCACGTACTCGCTGAAGGCGCCGTCGCGCTGGGCACCTAAGGTCTCATTGTGCTCGCAGCAGTTGACCAGGCCGCGCTCGCAGGAGTAGCACTTGGTGCAGTTAAAGTACGGATTGGCAGTTACTACCATGCCCTTCTTTAAGTTCGGGGCATCGCCGTTGATGTCCACGATCTCGGCGGAGAACTCATGGCCGGGAATGCGCGGATATGAAGCATAGGCGAAAGTGCCGCGGTAGGTGCCTAAATCTGAACCGCAGATGCCGCCGCATAAAACCTTGAGCAGGGCCTCGCCGGGCTTGGGCTCGGGCATCGGAGTGTCAATGATCTCAACTTTGCCGGGTTCAGGGATGATAATAGTCTTCATTTTTCTAAAATCCTCTTAACTAATTAGTAAATCAAGTTCACCAGACCGGTACTGAATGCCGGGACAAAGGTCAGGAGCAGCAGGCAGATGACCAGCAGAATGTAGAACGGCACTGCTTCCTTAATAAAGGTGCTCATCGGGCACTTGGTAATGGAGCAGGTCACGAACATCAAGGTGCCCATCGGAGGTGAAAGTGCGCCTAAGGCGAAGTTGAAGATCACCACCATGGCGAAGTGGATCTCATCAATGCCGAAGTGATGAGCAAGCGGTGCCAGCAGCGGCACCAGAATGATCATGGCGGCGTTGCCTTCAATGAACATGCCGACGATAAGCAGGAACAGGTTCACGCACAGCAGGAAGATCACAGCGCTGTTTAACTGATCGATGAAGAGTTCAGTGAAGTACTGTGGCACACGCTCGCGGGTCAGCACCCAGGCAAAAGCTGAGGCGGCGCCGATAATGAGCATGATGGAGGCAGAAGTCAGCACGGTTTCCTTCATGCCGGTGATGATGTCCTTGAGCTTCATCTCGCGGTAGGCAAAACCCAGCAGCAGGGAGTAGATGATGGCTACAGCGCCGGCCTCAGTCGGAGTGAATGCGCCGATGCGGATACCGCCGATAATGATGATCGGCAGGCACAGCGGCAGGAATGCACCCTTAAAGGTCTGCCAAATGCGCTTGGGTGAAGTGTCAACGCGCTCAGGATTGCGGTAGCCGCGCTTGTAGGAGACAAAGCCCACCAGCAGCATCAGGGCAACGCACAGCATCAGGCCCGGGCCGATACCGGCGATAAAGAGCTTGCCGATGGAGACGTTGGCGATGGAACCGTAAATAATCATCGCAATCCCCGGCGGGATTAACGGGGTGATGATGGCAGCGGTGGCAACCAGCACGGAAGCGAAGGCATTGGAGAAGCCGCGCTTTCTCATTTCAGGCACCAGCATCTTGGCTTCCATAGCTGCGTCAGCCAGGTTGGAACCGGACAGACCGCCCATCAGGGTGGCCACCAGCACGGTCACGTGGCCGATGCCGCCAATCACATTGCCGACGATGCTTTCGCAGAAGGCCATGATGCGCTTGGTCACACCGGTATAGTTCATGAACACGCCGGCGCAGACGAAGAACGGGATGGCCAGCAGCGGAATGGACTGCGAGCCTGCGAGAATACGCTGTACTAAAATTGCAGAGCTCAGTTCAGTGTGGAACATGAAGTAAACCACGGCGGCACCGAGAATGGCGATGAACACCGGCAGCTTCATGAACAGGAACACGAGCATTAAAATGGAGCTTAAGCCTACAGCAAAATCCATGTTTAGGCCTCCTCTTTACCTTCCGCAGCCTGCGGATCTTGTTTCTTGATATAGCGCACATAGTGATCCCAGGTAGTGGAGATCATCATGGTGACGCAGCCAAGCGGCACGATGGCGTTGATGAACCACATCGGCACGCGCAGAATGGCGGTGGTCTTGTGGATCTTGAGCATCAGGCTGAGCAGGTCAAAGCCCAGGAAGCAGACATAGATCAAAATACCCATCACGATGAGATAGTTGATCACGGTCAGCACCTTCTGCACATTCTTGGGCAGAATGTCGAAGACGATTTCCACAGCAACATGGCTGCCATAGCGGAAAGCGGCACCGGCGCCTAAGAAAGTGATCCACAGGAAGCACCAGAGCTGCACTTCCTCGGCCCACATGATCGGGCTGGACAACAGGTAGCGGAAAATCACGCCGCCGAAGGTCACAGCCACCAGGATGGTGAAGGCAATACCTGCCAGCACCAGATCCAGGTTGGACAGTATCTTGCTTTTTGACATGTAAAACTCTCCTGATGCACCCCGAAGGGCGCATCTAAACGGTGGTTGTTTTGGTTAATCGGGCCGTCTTGCCCCGGCGGCCCTCAGGGGATCTCTTACTTCATGTTCTCTTGAACAGTCTGATAGAGGTTCGGGCTCCACTGCTCGGTGAACTCCGGCAGGGAATAGAACTTGGCGGCAGCTTCGCGCAGCTGAGCTTTGAACTCCGGTGAAGGCTCAGTGATGGTGATGCCCTCATCTGCAAACTTCTTTAACAGCTCCTGCTCAACCTGCTCCTGCAGCTCATTCTGATAAACACCAGCCTCGTCGCAGCTTTCCTTGAGCCACTTCTGCTGCTCAGCGGTCAGTGAGTTCCAGAAGTCAACGCCTACCACCAGGTTGGTCACGTTGTAGACATGGCCGTCAAGCAGCAGGTACTTGGCAACTTCCTGGAACTTGCCGTTGTAGAGCACAGCCAGCGGATTTTCCACGCCGTCGATGGTGCCCTGCTGAATGGAGGTGTACACCTCACCGAGGGCCATCGGGGTCGGGGTGGCGCCTAAGACTTCAAAGCCCTTAACCTGAATTAAGTTGGTCGGCACGCGCACCTTCAGGCCGTGGAAGTCTTCAAGCTTGGTGACAGGCTTGGTGGTCAGAGTGTGACGGGCACCATAGCGCCAGTCGGTGGAAACGATGTGAATGTGGGCGATTTCCTCAAGCTTCTTGGACTGCTCCTGATACCACGGGCTGGCATTTAACTTGAAGGCCTGCTCCCAGCTGTCAAATAAGAACGGGCCGAAGACAATGCCCATATCAGGCACGCCTCTGTCGGCATAGAAGGCACCGTCAGTCAGGGTGGATACCGGCTCGCCGGCGACCATCATGTCCATGATGTCATCCTTGGAACCTAACTGTGATGACGGATAGAGCTCAATCTTCATGGTGCCGCCGGACTTCTGCTCAAGCAGCTCCTGCCACTTGCGGCAGCCCTGATCAAAAGGCTCGCCCGGGTGGTTCTCGTAGCCGACACGCAGCACAATGGGCTCGGCTGCAGCAGGAGCTGCTGCAGATGATGAGCTGTCATTTGATGCAGTCTTGGCGTCATCTCCGCCGCAGCCTGCCAGGGCAAAGGCAAATGCGGCAGCTAATACAGTAACAGTCTTCTTATACATGTTATATTTCCCCTTTAATAAAAGTGATGTCCTGATATAGCACAAGGTGTGCCAAGTACTGAAAATACAGCGCAACTCATTGAAAATAAAGGGAATTTTTAAAAATGGTAATTTTAATTGCTGTTTCGTTTTGAAACAGAAGCGCTGTTTGAGCTGTTTCTTGATGTTTAATTTTGAAACACAAAAAGTGGTCACAGCTCACAAATTTGCTTTTTGGCTGTTTATGACTGTGCAGTCTGCTCTTTTTCGCTCAGGCGCTGCTGGGCCTGCTTTAAGCGGCGCCACAGCGTGGTGCGCGACAGGCCGGAAGTTTCCACCATCTGAGCGGTGGTAAGGCGCGATGAAAGCTGCAGCAGATAGGCATCCACCACCTCCTCGGCGCTGGCCTCCGGGCTGATATACAAAGGCACCAGACCCTGATGGGCGGCTGTGCTCTCGTCACCGCCCAGGCAGCGCCTTACGGTCTGCAGTGTGATATGCGGGCCGTGGAAGGAGCAGACTTCAGCTGCGTTGCGCAGTTCGCGCACATTGCCCGGCCACTGATACTGCTGCAGATAGACCGCAGCGTCAGGATCGATGACCAGTACATCCTCAGCGCACTTTAACTCCTCGGCCACAAAGCGGGTAAAGAGGGGGATGATGTCTGCAGTGCGTTCGCGCAGCGGCGGCAGCTTTAACTTGAGCACATTGATGCGGTAGTAGAGATCATAGCGGAACTTTCCGGCCTCACACAGGGCCGCAAGGTTCTTGTTGGCTGCACAGATCACGCGGATATTCAGCGGAATGACGCGGTCATCGCCCACGCGCATCACCTCGCGCTCCTGCAGCACTCTTAAAAACTGTGACTGCACATCAAGCGGCAGCTCAGTGATTTCATCAAGAAAGATGGTGCCGCCCTGGGCGAGCTCAAACAGGCCTTTCTTGCCCTGGCGGCGCGCACCGGTAAAGGCGCCTTCAACATATCCAAAGAGCTCGGAGGCGATCAGGCCCTGCGGCAGGGAGGCGCAGTTTACCGAGACAAAGGGCATCTTGCTGCGGTGCGAGGCATTGTGGATGGACTGGGCAAAACCTTCCTTGCCGGCGCCGGTCTCACCGGTGATGAGCACGGTGGAATCCGAGAGCGCAAATTTGCGGGCCATGGACACCAGCTCCATCATGTTTGGATCTTTAAACAGCAGATCATCAAAGCTGATTTTGGCGTACAGGCCCTTGGCGTAGGAGGCAATGCGCATGGCCTTTTCTGACTGCTCAATGAAGCTGCCTTCCTGCAAGATCACCAAAGTCTCGTGATTGGTGCCCGGCAGCATGGCGGTGTGCAGCACCACCTGCCTTTGATTGACCGTGATGACATGCGGATGGCGGTGGGTTTGATCAAGGTACTTGAGCAGCGGCAGCTGCCACTGCTTTTTATCCTGCGGGGCAAAGATCTTGTAGGCATTGTCATTGTAGTAAACCGGCTCGTGCCCGGCATTGAAGATGATGATGCCTTCTTCAAGATTGTCAATTAAGGTGCGCTGGCGTTCCACTGCATTCTCACGCTCGGCATAGACAGCGGCGTAGGTCAGCGAGAGCAGCACCGCCTGTTTGATGCTGTCGTATTCAGCGTCAATAAAGTGGGCGGGGATTTTGCGTTCCATGGCGGTGCGCACCGCCACAACGCAGCCTACGATGCCGTCGGCCCCTTCGTCGATTTTACGGTTGACGCACAGCTCAATTTCCTCTGCGTTTTCACAGGGGATCACCTCCACCTGCTCCCGGCCAAATGACAGGCGGGAGTTGGACAGGCCGATGATGTTTTCGTGGGTTACCACCGCAATATTGCGGCAGCCCTTGGCAATGAGCTCTTCAATGCCCTTGGAGATTTCGGTAAAGGAAGCTGCGATGTCAACCACCACCTTGTCAGGAAAATACTGCTTTAACAGTTTGGTGGTGCCGCCGCGGGAGATCAAGATGCGCGCAGAGCTGTAATCGCCTACTTTGCTCACACCCTGCTCGTCACTGCCGATCACCACCGGGATCTCAACTTTCATGGCGGAAATGACGCGGCGGGCCTTGCTGGCCATGGTTTTAAAGGGAGCGACAAAGACGATGGAGCCGGACACGGCGATCTCCTCCTTGGTTTAACACAGATCTACAGGAGAAATTCTACCTGCGGGAGGGCGTGATTTAAACCGGGGGGACTAAAAAAGAGCACGCCGGAGGGGAGGCCGGCGTGACAGAGGACAAAAGTGATCAGTAAACTTTAATAAAATCTTACCTGAACTTTGCAGGTCTCAGGTGAGACGGCAGCCTCCATGGCCTTGACGCAGTCTTCAGCCTTGAAGCTTGCCGACAGCAGCGGCAGCGGATTGATGATGCCGCTCTCCAGGGCATTGACTGCCGGGCCGAACTCCTTGTAGAAGCGGAATACCGCATGCCATCTCAGGCCCTTGCCCGAGAATGCTGCAAGATCGGTCGGCTGATGGCCGGTGCCGAACATGCCCACCTGGGAGATGGTGCCCTCAGGGCGCACCATGCTCATGGTCTGCATGGCAGCAAAGCCGTTGCCGGTGGCCTCCAGGGCGCAGTCAAAGGAGCCCTTGTGCTCAGCCCACTTCTTGACCTGCTCAGGGTTGTCCTTGGTGTTGCACACTTCATCAGCGCCCATCTTCAGGGCAATATCCAAAGGCCCCTGGCGGATGTCACACACGGTGACGCGGTCGGCGCCCAGGGTCTTGGCTGCAGCGGCGCAGAGAATGCCGATGGGGCCTGCGCCCATCACCAGCACATTCTTGCCGATGACGTCGCCCAAAGAATGCACGCCGTTGTAGGCTACGCCCAGGGGCTCGGCAAAGGCAGCCACTTCAGGCTTCATGTCCCTGACCACACGGCACTGCTCCTTGTGGATGACCACATATTCAGCAAACAGGCCCTGCACATGCGGGAAGGTGGCAGCAGAGCCCAAATGGCGCATGTTCTCGCAGTAGCTGTACATGTGGTGGGCGCAGTAATAGCAGTCCGGTCTGAAGCAGGGGCGGGCCGGGCGGATGATGACCATGTCGCCTTTCTTGATGCCGGTTACATCTGAGCCCACTTCCTCCACAATGCCGCAGCCCTCGTGGCCGATCACGATGGGCTCGCGCACCACGATGGCAGAACCGATGCCGCCGTCAAGGTAGTAGTGCTGATCAGAGCCGCAGATGCCGCCAGAGAGGATTTTGACCTTAACTTCGCAGCCTTCAGTGATTTGAGGCTCAGGGATGTCTTCGTATCTTAAGTCTTTCTTTCCATGCAGAACGCAGGCTTTCATTTTTTAGACCTCGCTAAACTTGCTTTAAATAATGTATGACGCAAGCATATACCTTTTGCAGACTTGTATCCAAGTTGTAAGTTAAAACTGCGAGTGAGATCAAAGTTTTTCGCAGCTTGTATGTCAGTTTGCCCCGGATGGGGAGTCAAGTTCAAACCATTCGCTGTGATCGGCCATGACCTGGGTGTAGGTCTCAGAGATCTCATACAGGTGCTTGTTCAAAAGACCGCTGGCCAGATGGTAATCCTTGTGCTCAATGCACTGCAGAATCTGGGCGTGGGCCTTGATTAAGTCGGCCGGATCGGAGGCTTTTTCCAGAGTGAAAAATCTGATGCGGTCCATATTGCTCTTGATGCCCTGCAGGATCTCCCAGGGCAGCTGACTGCCGCTGAAGGAGCAGATAATGCTGTGAAACTCGTCGTCAAGCTTTAAAAAATCCAGGCGGATGTTGTCCCCCTGCAGCGCTTTTTGCGCCTCAAGGTTCAAGTGCAGCCGGTCAATTACCGCCTTGAAGGCCGCATCGTTGAGCTTAAGCCCGGCATAGATGGCGCTGCACTCGATGGAACAGCGCACAAAGCAGATGCCAAGCAAATTGGGCACTGAGATCTTGGTGACAAAGGAGCCGCGCTGGGGCTTGATTTCAATCAGATGATCATGCTCAAGTTTGGTCAGGGCCTCGCGTACCGGCTGGCGGGAGACGGCAAACATGGATGCCAGTTCATTTTCGCTCAGGGCCGTGCCCGGCGGTGCGCTGTTGTCGATGATGCGCTCGCGTAAAAATTCGTAAATCTGGGCAGCCACCGGCTGGCTGTCATTGAGTTTTGCCGCTGCAAAAGGAAGTTTTTTCCCCATAAAACAAGACCTCTCTTCTTGGCGCTGCAGTTGTAGTGCTGCACAGCGCCTGCTGTCATAGTTTTATCTTGCACAAAAGACAGGGTGAAATACAAGCTTTGCAAAACTTTTCTTCAAAAATGTTACATACGTCAAAACTTGGATACAAGAAAACAAGTAAATTAGCACCATCTGAAGCAACCATCCGTGAGGATAAGGAACATGCAAAATTTTTTTGATAAATTTGCGCGGTTTTACCGCCTGGTGTGTGTGGTCATTCTGACCATCATGGTGCTCATTGTGTTTATCAATGCAATGATGCGCTATACCCTGAACGCAGGTTTCATCGCCACCGAGGAAGTTCTGCGTTATCTCTTTATTTACATGACTTTCCTCGGCGTAGTCGAGGTGACAGCCGTCCGCGGGCATATCTCGGTGACTGTGCTCACTGACTTCCTGCCCAAAAAGATCCGCACCGTGGTCTATTTATTTGGTTACTTTCTGATCTTGTATGCCATGTGGCTGCTGCTTGACGGCTCCATCATGTTCTACGAAGAGAGCGCCACTTCCGTGGGCCAGGTCACCGGCCTGCCTTACCGCGTGATCATCGCATCCATCATCTTTGGTGCTGCCGGTGTGGCGGTATTCACCATCCGTGACATCTATCTTGCCATCCTGGCCTTAAAGAACGGTGAGGAGTTCCCTCCGGCCCTGGTGGATGAAGACGTTGAGGCTGCGGTAAAGCAGATGGACAAGAACGAAGAAGAGGGGAAGCTCTAAATGGAAATCATCATCTTTATCGGCTCGCTCTTTGCGCTGCTCTTAACCGGCCTGCCGGTGGCCGTGGTATTGATGCTCTGTGCCGTCATCTTAATGTACACCATCGATATGTTCGATCCGCTGCTTTTGGCCCAGCAGATGCTGACCGGCGCCGACTCCTTTATTTTGACCGCCGTGCCGTTCTTCATGCTCGCAGGTGAGATCATGAAAGAGGGCGGCATCTCAAGCCGCCTGATCGCTTTCGGCCAGGTATTGGTAGGCCGCTTCAACGGCGGCATGGGCTATGTGGCCATTTTAGCTTCCATGCTCTTTGCCGGCCTGTCAGGCGCTGCCATCGCTGACGTGGCTGCCTTAGGCGCCGTGCTCATTCCGATGATGGTCAAGTGCGGTTACAAGAAGCCGCGTTCCACCGGCCTTATCTGCGCCTCGGCCCTGACCGCGCCGATCATTCCGCCGTCAATTCCGCTCATCATTCTGGGTGTGACCGTGAATTTGTCCATCGGCCGCCTGTTCATCATGGGCATTGCCCCGGGCATCATTCTGGGCCTGCTGCTGATGGTAGTGTGGTACTTCGTGGTCAAGAAGGACGGCTATCAGGACAGAGTGGTGATCACCGGTTCTGAGGCCGTGAAGATTTTCTTCAGCGCCATTCCGGCTCTGCTCCTGCCGGTCATCATTGTGGTCGGCATCCGCTTTGGCATCTTCACCCCGACTGAGGGCGGTGCCGTGGCAGCCGTGTACGCCTTTGTGGTCGCCACCGTGATCAACCGTGAGCTTAAGTTAAAGGAAATTCCGCGCATTTTCTACAATGCCGTCAGAACCTCTGCAGTGGTGATGTTCCTGGTCAGCACCGCCTACACCATCGGCTGGCTTATCACCATGGCTCAGGTGCCGATGCAGATTGTGGAACTGCTCGGCGACCTCGTGGCTCATCCTTTTGCCCTGCTGGTGGTACTGAACTTAGTGCTCTTAGGCCTTGGCATGGTGATGGACATTACCCCGATCATCCTGATCTTCGCCCCGGTGTTCTATCCTTTGATTGAGGCCGCCGGCATCGATCCTTACTACTTTGCCCTGGTGATGGTGATCAACCTGTCTATCGGCCTGCTGACCCCGCCTATGGGCTCAGTGCTCTTCGTGGGCTGCTCAGTAAGCAAGCTGCCTTTGGTCAAGCTGGTGGCCGGTGTAATGCCGTTCCTGCTGGCTGAGCTTGGTTTCCTGGTGGCGATCGTGCTGATCCCTGAGATCATCACCGTGCCGGCAGATATTCTTGGATAAACAGTTTTATTTTCAAATTTAGGAGAATGTTAATTATGAAGAAGTTCGCCCTTTTAGCCGCAGCCGCTGCTGTAGTCATGATGACCGCCGCTGGTGCCGCCAATGCCAAGACTTACAGCATCCGCGTCGGTACTTATGCAGGCCCCGATCATCCGGTGTCCAAGAGCATTGAGTACTTCAAGGAGAACATTGAGCGCGAGTCAAACGGCCAGATCAAGGTGATGCACTTCCCGAACAATCAGCTAGGCCCTGAGGCGGTGGTGATCGATCAGGTCAAGCGCGGCACCATTCAGATGGCAGTGACCGGATCACAGATCAGAAAGGACGAGCCCAATGTCGGCCTGTCTGATGCTCCTTACCTCATTACCTCCTGGGAGCAGGCCCGCCTGGCTTATGATGACGAAGGCAAGAAGATCATGTCCGGCAATTATGAGAAAAACACCGGCGTGAAGATCATGGCCTATATGGTCAACGGCTTCCGTGAGATTTCAGCCAACAAGCCCATCACCTCGATGGCTGATTTGCAGACCATCAAGCTGCGCATTCCGGACAATGAGATCCACGTGCACCTGTTTGAGGCGCTGGGCTCAAACAACGTGATGATGCCGCTTACCGAGGTCTACAACGCCCTGGAGACCCACATGATCGATGGTCAGGAGAATCCGTATTCCACACTGTTAAGCTCTGGTCTGTACGAGGTGCAGACTGATGTGCTCGAAAGCCGCCACATGTTCGCCATCAGCCCGGTGCTGGTCAACGGCAAGTTCTTTGACAAGCTGCCGGCTGATCTGCAGGCTCTGGTCACCGAGTGGATCGGCAAGATGGAAGAATACAACTGGAAGATCTCTGAGGAAGACGATCTGGCCTCCCGCAAGGCTTTAGAGGAGAAGGGCCTTAAGATCCATCAGCTCACCCCTGAGATGAAGGCAGCCATCGATGAGAAGATGGTCGGCTTCTACGAGTGGTACAAGACCTTAATTCCTGATGCCCAGAAGTGGATTGATCACTGCAAGGCTGCAGGTGAGAAGGCTGCTGCCGAAGCTGCTGCAGCTCCTGCTGATGCTGCCTAAAGCAGATTGATGCTGACCCTGAGCTCTGCTGGCTCAGGGGCTTTACTGAACAGCAAGCCGGGTGCCGGAAACGGGCCCGGCTTTTGCATCCGCGCAGCAGCCCAGTGAATGCGCGCACGATAAGAAGATCCAAAATGCAGGACAAAAAGATCAAAGATCTCCCGCCCCTTAACACTGCATTGCTGGTGTTTTAGATCTAAAAATTTCCGGCAGCATCCGGCCTGTATGCAGTCTACGTGCCTGGCTTTGCTTCAGCTGGCTTGGAGTAAGGCAGATGCGGGCTTAAGTGTAAGTTCACCGCAGCAGTGCTGTCCATCTGTACTGGGAGTGCGGTGCTGCGGGCACAAAAAAGCCCAAGATAAAACCTTGGGCAAAGGAGGACACTTTGTGAGTCTGCCTCAGGTTAAACCCTTGGCAATTTGTGTTTCACTGGAGTTTTGCTGTGTTAAAAATGCACCTGTACCTTGCAGGTCTCAGGGGAGACGGCAGCCTCCATGGCCTTGACGCACTCAGAGGCGTGGAAGCTGGCTGAGAGCAGGGGCAGCGGATTGATGATGCCGCTCTCCAGGGCATTGACTGCCGGGCCAAACTCGGTGTAGAAGCGGAACACCGCGTGCCATCTCAGGCCCTTGCCGGAGAAGGCGGCGAGATCATTTGGCTGGTGGCCGGTGCCGAACATGCCCACCTGGGAGATAGTGCCCTCAGGGCGCACCATGCTCATGGTCTGCATGGCAGCAAAGCCGTTGCCGGTAGCCTCCAGGGCGCAGTCAAATGAGCCCTTGTGCTCAGCCCACTTCTTGACCTGCTCGGGGTTGTCCTTGGTGTTGCACACTTCATCAGCTCCCATCTTCAGGGCAATATCCAAAGGCCCCTGGCGGATGTCGCACACGGTGACGCGGTCAGCACCCAGGGTCTTGGCTGCAGCGGCGCAGAGAATGCCGATGGGGCCGGCGCCCATCACCAGCACATTCTTGCCGATGACGTCGCCCAGGGAATGCACGCCGTTGTAGGCTACGCCCAGGGGCTCGGCAAAGGCAGCCACTTCAGGCTTCATGTCTTTTACTACACGGCACTGCTCTTTGTGGATGACCACATACTCAGCAAACAGGCCCTGCACATGCGGGAAGGTGGCAGCAGAGCCCAAATGGCGCATATTCTCGCAGTAGCTGTACATGTGGTGTGCGCAGTAATAGCAGTCCGGTCTGAAGCAGGGGCGGGCCGGGCGGATGATGACCATGTCGCCTTTCTTGATGCCGGTCACGTCAGAGCCCACTTCCTCCACAATGCCGCAGCCCTCGTGGCCGATCACGATGGGCTCGCGCACCACGATGGCAGAGCCGATGCCGCCGTCAAGGTAGTAGTGCTGATCTGAGCCGCAGATGCCGCCTGCGAGGATCTTTACCTTAACTTCACAGGCTTCCTGAATTTGAGGCTCAGGGATGTCTTCGTATCTTAAGTCTTTCTTTGCATGCAGTACGCAGGCTTTCATGTTTTTCTTAAACCTCTTTTTTACGTTAAACAGAATGTGTTGAAACCTATTATAAGCAGGAAAAATCAGGGTTGCTGAACTTTAAATAATTAATTTTCGTTATTTGATGCAGATCAAAAAATCAAATTTAGAGCAGCAATGAAACTGCCCTTGTTTTGCAAAAACTTGTTGAAAATCAACAACTTATCTGAAAACAAGAGCGCAGCTGAATACCAATGTTGTATATCAGTCACTAATTAACTAACATGTCAGATTTGCAAAAAATCCTTATAAATCAAGGGAAAGAGCCATATAAAAATCGTTTTGTTACTGCTGTCAAACATGAAATTTTTAAAAATGAGATCCAGTTCACTTATTAGAGAACGCAACTTCATTAAGATGGGCGCTTATGGAACAGGAGGTTCCGGAGAGTGTTTTTTAATTTTGAGGATAAATCTTATGAAGAAATCATCGTTTTTAGCTTTATGTGCTGCAGCTGCCCTGGCTGTAATTCCGTTAAGCCAGGCGCAGGCCAAGACCTACCGTGTAATCTTCGGCGGTTATTTCGGCCCTGATCATCCGAATACTGCCATGATGGAGCATTTCAAGAATGAACTTGAGGAAATCTCCAACGGCCAGTTCAAGGTCACCTTAAAGCCGAACAACGAGGCAGGCGGTGAAGAGAAGATCATGGAGTTGTGCAAGCGCGGCACTATTCAGATTGCACAGGTAGGCGGCTTGCTCAAGTACGACGAGCCGATGATCGCAGCCTGGGAGCAGCCCTTTGTGATCAACAGCTGGGAGCATGCACGCAATGTCTTCCTGTCAGGCGGCATGAAGCCGTTTGAAGGCCAGTACACCGAGAAGTCCGGCGCCCGCATTGCCGGCATCATCGTCAACGGCTTCCGTCAGATCTCCTGCAACTATCCCATCAAGAATATGGAAGATCTGGGCCGCATGAAGATCAGAACTCCGCTCAATGACGTCTTCGTGGAGCTCTTCAAGGCCCTGGGCACCAATCCTACTCCGCTTCCGGCCACAGAGCTTTACACCGCCCTTGAGACCAAGGTGGTCGACGGCCAGGATAATCCGTACTCCATGTTCAAGTCCATGGGCTGGTATGAGGTTAACAAGTATGTACTTGAGTCCCGCCACATCTTCTCACCGACCTTTGTGATCGTAAACGACAAGTTCTATCAGCGTTTAGACGAGCAGGCCAAGCAGTGGTTTGACACCGCCATGGACAACGCCATCAAGTACAACTGGGAGCTCTCTGAAAAGGACGAGGCTGATACCGTCGAGTTCTTAAAGAGCCACGGCGTGGAGATCACCGTGCCGAGCCCTGAGTTCAAGGCCCAGATGGTCAAGGCCTCCGAGCCGGTGTGGGCCTGGTTTGACAAGGAAGTCCCGGGCTCCAAGGAGATCAGAGACTACTGCGCCAGCGTAGATCCGGCCAGCGCCAAGTAATTTCCACCAACAGGCAGGGGGCCGCTGCCCCCTGTACTTCCCAAGAATTTTAAAGGACATAGTCATGCAACAATTTATTAAGATCTGCAGCGAGATCAATAAGTATTTGTCCTGCGTGCTCCTTTTGGTGATGGTTGCCTTTGTGGCCGGAAATACCTTCCTGCGTTATTTCTTTTCCTCAGGCATCATCATGACCGAAGAGCTGGTGCGCTACCTCTTTATGTGGGGCGTTTATCTTGGCGTTGTTTCGGTGTGGTACTCAAGAAGCCACATCCGTGTGACCACCGTTTTGGACAGGGTGGGGCCGCGCGGCAGAGTGATCGGCGATCTGTTAATTGAAGCCTTCTCGGCCGTGATCCTGGCCGTGCTGTGCTACGGCAGTGTGCAGTACTATTTTGATACTACCACTGTAGGCCAGGTAACCGGCATTCCCTACAGCGTGATGATCCTGGCGGTGCTGGTCGGCACTTTCTGCTGCATCGTTATTTCCATCGGGCACATCAAAGAAGATTTTGAGCTGTTAAAGCTCAGCCATGAAGAACTGCTGCGCCGTGAACAGGAAGCTCAGGCCAGGCTCGAGCAAGGAGGCAATTAATGGAACTGTTCGTATTCTTAGGCTCGCTGTTTGTACTGCTGTTCACCAGCCTGCCAATCGCCATTGTATTGTTTGCCTGCTGCCTTATTTTGCTGTGGTTTCTCGATATGGCAGACGACATGCCGTATCAGCTGGCCTTCCAGGTGATTTCAGGCACTGACAACTACATCCTCATCACCGTGCCTTTCTTCATCCTGGCAGGTGAAATCATGAAGCACGGCGGCATCTCCCGCCAGCTGATTGAGTTTGCACAGGTGATCGTAGGCAGATTTAGAGGCGGTCTGGGTTATGTGACCATTCTGGCCTGTATGCTCTTTGCCGGCCTGTCCGGCGTGGCCATTGCTGACGTGTCTGCCTTGGGTGGCATGCTCATTCCGATGATGGTGGCCTCAGGTTACAACAAGGCACGCGCCACCGGCCTGGTCTGCTCTGCAGCTCTTACCGCCCCGATCATTCCGCCGTCACTGCCGCTGATTATCCTTGGTGTGACTGCAGGCCTGTCCATCGGCCGTTTGTTTGTGATGGGCATTGTGCCGGGCATTCTGCTGGGTCTGTCCATCATGGTGGCCTGGTTTATCATGGTGCGCCGCGACAATGTGACTGACGTCACCAAGGTGCCGCTCAACAAGGTTATTCCGATCACCATCAAGGCCATTCCTGCCATCCTGCTGCCGGTCATCATTATCGTCGGCATCAGAATGGGTGCCTTTACCCCGACTGAGGGCGGTGCCGTGGCCTGCGTGTACGCCTTCCTTGTGTCCACCCTCATCAACCGCCAGTTGAAGCTCAAGAACATCCCGGCTCTGTGCTACGATGCAATGCGCTCGACTGCCGTGGTGATGTTCATTGTGGGCGGCGCCTCTGCCATCGGCTGGATGATCACCATCGCCGACGTGCCGGCTCAGCTGGTTGATCTGATGTCAGGCCTGGTTGATCACCGCATCATGCTGCTTATTGTGCTCAACATTCTGCTTTTGGCTCTGGGCATGGTGATGGATATTACCCCGATCACCCTGATTTTCACTCCGGTGATCTTCCCGCTGGTTGAGGCTGCCGGCATTGATGTGTACTACTTTGCAATCAT
>JADINH010000188.1 GCA_017694225.1 Candidatus Avisuccinivibrio stercorigallinarum
TACGGGACTAGAGCAGACATCCCGTAGTGCCTACGAATATATTCCCAGCCAACGTAGCACCATAATAGTGCTGAGGCTAGTCAACCCAGGCTTTATGCAAGCCTCCGGCTTTAGCCGGGGGTGGTTGACTCTTTGATAAGAAGAGTTGCACAGATTATATCTGACCTTATGCCTGCCTTTAAACTAACTTAGTGCTGAATATATGGAATAGATGAGGTATCAGGTATTGTTGTACTGCTGGCTGAGGATGCTTACAAGATCTTTTTGTACAGCCAATCTCTGGTACGGAAGCTTGAGGCGTGTACCGCTCAACATGAGAGGCGGCAAAGACTTTCCTTACGGCGCAGGCGGGCTGGAAAATGGCTTCTTTCCAGCATTTGCAGGGACGCACAAAAAATCGAATTTTCGTGCACTAAAAAGCAAAATTTAATGCTAGAATTAAGCGCCTTTTTGTCAGGGCAGAAAACCCCGGGAAAAGGCAGTTAATTTTAATCATTTTATTTTGGAAAACACACACTGCCCATCAACGTCAGTTCAGGGTGCTCTCAGGAGTTTGAACTGTGCGGAGCAGTGGAGGCTTAACCCAAACTTTTACAGAGGTATTTTCATGTCATCCATCACTATGCGCGACATGCTTCAGGCAGGCGTACACTTCGGCCATCAGACCCGCTACTGGAATCCTAAGATGAAGCAGTACATCTTCGGTGCCCGCAACGGTGTACACATCATCAACTTAGAGAAGACCATGCAGTGCTACGACGAGGCTTTAAATTTCTTAAGCTCCACCGTCGCTCACAAGGGCAAGATCCTGTTCGTCGGCACCAAGCGTGCTGCCTGCGACAAGGTCGGCCCCGCTGCCACCGAGTGCGGTCAGTTCTATGTTGATCACCGCTGGCTCGGCGGCATGCTGACCAACTGGAAGACCGTGCGTCAGTCCATCAAGCGCTTAAAGGAGCTTGAGGTTCAGTCTACCGACGGCACCTTTGACAAGCTGACCAAGAAGGAAGCTCTGCTGCGCACCCGTGAGCTTGAGAAGTTAAACCGTTCTTTAGGCGGTATCAAGGACATGGGCGGCCTTCCTGATGCTTTATTTGTCATCGACGCTGAAGTCGAGCACATCGCCATCAAGGAAGCCAACAACCTGGGCATTCCGGTAGTTGCAGTGGTTGATACCAATTCCGATCCGGACGGCGTCAACTATGTGATCCCGGGCAACGACGACGCTATCCGCGCTGTTGACCTTTACTTAAAGGGCGTGGTCGAGACCATCAACGCAGCCCGTGCCGAGATGACCCGTGCTGAAGTTGAGCAGGCTGCCGCTGCTGCAGAAGCAGAGCAGGCCGCCTCTGAGGAAGCTGCTCCGGCTGAGCAGGCCTAATTTCGGCTGACATGACTGCCGGACAGATCCGGCAGTTTAAAGTTTTTTCATCAATCAAAGAGGCTGGTATTGTTGTTGTCCGGCCTTTTACGTATATGAGGATATAAAAATGGCAAACATTTCTGCTGCCATGGTCAAGGAGCTGCGCGATCGTACCGGCGCTGGTTTCATGGACTGCAAGAAGGCATTAGTCGCTGCTGACGGCAATATGGAAGCTGCAATCGAAGAGATGAGAAAGAGCGGCGCTGTCAAGGCTGCCAAGAAGGCCGGCCGCACCGCTGCTGAAGGCGTGATCGCAGTTGCCCGTGAAGGCAATAAGGCCGTCTTAGTTGAGGTTAACTCTGAGACTGACTTTGCTGCCAAGAATGCTGAGTTCGCAGCTTTTGCCCAGAAGGCAGCTGACATTGCTCTTGCCAGCGGCTGCACCGATGCTGAGGCCTTAAAGGCAGCAGCCTGCGACGGCAGCACTGTGGGTGAGGCTTTAACCGCATTAGTGGCCAAGATTGGCGAGCACCTCGACATCCGCCGCGTCCGCTTCGTTGAGGGCGAGAACTTAGGTGTTTACCTCCACTCCAACAAGCGCATCGGCGTCATCGTCTCCTTAAAGGGCGGCGACGAGAATGTGGCCAAGGATGTGGCAATGCACGTCTGCGCTGCCAAGCCTGACTTCGTCCACCCTGAGGATGTGTCTGCCGATGTGATCGAGCACGAGCGTCAGATCCAGATCGAGATTGCCATGAACTCCGGCAAGCCCAAGGAAATTGCTGAGAAGATGGTTGCCGGCCGCATGAAGAAGTTCACCGGTGAGGTGGCTTTAACCGGCCAGCCCTTCATCCGCAATCCGGACATTACCGTAGGCCAGATGCTCAAGGAGCACGGCGGTGCTGACGTCATCACCTTCGTGCGTCTTGAGGTAGGCGAAGGCATCGAGAAGAAGGCCGACAACTTCGCTGAGGAAGTTCAGGCTCAGATCGCAGCTTCCAATAAGTAGGAGCCGCAGTTTCATGACTTCAGTGCAGAATAAAGCAAGACGTGTACTGCTCAAGCTCTCCGGTGAGGCTTTGGGCGGAGCAGCAGGTTTCGGCATTGAGCCTGAAATCCTGCAGGAAAAGGCTCAGGTCATCGCAGACCTGACCCGCAGGGGAGTGCAGTGCGCCATCGTTTTGGGCGGCGGCAATATCTTCCGCGGGGCGGCTTTGCAGAAGGCCGGCCTTGACCGTGTCGTAGGTGACGAAATGGGCATGCTGGCCACCATCATGAACGGCCTGGCCATGAAGGATGCCATTTTGCGCGAGGGCGTGGGCTGTGTGCTGATGAGCACCTACGGCATTCCCTCCATGACCGTGCAGTATCAGGCTGCCCTGGGCCGTGAGATCTTAGCTCAGGGCCAGGTGCTGATCGCCTCAGGCGGCACGGGCTCGCCTTTCTTTACCACCGACACCACTGCAGTGCTGCGCGCGATTGAGCTCAACTGCGATGAAGTCTTTAAGGGCACTAAGGTCGACGGGATCTACGATGCAGATCCCGTGACCCATCCTGAAGCCAAACTCTATAAGCATCTGACCTATAAACAAGCGCTGGTTCAAGAATTGCAGGTTATGGACTTGACAGCCTTTGCTCTGGCGCGGGATCATCAGATGAAAATCAGAGTGTTCAATATGAACAAGGAAGGTGCCCTGCTCAATGCAGCCCTCGGGCAGGATGAGGGCACCCTGGTCACCAACTGACCTTTGGAGTTTATATGGTAAACGAGGTTAAACAAGACGCAAACGAGCGCATGCAGAAGGCCATTGACTCTCTGCAGAGCCGTCTTGCCAAGATCAGAACCGGCCGTGCACAGCCCGGTCTTTTGGACGGCATCATGGTGGATTACTATGGCGCCCCCACACCGCTGCGCCAGGTCGCCCAGGTTAACGTGGAAGATGCCCGCACCTTAAAGCTGACGGTCTTTGACCGCAACGCTATTAAGGATGTGGAGCGCGCCATTCAGAAGTCCGATTTAGGTTTAAATCCGGTGGTGGCCGGCACCGACATCCGTGTGCCGCTTCCGCCTTTAACTGAGGATCGCCGCAAGGAGCTCGTGAAGGTCGTGCGCGGTGAAGTTGAGCAGAGCCGTGTGGAGATCCGCAATGTCCGCCGCGATGCCAATGACAAGCTCAAGAAGATGCAGAAAGACAAGAGCATCTCTGAAGACGAGCAGCGCTCCGGCGAAGAGCAGATCCAGAAACTCACCGACGGCTTCGTCAAGAAGTGCGATGAGATCTTATCAAGCAAGGAAAAAGAGTTAATGCAGGTCTAAGAACTTGGATATTAACTCAAATTCAAATCAGGGCGCGGAGCTTAAGGTTCCGCGTCACTTAGCTGTTATTATGGACGGCAACGGCCGCTGGGCCGAAGCCCGCGGGATGATCCGCGTCCGCGGTCATCAGCAGGGCGCTGAAGCTGTCCGCCGAATTATTGCCGCCGCGGCTAAAGCCGGGGTGCAGATCTTAACTTTATACGCCTTTTCAAGCGAAAACTGGAAGCGTCCGCGCACCGAGGTGCAGGCTTTAATGAAGCTGCTGGGCCGCGCGCTTACCGAAAACGCACAGACCTTAAATGACAATGACATTAAGGTCAAAATCATCGGAGATGTAACGGCACTGTCCGGGGCTTTGCAAAAATCCATCCATAAGCTTGAGGATTTGACCAAAGACAATCAGCGCATGCTGCTTAACATCGCCATCAATTACGGCTCGCGCCTGGAGCTGACCCGTGCGGTGCAGCAAATTGCCGTAAAAGTGCAGCAGGGCACTCTTAAGCCTGAGGACATCAGCGAGGATTTAATCTCCCGTGAGCTTTATGCTCCTGATAATGTCGATCTTTTGGTGCGCACCGGCGGGGAGTTCCGCCTGTCAAACTTTCTGCTCTGGCAGGCCGCCTACGCTGAAATCTTTGTCACCGACAAGCTGTGGCCGGATTTTGACGAAGCTGAACTCAAGCGGGCCTTTGCTTTTTATTCAGGGCGCGAAAGGCGCTTTGGCATGACCTCAGCCCAAATCAGGGAGCAGGCCGGGCCGGGCGCTGCAGACAAAACAAACATTAAACCGGAACAAGTTTAAATTTAAAAAAGGAAGTGTTTTATGGGTACCAGAATAGCAACTGCCGCGGTGTTGATAGCTGTTGTGCTGCTGTGGCTGTTTGTCGCCGATTATCCCATCTTTACCATCGGAGCTCTGGCTGCCTATGCGCTGGCTGCCAATGAAATGGCCCCGCTGCTTGGCTTTAAGACCAAGTTTCCTTTTTTAATTGCAGCCGCTGTGGCGGCCTCCTTAGGTTTCTTCTTTGCCCCGCCGGGGCTCTTTGTGCTCGATGTGATCCCGCTGTGGGTCAACATCATGATGGTGATTGCACTTGCCTTCTGGGTGGTGATGCTGCCGGTGGTGCGCGCCTTCCCTAATGTACAGGCTTTCTGGGTAAAACCCGGTCTTAACTTTGCCTTCGGCCTGGTTTTGCTGCTGCCATTTCTCTTTGGCCTGCTGATTTTGCGCGCCCATCATTTTGCCGATGACTACAACAGCGGGGCGCTGCTTTTGCTCTCTGTAATGGTTTTGGTGTGGGCCGCCGACAGCGGCGCCTACTTTACCGGCCGCGCCATGGGCAAGACCAAGCTCATTCCCAATGTCAGCCCCAACAAGACCCGCGAGGGCCTCTACGGCGGCCTGGTGCTGGCGCTTTTAGCCTTAAGCCTGCTTGATTATTTCGGCCTGTACGGGGACTTTGGCGAGGACAAGCTTGCGCTGACCTGCGCCGGCATTGGTGCAATCCTCTTCTCGGTGCTGGGCGACCTGGTGGAGAGCATGTTAAAGCGCCATGCCGGCATTAAGGATTCCGGGCGCATCTTCCCTGGACACGGCGGCATGCTCGATCGCATCGACTCGCAGCTGGCCGCCCTGCCGGTGTTCCTGGGCCTGCACTATCTCCTGGGCTTGGTGGCATAAGGGGGCAGGGAGATGACTACAGTGCAAAACGGTAAGTTAGAGCAGGGCATGGATAACAATGAGGCCGGCCGCCCTGAGAGCATCTGCCTGCTTGGTGCCACCGGCTCCATCGGCACCTCTTCGCTGCAGGTGCTGCGCTGCAACCCCGATCGCTATCAATTAAAGACTGTCTGTGCCGGGCGCAACTGGCAGCGCATGCTGGAGATAGTAAGGGAGTTCAAGCCTGCACATGCCGCCATGGCCGATCCTGAGGCCGCGCGCCAGCTTGCGGCAGCGGTTAAGGCCGAGGGGCTGCACTGTGAGGTGGGCGCAGGTGAGGATGCAGTCTGCGCAGCTGCTGCCCTTGAACATGACTTTGTGATCGCCGCCATTGTGGGCGCAGCCGGGCTCAAGCCTGCCATCGCGGCCCTGGGGGCCTGCAGGCGCATGGGCCTTGCCAACAAGGAGGCCCTCGTCATGACCGGACGGCTCTTTTTTGCCAAGGCCAAGGAGCACGGCTGCCCGATTTTACCTATCGATTCAGAGCACAGCGCCATCTTTCAGGCGCTGCCGCCTGTCTGCGCCGAGCACCTTGGGGTGTGCGATCTCAAGGCTGCCGGTGTGCACAAGATATTGCTCACCGGCTCAGGCGGCCCCTTCCGTGAGCGTCCGCTTGAAGAACTGCCAAACGTTAAGCCCTCAGAGGCTTTGTGCCATCCCATCTGGTCAATGGGGCCCAAGATCACCATTGACAGTTCCACCATGATGAACAAGGGGCTGGAGTTTATCGAGGCGCGCTGGCTGTTTAATGCAGGTCCTGACGACATTGAGATCTTAATTCACCCGCAGTCGGTGGTGCACTCCATGGTCTCTTATATTGACGGCGCGGTGCTGGCACAGCTGGGCCGCCCGGACATGAAAACCCCGATTGCAAGAGCGCTTGCCTACCCTGAGCGTGTGGTGTCCAGCGTAGAGCCGCTTGATTTTACCGCCATGGGCAGCCTTACTTTCTTTAAGCCTGACTTTGCCCGTTATCCCTGCCTCAAGCTTGCCATTGAGGCCAGCTGTGACGGCCAGGGCGCCTGCGTGATCTTAAATGCGGTCAATGAGGTCGCGGTCGAGGCCTTTTTGCGCGGGCGCATCGGCTACCTTGATATTGCGCGCCTCGTCGATAAGATGTTGCAGCGCGGTGTGCCGGCGGGCTTTGACGAGTGCAGCCTGGAGGACATCCTGGCTTTGGATGCCGCCGTGCGCGTGCAGGCGGCAAAGCTTTTGGAGCAGGAGTTTTAAGCTGATGTTAAGCGGGCTGTGGAATCTGCTCTTTTTTGCCATTGCGCTTGGCATCTTAATTTCCTTTCATGAATACGGCCATTACCTCGCCGCCCGTTTGTGCGGGGTGCGGGTGCTGCGTTTTTCCATCGGTTTTGGCACGGTGCTCTACCGGCGCCGCATGAAAAACGGCTGTGAGTTTGCCCTCTCGGCCATCCCCCTGGGCGGCTACGTCTCGATGTTTGGCGATCAGCGCGCTGACAAGGAAAAGGGGGAGCTGCCGCCCGATGCCTTTTATGCCAAAAGCTTAAAGCAGCGGGCGCTCATTATCGCGGCAGGACCTATTTTCAATATCATTCTGGCCTTCTTCTTTTATTTTCTGGTAAATCTGCTGGGCGTCAGCGTGCTGCGCCCGGTGGTGGGCGATGTGCTGCCAGGCTCGCGCGCAGAAGTCTCGCAGCTGCAGCCTTACGACGAGATTAAAAGCGTGGACGGCCGGGCGGTCACAGACTGGACGGATGCGGCCTTGCTCTTGGTGGAAAAGCTCAATACCGCAGAGCCTGCTCTGCTTACGGTCTCAGGTGACATGGGCAAAGAGCCTGCGCGCGAGGTCAGGCTCAATCTTGAGGGCCTGGAGCTTACGCCCGGCAGCAGCATCTTTGCGCTTACCGGCATCCGCCCCTGCCAGGGGCGCATTCCCGCTGCGCTGACCACGGTTAATCCCGGCTCCCCGGCCTACAATGCCGGCATCAGTCCGGGCGATGAAATCGTCTCGATTAACGGCATTCCCACCCCCAGCTGGTACCGGGTGCAGGATGTGATTGCCAAAAGCTCAGGAGCGCTTAACTTTGAGATTATGCGCGGCGGGCAGCTTTACACCACTGAGGTGTTCCCCGAGCAGCATTACGATGAAAACTTAAAGCAGTACCGGCCGCTGGTTGGCATCGGCGTGACGGTCGAGCCCATCCCTGAGCTCATGGTCACCAAGAGTTACGGCCCGGTGGATGCAGTGTTAAAAGCGCTGTCCGATACCGGACGGATGTCTCTTTTTATTGTAAATTCAACCTATAAGTTAATAACCGGCGCCATCTCGGCTGACAATATCTCAGGCCCGATTGCGATCGCCAAAGGTGCAGGGCAGAGCGCGAGCGTGGGCTTCGTGTTCTTTATCAGCTTTTTGGCCGCCATTAGTGTAAACTTAGGTATCTTAAATTTACTGCCGATCCCGGTTTTAGACGGAGGCCAGCTGCTGTTTATTGCCTATGAGGGCATTACCGGCAGGGCTCCTGGCGAACGCATTCAATATGCTTTAAGCGCCATGGGATTTTGTTTTATCATAGCCCTGTCGCTGTTTGCGGTCTTCAATGATTTGAGGGCGCTGTAAAAGATTTATTTGACTGATAGTATTGGAAAATTTATGAAAGCTGTGAGACATAAGAAGGTTCTGGCATTATGTGTGAGCCTGGCCTTAAGCTCTGCGCTGCTCCTGCCCTCCGGGGCCCTGGCGGCGGCTGAGCCTTTTGTGGTGCAGGATATCGAAGTGCGCGGTTTAAACCGTGTGTCCCTGGGTGCTGTACTGCTTGCCCTGCCCGTAACCCAGGGTGAGACCTTAGATGCCGGTTCTACTGCTTTGGCTTTAAAGCGTTTGTATGCCACCGGAAACTTTGATGATGTGGCGCTCTCGCGCGACGGCGGCAAGCTGATTGTCACCGTGAAGGAAAGACCGACCATCGGCAATGTGGAATTTGCCGGCAATGAGCAGATTCAGGAAGAGGCGCTGCGCAATGTGATTGAGCAGCAGGGCCTGCGCGCCGGTGAGCCTTTAAATGTTCAGACTTTAAACAGCATTCAGCAGTCCCTGGAGGACTTCTATCACAGCGCCGGCATGTATCAGGCCAGAGTGCGCACCGTGCTCTCTTATCTGCCGCGCAACCGCGTGGACGTGAAGCTTGAGTTCACCGAAGGTGAAAGCGCTGAAATTCAGCAGATCAACATTGTGGGCAACAAGAGCTTTACCGAAGATGAACTCTTAGCGCAGATGCAGCTGCGCGATGACGTGCCCTGGTGGAATTTCATGGCCAATCAGCGCTATGACACCCAGAAGTTCAGCGGCGATCTGGAGACTTTGCGCTCTTACTATATGGACAGAGGCTACGTCAAATTCCGCATCAAGGACACCTCAGTTGAAATGACCCCTGACCGCAAGGGTCTGTACCTTACCATCGCGGTGGATGAAGGTGAGCAGTACACCGTGGGCAGCGCCAAACTGCGCGGAAATACCTTAAAGTACGGCGATGAAATGGCCAAGCTTCTGACCTTTGAGGACGGTGAGATTTACTCTGCCGCCAAGGTCAGCTCGATTGAAGAGGCCCTGCGCAATTACCTCGGCAAATACGGCTATGCCTATTCACAGGTGCGCGCCTTCCCGACTTACGATGATGAAAATCATGTAGTCAATCTGGAGTTCAATGTTGAGCCGGGTTCACGCATCTACGTCAGCCAGGTGCTCATTACCGGCAACAATTCCACCGATGACACTGTGGTGCGCCGTGAGATCCGCCAGATGGACGGCACCTGGCTGTCCAATGAAGCCGTGGATACCTCAGAGTCCCGCTTAAACCGCACCGGCTTCTATGAGACCGTGTCCATTGAGCCCAAGCGTGCGGGCAATACCCCGGATACCGTGAACCTGGAGGTGAACGTAAAAGAACAGCCCACCGGCGCCATCACCGGCGGCATCGGTTACGGCACGGACTCCGGCCTGCTCATTCAGGGCGGCATCTCCCAGAGCAACGTCTTTGGCTGGGGCACCAGGGCATCACTCTCTGCCTATCAGAACGATTACCGCGATCACGCTGAAGTAAGCTATACCGATCCGTACTACACCGTAGACGGCATCAGCCTCGGCGCCCGCCTGTACTATGACAAGTTCGAAGGTGACGATGCTGACGTGGTGCGCTATAAGAATGAGACCACCGGCATCGAGGTCAACACCGGCTATCCGATTGCCGAGAACATGAGCATGGGCTACAGCCTGGGCTTTGAGCAGAACCGCATCGACTCAAGCTCTGACCTCTTTGAGCAGGCCTTAGTGTTCTGGCAGGATGAGGGCAAAGTGGGCGACTGGTCTGATACCTTCAACAACTTCAATGCCTCAGTGCGCTTTACCCGCAACAACCTCGACCGCACCGTGTTCCCGACTTCAGGTTCACGCCAGGTCTTAAGCGCCTTTGCTACCCTGCCTTCAGTGTCAGATTTGGAGTACTACAAGCTCTCGGCTGAAAGCTATCACTATCTGCCGCTTGATATGGATCACGACTGGGTGTTCTCACTGCGCGGGCGTGCAGCTTACGGTGACGGCTATGGCGATCAGGAAAGACTGCCGTTCTTTGCCAACTTCTATTTGGGCGGCTCTGAGTGGATGCGCGGCTTTGACTCAAATTCCATCGGCCCGCGCGCCATCTATCGCACCGAGGGTGGTTCGTACACTTCTGACACTCCGGTGGGCGGCAACGCCTTATGGACGGTGTCAGCTGAGTTCATCGTGCCGACCCCGCTCATTTCCGAGACCTACAAGCGCCAGGTCAGAACCTCGATCTTCCTGGATGCCGGCGCCCTGTGGGATACCCATGACAGCGATTACATGGGCGGCGACAGCGGCTCTGATCCCTCAGACTACCGCGCATCAGTGGGTGTGTCCCTGGCCTGGATGTCGCCTATCGGACCTTTGGTATTCTCACTGGCCCGTCCGATCAAGGACTACACCGGTGATGACACCCAGACCTTCAACTTCAACATCGGCGGCCGTTTCTAAGGCCCGGTGCTGAAAGCTGAACCTAAAAAGCTTAAATCTCCGGCAGGCGGCAGTGCGCCGTCTGCCGGGAACAGGAGCTTAAAAGGCTGAACATACCGCAGATAAGCCATATTGAGCAAAGCGGAATATAATATTTACAATTTAACAAAAAAGAAAAGAAATAAAGCAGAACGAGGAATTGCTTCAAGATGTTTAAAAAGAGTTTGCTTGCAGCCGCAGCCGCCGCTGTATTGATGACCGGAGCCGCCCAGGCTGCAGATGACAATATCACCAATATCGCAGTGATCAATGTGCCGCTCATTATGCATGAGATCCCGCAGGCCAAGGATTCAGCTGAGGCCATGGCCAAGGAGTTCGGGCCGCGCCAGCAGGAGCTGATGACCTTAGAGCAGGAAGGCAAGAAACTCGCTGCTGACCTGCAGGCGGGCAAGTTCAAGGGCGATGAATTAACCGACGCCCA
This sequence comes from Candidatus Avisuccinivibrio stercorigallinarum, assembly GCA_017694225.1. Classification (GTDB taxonomy): domain Bacteria; phylum Pseudomonadota; class Gammaproteobacteria; order Enterobacterales; family Succinivibrionaceae; genus Avisuccinivibrio; species Avisuccinivibrio stercorigallinarum. The sequence goes on from JADINH010000188.1 coordinate 10,881, forward strand.
GCGCCGCCTCGCGCAGCTGCAGTCTGATTTTAATTTAAAGGGCCGCGCCCTGCAGGAAGATGCCGGCAAGCGCACCCATGAAGAGCAGCAGCGCCTCGCCGGTTTAGTGCAGAAGGCTGTTGATCAGATTGCCAAGGAGCGCGGCCTGCAGCTGGTGCTGCGCGGCGAGAACGTGGTGGCCTACACCGTCTCTGCGCTTGATATTTCACAGGATGTAATTGACCGCGTGGCTGCCCAGGACAAGCAGGGCGCTGCCAAGAAGAAATAAGCGGGATTATTTTTACAATCTGTTACACTAAAAAGGCTCCTGACAGGCAGGAGCTTTTTTGGCTTATAGGAGGGAACCGTGCAGCTTGAGCTTTTGGCCAAGGCGCTTGACGCCAAATTAGTAGGCAGCGGGGACATTGAAATTACCCGCATCGCCAATTTAAAAACCGCAGCCGTGGGCGAGATCTCATTTTTGTCAGATCCGCGCTACCGCTCTGTACTGACTGAAAGTCAGGCCAGTGCCGTGATCGTGCGCGAGGATGATTTGGCGCATGTAGGCGGCAAGGCCGCGCTGGTGGTTTCCGATCCCTATGTGGCTTTTGCCAAGACCGCACAGCTGCTTGACACCACTCCGCCGGTGGCAGTGGGCATTGCCCCATCTGCAGTAATTGATAAGACTGCAGTGCTCGGAAAGAACACCGCCGTCGGCCCCAATGCCGTGATAGGTCCTGGCGTCGTCCTGGGTGACAACGTGCAGATTGGCCCCGGCGTCATCATCGGGCAGAATGTCAAAATTGGAGCTTTCACCAAACTCTATGGCAATGTCAGCGTCTATCATGACGTGGAAATTGGTGAGCACTGCCTGGTGCAGTCTGGCACCGTGATCGGCTCAGACGGTTTTGGTTATGCCAACGAACGCGGGCGCTGGCTGAAGATCCCGCAGACTGGTCATGTTAAAATAGGTTCATTCGTTGAAATAGGCGCGTGCACCTGCATAGACAGAGGCGCACTTGATGACACCGTCATCGAGGACAATGTCATCATCGACAATCTCTGTCAGATAGCGCACAATGTGCGCATCGGCAGCGGCACTGCGGTAGCCGGAGGCACAACTTTTGCAGGCAGCGTGAAGATTGGACGTTACTGCATTATCGGCGGCACCTCGGTGTTCAACGGCCATATTGAGATTTGCGACGGGGTAACCATCAGCGGCATGTGCATGGTGATGCGCTCGATTGACAAGCCCGGCATCTACTCATCGGGCATTCCGGCACAGACTAACAAAGAATGGCGCCTCACTGCCTCGCGCGTACTGCACATCAATGACATGTACCACAAGGTAAATGAACTTGAACGCAGACTGCAGGCTCTTGAGGGCAGCAGTGCTAAGTAAGCTGATGTAAGCTTTTAGGAGAAGCAAAGTGACTGAACAAGTGAAGAAAACCTTAGATGTTGAAGAGATCATGAGTCTGCTCCCGCATCGCTATCCCTTTTTGATGATTGACCGCGTGGTGGACTACTCGATCACTGATGAGCACAAGACCTTAAGAGCCATCAAGAATATCTCCTTCAATGAGCCTTACTTTCAGGGGCATTTCCCGGGTAAGCCGGTGCTGCCGGGCGTCCTCATTTTAGAGGCCATGGCACAGGCCACCGGTGTGCTGGCTTTCACCATGGTGGGCAAGCCTGAGCCAGGTGAGCTCTACTATTTTGCCTCAATTGACAATGCACGCTTCCGCCACCCGGTGGTGCCGGGCGATCAGCTGGTGCTCGATGTGGAATACTTAAAAGAGCGCCGCGGCATCGCCAGCTTCAAGGGTGTGGCCACCGTGGACGGCAATGTAGTGTGCTCAGCTGATTTAATGTGCGCCAAAGTTAAGTCTTAAGGAGGCGGCCCATGATTGATCCCTCTGCCAAGATTGATCCGACAGCCAAAATTGCCGGCAGTGTCACTGTCGGCAAAGGCACCATTGTCAAAGAGCATGTCATCATCGAGGGCGATGTCGTCATCGGTGAGGACTGCGTGATTGAGCCGTTCTGCGTGCTGCGCGGCCCGACTAAGATTGGAAACCGCAATCACATCTATCAGTTCTGCTCGATAGGCGAGGGCTGTCAGGACTTAAAGTACAAAAACGAACCCACCACCCTTGAGATCGGGGATGACAATGTCATCCGCGAGCACTGCACCATGCACCGCGGCACCATTCAGGGCAACAGCAACACCAAGGTGGGCAGCCACAATTTATTCATGGTCAATGTGCATGTGGCCCATGACTGCATCATCGGCGACAACTGCATTTTTGCCAACAACGCCACCCTCGCCGGCCACGTGGTGATCGGCGATTACGTGATCTTCGGCGGCCTTTCGGCTATCCATCAGTTCGGCCGCGTGGGCGCTCACGCCTTTATCGCCGGCATGGCAGCCCTCAACATGGACGTGCCGCCCTACGTCATGGCAGCCGGGCACTACGCCAAGGCCCACGGCATCAACCGCGTCGGTCTGTTGCGCCGCGGCTTTACCGAGGAGCAGGTCAATGCCATCCGCCGCGCCTATATGGTGATTTACCACAAGCACAACACCATTGAGCAGGCCGTGGAGCAGTTGGAGGAGATGGCCAGGACCCAGGACTGCATCGTTCCTTTAGTGGAGTTCTTAAAACAGAGCGGACGTGGAATTGTGCGTTAATGTCCAGCAGTAATTTCAATCAGCACCTCTACGCAGTGGTAGTGGGCGAAGCCTCGGGCGATACGCTCGGGGCGGGATTGATGCGCGCCATCAAGCGCCACGATCCGCAGGCATCCTTTATCGGCATCGGCGGTCCCAAGATGATCGCCGAAGGCTTCACTTCAGCCTTTCCCATGGACAGCCTGTCCGTGATGGGCCTGATGGAAGTGGTGTCGCATCTGATGCCGATTTTAAAAATCAGAAAACAGCTTATCAAAATTCTGCTTGATGCAAGGCCCTGCGTGGTGATCGGCATTGATGCCCCGGATTTTAATCTCACCGTTGAAAGAAAGTTAAAGGAAGCAGGGATTCCGGCCCTGCATTATGTCAGCCCCTCAGTCTGGGCCTGGCGTGAAGGGCGCATGAAGAATATCGCCAGATCCTGCGATGAAGTGCTGGCGCTGCTGCCCTTTGAAAAAGAATTTTATGACCGTGCCGGCATGCCCTGCACCTATGTGGGCCATACTCTGGCAAACTCCATTCCGCTGGAAGTGGACGAGGAGGATGCGCGCTCGCGCATTGAGCTCTATCAAAACTGCGTGGAGCATATCGAGCCCTATACCACCAAGGTGATGGCCATTCTGCCGGGCTCGCGCAAGAGTGAGCTTACGCGCATGGTGCCGATTTTTGCCAAGACCGCGCGCATGGTCAAAGAAAAATTAAAGGATGTGGTCTTCATCTCGGTGGCGGTCAATCAGGAGCGCGCGCTCAACTTGAAAGACTTGTGGCTGGAGAACGCTCCCGATCTGTCCCTGACCATTTATGTGGGGCGCTCACAGGACGTCATAGCCTCATCAGATGCCGTACTTTTGACCTGCGGCACCGTGGCCTTTGAGACTATGCTCTTAAAGCGTCCGATGGCGGTGGCCTATAAGGTAAGCCCGATTTCGGCCATGATTGCGCGCCGTCTGCTGAAGATTGACATGTTCTCGCTGCCAAACCTTTTGGCCAAGCGCCGGGTGGTGGGCGAGTTCATTCAGGAAAACTGCAATCCGCAGGCCCTGGCCCTTGAAATGGTAAAGCTCTTAAAGTCAGACAATCTGCTGATGAAAAAGGAGTTTTTAAACATCCACAAGACCATCCGCATGGACAGCGATGAAATTGCCGCACGCGCGGTCTTTGCCCGCATTGAAAAGCAGGCACAGACAGCAGGAAATACTGTGCAGGCAGAAGCTCCGGCCGCAGATGAAGCGGCGGCTATGGCTGATGGAGCTGCAGTTCAAAATAAAGAGCAGGGGTTGGCAGAACCTGAGGCTGCAGCTTCTGCTGCTGAAAAGCCGCAGGATCAGGCCTAGGGCAGGGGAAAGCAATGGCAGTGAAAAAAGAGCTGGAGCCTTTTGTCTACCCGGTTGACCCCAAAGTTTATTTAGTCTGCGGGGTCGATGAAGCCGGACGCGGGCCTTTGATGGGCAATGTCACTGCCGCCTGTGTGGTCTTAAACCCGGACAAACCCATAGCAGGACTTGATGATTCCAAAAAGCTCAGCGAGAAAAAGCGCGAGGCGCTGTTTGACATCATTGTGCGCGATGCCTTAGCTTACGGCATCGGCGAGTGCACGCCTGCCGAGATTGACCGGCTTAATATCTTAAATGCCGCGCTGCTTGCCATGACCAGGGCCTATCAGAATATGGATCTGCCCTGCTCCTTAATGCTGGTTGACGGCAACAAGGTGCCCAGAGATCTGCCGCTTGCGGCACAGGCGGTGGTCAAGGGCGATGCGCGCGTGCCGGAGATCGCCGCGGCCTCGATTTTGGCCAAGGTCACCCGCGACCGCGAACTTTATGAGCTCGACAAGGCCCACCCGGAGTATGGTTTTGCCCGCCATAAGGGCTATCCGACTAAGGAGCACCTGCAGCTGCTGCAGA
>JADINH010000189.1 GCA_017694225.1 Candidatus Avisuccinivibrio stercorigallinarum
TTTTACATTGTAAACAGCGCAGGCCAAATATTTTTGGGCAGGGGGCCCCACCTGCCCGCAAATTCCTGATATTTATGCCCTTTTGGAGCTCCCGGCCTCACTTAATTTCAGGGCAAAAACTTGGACACCAGTTCAGCTGCCAGTTCAGCCACGACCAAAGCTGCCAGCATCAGCAGAAAGAAACGGTAATGCGGCCGGTACTGTCCCGGCTGCAGCTGCCCCACAAAGGGCCTTAAACGTGCAAACTCCTCGCGCTCCCTGCGCGTCAGGAGCACAAAGCACGGAATGGAGAGCAGCATGCCAAGGGGCACGCCAAATTTCATCAGGGTAAAGCTCATGGATCCGGGTGCATCTGACAGCGCCAGGGCCGCAAGTGAAATCAAAAAGAACACCCCGGCAAAGAGGTAAAGCAGGCGCTTCCACAGATACATTAAGGGATGTGCTGAGGCCGCCTGCTGCAGCAGCTGTGCAAAGGTGCTGACGTATTTGTCAGCAAAGCTCTTGGAAACGCAGAACGAGCAGGCAGAATAAAACTGCGCTTTGATTGTATCGGTGTTCTGACCTGCCTTCAGGCCGTCAAGACAGGCCCGGACGGCAGCGGTTTTGGCCGCCTCTTCACAAAGCTGCAGACGCTTTTGCGGCTCAGGGGACTTCAGGCCCTGCTCTAATGTATTGAGGTCGTCAGCGAGCAGCTGATCAACTACCGGCGGCATGCCGATGGGCCTTTCGTTGTAAATATAGGCATCCTCAAAGCTCTGCCCGTTGACGGTAAAGGTCAGCGCTGCGCAGGCAAAGGGCTCAGTGCTTTGATAACTCTGCGTCCAGACGCGCGGATTTTTTACCACCTCACCGTTATTGAGCGTCAGATCATCAAAATCACCCGAGGAGACATATTTAAGCGGGAAAAAGGCAGAAAGGTCAGCAGGAGTGCATGGCGCCAGGCAGCGCTGCATGATGCCCTCGGCCTGCCCTGCACCGGGCAGTCTGACAATCTTTTTGGGCGAGGCGCCAAGGAAAAACTTGCGCCGCTGCAGCGTAAGCCCTCTGCCATTGCAGGTGCTGCAGGTATACTCGCCGTGGCCGCCGCAGGAGGGGCAGCGCGCCTGGCCGGTGCCATTGCAGGTGGTGCAGGTGCCGTAGACCGGACTGCTGCCTGCAAAATTGCCCTTGCTGTCATACTGCGGATCCTGACCGATGAGCACCGCACCGCTGCCGTAACAGTCCGGGCAGGTGATCCGCCCCGAGCCGTGGCAGCGCCCGCAGGTGATGGTGCCACGGCCATTGCACTCCGGGCATTTGACGTCCACGGACATGCTGTTAAAGTCATAGACCTTTACTGGCAGGGCAGAGCCTGAGAGCGCTTGTTTTAAATCTCGGCAGGCGAGCTGATGACGGTAGTTTTTACAAACTCCCTTTTGGGTGCCAGCTCGTTGAGTGCGTAATTGGCCGCAGCCTGACAGGCCTGCTCAAACGCGCGCACATCCGTGCCAAAATACTGCTCATTGGGAGAGGCATACGGGTTTTCGTTAACCAGGTTAAAGTTCCAGGCAATATCAAGCTCCAAGGTGCACACCGCCGGATAAACCCAGGTGATCTTAAAGTCAGCGCCCGCCCCCTTGTTGTCCTGCAGTACTTTGCTGATGCGCTTCGTACACAGTCTGCGCGCCGCGGCGGCAATGTCATCAAGCCGGTTCTGACCCTGGCTGCCTGCATCGGTCATCTGCGAGATCTCCCTTTTTTCGCCTTTTTATCCACTTTTTTCCCATATTAATACACTTCAGGCTGATTTGGCGGTCAGCCTTCGTGTTCTGCTGGAGAGCTCACAAAGCAGCAGAAAGGGCTGTTGCACTGACCGCAGCTGAGGGTAAGATCAGGCAGAGAAGATTTGCCCAAGGAGGTTTTATGACCCGGAGCACGCCGAAACTGCCCTGTCTGTATTTTGTACACGCCGGCAAATACACCTACGTGCGCACCTACAGCTCAAAGTGGGAGCAGATGCCAAACGGCCGCATGGGCTCGGTAAAAAGGAATATCAAAACCGTCGGCCGCATCGACAACAGCAGTGGTCTGGGCGAAGTGCACTTCAAGGCAGAATTTCTGGCACAATTTCCGGAGCTTAACCGCTATAACGTGACGCGGCAGACCTCAGCGAGCCGCCAAGGAGGTCATCAGCTCATCTTTACCCCCAGGACAGATCATGCCGGCACTGGCGGCACGGCCATCTCCGCTGCAGCTGACGACAGAGCAGATCCAATGCTGCAGGCTCTGCAGCAGATGGCTGAGCTTGAAAAGGAAAACAGCTCCCTCAGGACTGAGGTTAAATGCCTGAAAGAGTAGCTGAAGATGCTGCAGGAGCAGCATGAAAACGACACCCTGATGCTCACATCACTGCGCCTGCTCATTGAAAAACTGCAGGCTGACTAATGCACAGAGGCAGGCACAAGCCAAGGCCCGGATCAGAGTCTAAATCGTGATACCAGCTGCAAAAGACGCTGAAATTTTTCGGGCTGCAGAAACGAAAAAACCGCATCACTGCGGTTATTGTGTGGATGGTGCCCAGGGCGGGACTCGAACCCGCACTCTCGCGAACTACCCCCTCAAAGTAGCGTGTCTACCAATTCCACCACCTGGGCTTAAATTTGATGGCAGGATTTTACCAAAATTTAAACCTTTGTAAACACCTGCCACGCACTTTTGGTGCCCTTGCACCATTAATAAGCAAAATTCAGTTCATTCTGGGTGAGCAGCACCCTTTCATCGCCGGTTAAGAGCTTGTTGTAGATGGCATCGTAAAGCAGCACATTCTGCACATACTTGCGCGTCTCCAGGAACGGAATGTTCTCGATGTACATGGCTGCATCGCGCTTGAGCCCGTCCTTTGATTCCCAGCGGTAAACCCGCCCCGGCCCGGCGTTGTAGGCTGCAGCGGCCAGAATGCGGTTATTGCCAAATTTATCAAGCATGTCACGCAGGTAAGCCGCGCCCAGGCGCACATTGACCTCAGGCTTGGTAAGCGACCTCACCCCGCTGTATTCCCACTTGTTCTGGCGCGAGACCATCCTGGCCGTAGCCGGCATCAGCTGCATCAGGCCCACCGCTCCGACCGGGGATTTGATGGTGGGATTTAACATGCTCTCCTGGCGGGAGACGCCGTACATAAAAGAAAGCGGCACATTCTGCTCGCGTGAGTTCCGCTGGTAGATGTCCTCATAGACAATTGGGAAACGGTACGCGAGCGCATCCCAGCGCCTGGCGCTGACCACGCTGTCAATGGCCAGGCGCGAATTGCCGTTGCGCAGCGCCCATTCTGCCATCAGCATGGCCACATCTTCCTTGGAGTATTTGGAGATCTCACGCCACTCGTAGATGTAATTGGCATCATCCATGGAGTAGAGCTCAAAAAAGCGCGCCACTGCGGGGTCACCGTTAAGGCCGGCGGGCCAGGTAAGTGCCGGATTGAGGCTTAACTGATTGTAGGCAGGCTTGAGCCCCACCTCCTGAGCTGCCAGAAAACCAAAAAACGAGCGGTCTTTGGCAGTCTCTGTGAGGATGGCCCGGCCCTCTTGCTTGTGACCCAGCTCCAGGGCAGAACGGCCCTTCCAGTAGCGCCAGTTGATTTCATTGGCGGTCACGCTGTCCACGTGATCAAGGAGCTTGTAGAGAATATCCCACTGCGAGAACCACACCGCGCGGCGCAGGCGCTGCTCCTTGACATAAGGGGTCCAGGCCACCGCCGGCAGGTTTTTATCCACCCAGGTGACATTCTCAAGCGGGCGGCCGCGCTCCAAAAAGCGCAGCGCGATCACCTTGTAAATGGGAATGAGCTCAGCCTCCGAGGGCTGCACCCTGGCAATAAAGTCTGGCAGCGCGGCGGCGCCGTCATTGGGATTGTAATTGGCCCAGCGGCAAAAGGCCAGCGCTGCTACGCGCCGGTCGGCATCAGTATTGATCTCAGCCTCAAAGATCTTTTCAGGCTCTTCATAAAAGGACATGGCCGCGTTGACCTTGGCGGCAAAAGTAGTGTAGGACAGCTCCTCGGCAAGGCGCTTGACCAGATTGCCCTCAAAGCGCGAGACATAGGCGCGCTCAAATTTTTCCAGCTTCAGGCGGTCGGTAAGATAGCCGCGGCTGTCATAGAGCGCCAAAAGTCCGGTGCAGGCGCGCGGGCTGCCGTCCATATCAAGGTAGAGCGAATTGGCAAAAGCCACGGCCTTTTCATCGGCCCGTCCGGTGCGCCAGGCCGCTTCATAAAAGCGGCACAGACCGCTCTTCTGGGCAAAGGAGAGCTTGTCATAGGGCCCGGAGGCGGGCTCTTTGCCGCCGTAAAGCTCATAGACCTTGTCAAAAAGGCCCTGGTCTGCCAGGTACTCAATGTAATTTTCTTTGAGCATAGCGCCCAGTTCATGCTGGCGGCCCGAGCGGATGAAGCTTAAGACCTCAGGGTATTTCTCCACCTGCGGATCTTCAGATAAAAGATAATAATCAAGCCAGACCTTTAAGGGGTAGTCGGCAAGCACGGTCTGCATTAAACTGCGCGCCGCGGCCGGATCGCCTGATTTGATGGCTTTTTTGGCGGTTTGATAAGCCTCGCGCTTTTCATCGGTTGAGCTTTGGGCAGAGCCTGAGGAGGCGCTGACATTGAGCACCCCGCCGCCTTTCACCGCTGAAGCCGGAACATTCAGGGCAGCATACATGTCATTTGAAGCTGAGGCCGGCAGAGTGTAAAGGGCAGCTGCCGCTGCCAGGACGCATAAACTAAATCTCTTCATAAGCAAATAATCTTCCAGCATCTTCCTGCGCCACAGCCTGCAGGCGTGCGCTCTTAATCTTTGTTGTCTAAGTGTTCTGTATTTGTTTTTATGTTCTAATCTTTCCGAGCGCAGTGTGAGCTTTTTTGATCTGCTCTGCATTGAGC